>DASTCF010000059.1:0-38222 GCA_035711365.1 Gemmatimonadales bacterium
CGACCAGGACGTAATGGGCCTCGCTGGCGCCCTCCCTGATAAATCGGCGGTAGAGGTCGTGCACCAGGTAGGACGTGCCCCAGTTGAGGTGGGTTGAAATGGTGGAGATGTAAGCTGCCAGGAGTCCGGCTACCATCAGCCCAAGCCAGCCCACCGGCAGGAACTTGAGCATGGCGGGATAGGCCATGTCGTGGCCGATGAGAGACCGATCCACGTGAGGGAAGCTCTTGGCGATGTCGGCGAGATCCGGATACACCAGGAGGGACGCCAGCGCCACGATGATCCACGGCCAGGACCGCAGGGCGTAATGCGCGACGTTGAACAGGAGCGTGCCGGCCATCGCGTCCCGCTCGCTTCGCGCGGCCAGCATGCGCTGCGCGATGTAGCTGCCGCCCCCCGGCTCCGCGCCGGGATACCAGACCGACCACCATTGCACCGTCAGCGGAATCACGAGAACGGACAACGTGAGGCCCCAGTCGGTGAAATCCGGCAGGAGATTCAGCGTGGCTGGATCGATCCGCGAGAGGAGCCCAGAGATCCCGCCCACTTCGGGCTGCTTGAGGGCGAACCAGGCCGCCGCGAACGATCCGGCCATCGCCACGCCGAACTGGATGAAGTCGGTGACGAGTACGCCCCAGAGTCCCGAGGTGGCGGCGAAGGCCACATTGAGCAGGGCGCAGACGAGGAGCGTCTTCCCCATCGGCCAGCCAAGCATCACGTTCGCAATCTTGGCGGCCGCGAGATTGACGGAAGCCATGATGACGCAGTTGAAAAAGAGGCCGAGGTACACCGCGCGGAATCCGCGCACGACTCTGGCCGGGCGCCCGGCGTAGCGCAACTCGTAGAACTCCAGGTCGGTGAGCACGCCGGACCGCCGCCACAGCCGCGCGTAGAAGAAGACCGTGAGCATCCCGGTGAGCAGGAACGACCACCACGCCCAGTTGTTCGCCACGCCGTGCTCGCGCACCAGATTGGTGACGAGGTTCGGGGTGTCGGTGCTGAACGTGGTGGCGACCATCGAGACGCCGATGAGCCACCAGGGGGCGGCCCGCCCCGACGTGAAGAACTCCGCCGTACTGGAGCCCGCCCGCCGCATGAGGAGAATCGCCGGCACGAAGGACACCACGATCGACAGCACGACGATGAGCCAATCCAGGGTCGTCAGGTGCATGCGTGAGCTCCGGATGCCGGTACGCGCGAGTGGGCGGGTACCGCCAAAATAGAAGGCCCCGCACGACGGTGCGAGGCCTTCGGGTCGCCGGCCGGCGCCGTGGGCCTACTTCGCGCGCTCGAGATACTCGCCGGTGTTCGGATTGACGCGCACCCGTTCACCCGTGCCGACGAATTCCGGCACCTGCACCGTAACGCCGTTACTCAACGTCGCAGGCTTGCTGCTGGCGGTCTTCGTTGCGGTCTTCATGATGGGGGCCGTGTCCACGACCTCGAGCTCGACGACGCTCGGCAGGTCGATCGCGATCGGGCGGCCGTTCAGCCACTCCGCCATGAAGGTCATTCCGGGACCGAGCCACTCGGCCTGATCGCCGGTGATCTCGTCGTCCAGGGTGAACTGTTCATACGTGGACTGGTCCATCACGTGGGTGCCATTCGCGTCCCGGTAAAGAACCTGCATCTCCTTGGTGTCCAGGCGGGCCTGGTCGACGTTCTCCGTCGAGCTGAGGCGCGTGTCGAAGGTGTTGCCGGAGACGAGGTTGCGAAACCGCACCTGGACAAACGCCCGGAGATTCCCCGGGGTCCGGTGCGTAAAATCCATCACGCGACACGGCTTGCCTTCGATCATGATCACATGGCCGCGCCGGATATCAGATGCCTTCATGAGACTCGCATTCCTGCTGGAAGTCGGGGTGTCGCCCGGCACGAGGCGCCGGCAAGCCGGGCAGGAAGATACACGGAAAGACTGCGGGGAACGAGGGGGCGCCGGGTTTGCGCCGGTGGCCCTCGCGGCGGAACTTACGGCCCATGACGGAACCCCGACTCCCACCGGTGCCCCCTCGAAATCTCGCCTGGAACGACGGACCCAGTCCGCCGGACATCCGGGACTGGCTGGCGGGTCCCCGGTCGCGACTGTCCGAACTGGCGCGCCTCGCGAGGATCGCGGCGGAGTTCCTCCGGGGATTCCGGTCCCTCCATTTCGTTGGGCCCTGCGTCACGGTGTTCGGCTCGGCCCGGATTCCACCCGGCGCAGACACCTACGAGCTCGCCAGGACGATGGGGCGGCTGCTCGCGCAGGAGGGCCTGACGGTCATGACCGGGGGCGGGCCCGGCGTCATGGAGGCTGCCAATCGGGGGGCCCGCGAGGCCGGGGGGCGTTCGATCGGATGCAACATCCAGCTGCCTCATGAGCAGCAGCCCAACCCGTATCTCGACCGGTTCATCACGTTCCGGTATTTCTTTGTCCGCAAGGTGATGCTGGTCAAATACAGCGTGGCGTTCGTCGTCCTCCCCGGGGGCTACGGGACACTCGATGAGCTCTTCGAAGCGCTCACGCTGGTGCAGACCGGCAAGATCGCGATGTTCCCCATCGTGCTGATGGGGGTGGGATACTGGCAGCCCTTGCTCGATTTCCTGCGCGAGACCCTCGCCACGCAGCGGATGATCGACCCGGGAGACCTCAACCTCCTGACCGTGACTGATTCCCCGGACGAGGCCATAAGCGCGATCCGGCGGGGGTCCGCCGAGATTCCCCGGCCGTGGCCCGGCCCGCGCAGTCGCCGGGTGCTGCTCGAGCGATAGATGTGCAAAGGGGCGCGGAGAAATCCGCGCCCCTTTGCATTACGACCTGTCGAAGCAGCAGCGCCAGCGCTAGTCCTCTTCGACCAGAATCAGGAACTTCGACGGGGCCCAGAACCCCTCGGGCGAGGCGATCTTCACGCCACCCGTCAGCCAGCCATCGTCATCCGGCTTGTTCTCCAGGTGGGACACGTTCTGCCGCGAGACGATCTTGTACCGCTTGGTCGTGAGCGGAGACGGGATTTCCATCACCACCCGGCGATCGATGGCGGTGAAGTCGGCCTCATTGAGCACACGTGCCGGCTGCAGGGCCCGGCTTCCGAAGAAGAGGAACTTGGTGCCCCCCTCCTCTACCACGATGCCGCGCTGCTTCAGGACATCCTTGGTGCCGATCACGTAATAGGAAGTATTCGCGCGGTCCACAACGGCGGTAACCGTGTCGGTGAGGACCTGGTTCTCCGTGGCGAGCCGGACGTTTTCCTCCTTCGCGGCGGCGAGCTCATTGCTGATCTCGGCGATCTGGACCCGCTGGCTCGCGATCATCGTCTGATACTCCGTCACGACCGTCTCGACTGAGGCGAGTCCGGAGCGCAGGCTGTCGGACTGCCGGGACAGACTCCGCAACCGGGACTGGCTCCGGTTCAGGCTCTGCTCGGCCGTGTTCAGCCGCTCGGTGATCTCGCGCACACGGGCCAGCACGATGGCGCGCTGATCGGCCGCCGGCTGCGGTCCGCCCTCACCGCTGACGACCGGCTCCACGCCCGCCTTGATATCCTTCACCTTGGCCATCTCGGCGTTGATCTCGTTCATGAGACGCGCGTTCTCGGCGACCGCCTGAAGGAGCGTGTCCTTTTCGGCGGCGACGGCCGTCATCTGGTCGAGCTGGGCCTGCAACTCCTGCTGCTCCTGCTGCTTGGCCGCAGGGTTGCATCCGCTGAACGCAAGGACGGCAAGCGCGAGGGCCGCGAAGCCGGAGCGATGCAATGTGTTGGGCATCACAGTCTCCTCCGTGGGGGTCGGGTGATTCAACGCGCCGTATTCAATCCGGTGAACTGGACGGTCGCAAGGCATCAACCTATCAGGCCGGCCTTCCGGGCGTGGTGAGGACGATCACAGGGCGCGCCCGACATGTCGGGTGGCGTAGGAAGGTGCACCGAGAGCGACACAGAGTCAAAACGAATAAGGGCGGATCGTCTGATCCGCCCCCAGGGATTGCCGGCCAGCCAGGCGTGTCAGCGCTCGCGCGGGAGCCGGGTCAGTCCGATGCCATCGAGGATGGGCTTGACGGTGGGCGGCACGGCCGAAGGCGATTGATCCGCCCAGTACTCCGTTCGACGAGTAATCCAGCCCCGCAGCTCCCCGTAGCTCGCACGGGCCGCGGGATCGTCGAACCGAATCGTCTCGCCGGTGATCTGGTAGTGTCCTCGTTGTGCCTGGAGCAGGGCCAGCACGCCATCGACCTGCTTGAGGAAGAGGGCGCTCTCGCTGGCCGCTTCCTGCGTCTCGCGCAGGTTCGGGCGTGTCATCCAGCCACGGACCTCGGCCTGGGAAGCACCGCTGCGCTCGAGCGCCTTTGCGCTGTCCTGGTAGGCGCGCTCGATCCCAGCCTCGCGCGTGCGATACTGCCGGATCGCGCCCTCTGCAACATCGAGCGCACGCCGGGCACCGGCGAGGCCGTCGGCCGAACCGAGCTGAGTCTGCCCGAAGAGCCGGACCAGCCCACTCTCGTCCATCCGCGCGTTGAGTTCCTGGCGCGCTGCCTGGTATGCCTGCGCATAGCCTCGGGCCAGGGCGGTGCCATCGACCGCCCCGCGGCGGCTGCCCGCGCCGGGGCTCGAGGCAACGCTGACCGAGCCGGTGCCATTGAAGGAAACCTTGGGCGCGCTCGGCAACACCTGGGCTGCAGCCGCGGAATCCGCCGCGGCGGCGGAATCGAGGCTCGCCTGACGGGCCGACTGAATCGCCACACTCTCCGGGGCGGGAGGGAGTGGGAATCCCACCGTCGGCTGCTGGCCGCTGGACGCGGTGGCCGAGGCGACATCCACCACCCCATCGTTGGTTCGTGGGGCCCAGGCTCGGTACGCCAGCGGCCCGACGATGACCGCGACGCCGACGGCAACCAGGAGCGCCGGCTTGAGCTGCCGGGGCATCCGGCGGCGCTCGATAGGGGCCGGAGACGGGGACACGGCCGGGGTCGCGAACTCCTCCAACGTCGCTACGGGGGCCACCGTTGCCTCCACCAGAGGCGCCGGGGACGGGAACAGAGGCGCCGGAGGCGGGAAACGGAATGGCTGCTCCACCGGCTGCACCGCCGCCGGGGGCATAATGTCGTGCACCACTTCGATGGTCTGGGCCGAGGGCATGGGAGGCATCGGCTCAAGGCGCACCGGAATCGGGAGGTCTGGTTCGGCTGCGGCCGGTTCCTCTGGCTTGCCGGGGGCATCGGGCTCACTGGCTGCGACCGGCGTGAGCTCGTCGAGTGACTTCAGCGACTCGAACTCCCTCGGCTCCTCGGGCACAGGCGCCGATTCCTCAACGGCTTCGGGACTGGCAGCATCCGCGGGGGGCTCGTTTGCGGGGAGTGCAGGGGGCTGGTCGCCGTTCGAAGCGGGGTCGATCAGGAGCAGGAGCCGATTCAACTCTTCGAGGTCGCCCGAGTCCGGCTTCTGGGCCGGCGGAGGCGTGGGACGAACCGCAGACGGCGAAACGGGATTGGCTGGCCGCTGGAATCGGAGCCGTGTCGAAGTTGCCACCGGAGAGGCATCTGCGGCCGCTGGCGCAGCGGACGGAGCAGCCCCTTCGCGCGCCATCCGATAGTGCGGGTGAGATTCGATCGGCAGCCACCGATCTGTCCGTTGGTGATAAATGCTGGCGCTGGAGGCCACTTCGCCGCGCTGCACGCCGGCGGTGAGCTCCTGAATCGACCGGTAGGTCTGTTCCTCGCCCGAGGCGAGTCGGATGCGGTACATGGCTGCCCCCAAGATTCCGTGCGCGGGCGCCACCGCGCTGGGCCTGCCCCGGTATGAACAGCAACAACAGGGCCAGTTGTAACGCCTTGCCGGGCAATGACTTCAAAAACTCCAGATGAGAAGTCTTCTGCGATGTGCAAGGTTTGACGCGGTGACGGCTGCCTCCGAGATGCCACAACAGCCGCTGTGGCCCCGCTCCGGCACAAAGCCGCAACTCCTTGTATCTCTTGGGGTAACAGCTTATCCTGCGCGCCGACATCACGACGTGTCTTCAGGCAGGGAGGGACCAATGAGCGACGAGCCGGTTTATCTCCAGCGGTTGCGCAAGCATCGCGAGCAGCAGCTCCATCCTGAGCAGACGAGTGTTGGTACGGAGGCGAGTCTGACCGTGCAGGAGCGGGAAGCGCTGCGCTGGGCGCGTGAGGCGGCGGGCACTGAACTGCGTTCGACAAAGGGAATGCCCGGGAGCAAGTACGCGGTGGTGATCAAGGTCAACGCGGCGAGCGGCGTGGCCTTCAACTCCTGTGAAGGGCTGCCGAGCCGGGCAGCCCTGCTCGAGCGCATCAAGACCGCTGCGTTCATGGGTGAGGAAATCGTGGGTGTCTACGAGGTGCGTGGCGGGCGTCCGATGACCATCGGCCGGGCCGAAGGCCAGGTGACGCTCAAGGCCGGCACGCCGCGCCCGGGCGCGAATCCCCTTCCGCCGGAGAAGATGCTCCGGCAGGCCACGCAGCAGGCCGCCGAGCGGGCGCGCACACGTCCGAAGGAAGAAGGCCGTGGCCGGGGTGGCCCCGGCAGACGGGGCTGAGATGGTTGGCGCCCTCGATGCAATCCTCCGACCGCGGCGCATAGCCGTCATCGGAGCATCCCGGACGCCCCACACGATCGGTCACGAGATCGTCGCCAATCTGGTCGGTTATGGGTACACCGGAACGGTATTTCCAGTGAACCCGAAGGCCGAGGCAATCCGCGGCTTGAAGGTGTATCCGCGCATCGGGGATGTGCCGGATCCCGTCGACCTGGCGGTGATTACGGTACCGAAGCAGCTGGTGCTTGAGGTCGCCGAGGAATGCGGCGCCGCCGGTGTGAAGGGGCTGGCCGTGATTTCGGCCGGCTTCCGGGAAGTGGGTGGTGAGGGCACTGCCCGCGAGCAGGCGTTGATGGAGGTCGTGCGCCGGCACGGTATGCGGATGGTCGGCCCGAATTGCATGGGCGTGCTGAACGCCGACCCGGCATGCTCGATGAACGCGACGTTCGCGCCGTCCATGCCACCGTTCGGACACGCTGCGTTCGTCTCCCAATCCGGGGCCATGGGCCTCAGCGTGCTCGATTACGCGAACGAGTACGGCATCGGGATCAGCCAGTTCGTCTCGATGGGCAACAAGCCCGACGTAAGCGGCAACGATCTGCTGATTCAGTGGGAGCACGATCCTGCTGTCGGCGTCATCCTCATGTACGTCGAGAATTTCGGCAATCCCCGCCGGTTCCTCGAAATCGCCTCACGGATCACCCGGAAGAAACCGATCATCGTCGTCAAGTCAGGGCGCTCCATCGTCGGCGCCCGGGCGGCGTCTTCCCATACCGGCGCGCTCGCAGCAAGCGACACGCTGGTGGACGCCATGCTGGCCCAGGCGGGTGTGCTCCGAGCGGACTCGGTGGAGGGGCTGTTCGACCTGGCGATGGCGTTCTCGGGGCGGGCACTTCCCCGATCCCGGCGCGTGGCGGTGCTCACGAATTCAGGCGGCCCGGGAATCCTGGCGGCGGACGCGCTCGAGACCCACGCGCTGCAGGTGCCTGAGCTCGACCCCGCCACCGTCGACCGCCTCCGGCCGCTGTTCCCGGAAGAGGCATCGCTGCGCAATCCGCTCGACATGATCGCGAGCGCCACGCCAGCCGGCTATCGCACCGCCCTCGATGCCCTCCTCGACGACCCCAACATCGATGCCACGCTGGCCATCTTCGTCCCACCGCTCGGCATCAAGCAAGCCGACGTCGCGGAGGCCATTGCCGGGGTCGCGGCCGCGCACCCCGACAAGCCGGTCCTGGCCGTGCTGATGGGGCGGGAGGGCCTTCCGCAGGGGAAGGCGGAACTCCACGAGGTCGGGGTTCCCGCGTACATCTTTCCGGAGTCTGCGGCACGCGCGCTTGGTGCGATGTGCCGGTACCGGGAATGGGTCGAGCGCCCCGTGCCGCCGGCCGAGGAATTCTCAGTCGATCGTGATCGCGCCGTGCGGATTCTCGCAGCGGCGCAGTCGAACGGCGACGGTCGCCTGGACGAATTCGAGGCGCTGCAGTTGCTCGAGGCCTACGGGATCCGGACGGCCGCTGGACGCCTGGCGCGATCCGCCGAGGAGGCGGCCGCCCTGGCAGCCGAGATGGGATGGCCGGTGGTGCTGAAGATCGTGTCGCCGGAAATCGTCCATAAGACGGACGTGGGCGGCGTGATCGTTGGACTCAAGGATGCCGCGGCCGTCCGGGCGGCCTACGCGGAGATCGTACGATCCGCGACGACGGCGGTGCCGGACGCCACGGTGCATGGCGTCCTGGTACAGCGCATGTTGAGCGGAGGTCGGGAGACGATCGCGGGCGTGACGCGCGATCCCTCGTTCGGCGCGCTTGTGATGTTCGGGCTGGGGGGAGTGTTCGTGGAAGTGCTGCGGGATGTGGTCTTCCGCGTTGCGCCCATCCACCGCGGCGATGCAGCAGAGATGGTCCGCGGCCTCCGCGGCGCCCGCCTGCTCGATGCGGTCCGCGGGGCGCCACCGGCGGACCGGGCAGCCCTTGAGTCTGTCCTCCTCAAGCTGGCCCGCCTTGCAGCTGACTTTCCCCAAATCAGCGAGCTCGACATCAATCCGCTGCTGGCATTCCCCGATGGCGCCGTCGCGGTCGACGGCCGGGTGCTCCTGCGCGCCTGATCCCGCCGAATCAGCGCGCGGTGCCGACTTCGATCCTGCCGATCCTGCCCGTCCCGCTCAATGCAAGCCAGAGCCGGCCACGCCGGGGATCCGATACCATGTGCCGGACGATGGCGCCCGGCGTCGGGATCTTCACGACTTCCATCTTCTCTGTGCGCGGATCGAACGCGACCATCGTCCCCGCGCCGCTCTCGCAGTACCACACCCGCCCGTCGGCCCCGATGGCGATGCCATATGGGCCGGACCGCTCCGACGGCGACTTCCACTCCCGGACCTTGCCGGTCTTCGGATCGAGCGCGCCCAGGTACCCGCGCGCGTAATCCGTGTAATAGACGGTGCCGTCCTTCGCGACGGTCAGCCGGCGCGGCCGCGCGCCCGCATCTGGCAGCGGATACCTCGTCAAGGCGCCCGTTACGGGGTCAACCCGCCCCAGCATGTTCGTCCCGAGGTGCGCGATCCAGATGAATCCGTCCGGGGCCGGCACGATCCCGTAGGGTACCGACTCGGGGATCGGCACGGTCCAGACATCCACCTTGCCCGTCGACGGATCCAGCCGCCCATAGGTGTTGTTGTTCGCATCGGTGAACCAGATCCTTCCCTGGTGAACGATCGGCGTGTGCGGATGGTTCGCATTGTCAGGAAGGGCGAACTCTTCGACGGCTCCAGACTTCGGATTCATGCGCCCGAGCACGCCGGCACGCTGCCCGGTGTACCAGATGAAGCCATCCGGCGCGACCTCGAGTCCGTGCGGACCCGAGGCCGGGGTCGGCGTCGGATAGTCGACGATCGTCCCGGTTCCGGGATCGAGCCGCCCGATGTAGCTGTTGCGCTGGTCGGTGTACCAGACGATGCCGTCCGCCCCCACCGCAGGGTCGTGGGGGAAGTTCCCGGCTCGCGGAATGACATACTCGACGATCTCGACGGGGCGGGCCTGGCCAGCAAGCTCAGGGGCGAGTCCCAGGACCGCCAGTGCAACGGGCAGGTGGCGAAGTGTCAGCATGGAATTCTCCTGCGGGGTCAGTTGCCTTCCCGGAACATCTGGACCGCCAAACGAAGCTCTTCGAGTGTCGCAGGTGGTCCGTGGACGCCCAGCACCCGGTCCACGGCGAGACCGGACCGCTCCAGCCACTCCAGGAAGTGGGCGGTCGTGAGATTGCCGGCGCGGGCCCGGCCGTCAGCGGGCCGGTTGAGCAGGTCACCCTGGAAGACTGCGCGCTCCGCCGGAAGGTAGGCGATCAGCATTTCATCGGCGTGCGGCGACGGTCCGATGTTGTACAACTCCACGGTACGGCGGCCGTCGGTAAACACCCGCTTTGCCCCTTCAACCAGCTCGAGCCGGAGCGGGGCCTTCACGTCCTGCTGGCGGTCCGGGAACAGCGTGTACGGGGCCTGCGACATCCGCGAAAAGTATCCGCGATTCCCGGGCGTGGTCACCACGGCGGCGCCCTCCGCGATCCAGGTACGGAGTCCACCCGAGTGATCGTCGTGGTGATGGGTGACGGCGATGTACCGTATCGGCTTGCCGGGAGCGAGCTCACGTATCCTGGCAATCGTGCGGCGACTGTCCGCGTCCCCGCCGTAGGGTTCCATTGCGAACACGTACTCCTGAAAGATCACAACCAGCGTGTTGTTCCCGCCGGCAACGCCGCGGACCAGGTGGACGCCTTCGCCCACCGCCATCACGGTGGTGTCCGGATCCGGTCCGCCCGTCCCGTCCACGTATTCCGGGGGCTTGGTGAACAGCGAGTCCGCGAGCGGTTCGTCCACTCGGATATCGGTGAATCGGACGTCCTCAACCACTTCCCCAGCGCGGCGGAGCACCCGGTGGGATGGGACCTGAACGCCGCCGACGTTTCTGTATTCCGAGACGATCATCTCGAAGAGGGCATCCCCGGTCAACGGATCGGTGTAGGCCTGTTCGAATTTCGTCAGGAGGTGCGTCGACCGGTCGAGATAAATCGAAAGCTGCTGCCCGTCGGCGGTGGCGTAGGCAAAGACGTCCTGCGGCCTGCCTTCGTGGATGCCGGTGCCCAGCCAGCGAAGCGTCTGTGCACGGCTCGCCGCCTCGAGCAGGAGGGCGTGCGGCAGCCGCCGGGACAGATTCTGGCGGAGCGCCGGGATGTTCGCCTGGAGCGTGAACCACCTCCGCTCGAGCGGATTGGCGCTCCACCCCTGGGTACCGGTCACGACGGTCCGGTTCCAGTTGTGAAAGCCACCAGGAGCACCAGTTTCGAGGTCCCACGCGAGGCGCCCACCCTCCATGTCGAGCACGAGCCTTCCCCGATTGGGCGTGGTGTCGTATGGCGCGGCGACTCGCCGGCTCTGATTCCGGCTCAGGTTGAAGCCATCATGGCGCACGAGAATCGTGCGCACCGAGCGGAGCCGGTCCCCCCCCGTCGCCGCCAGTGCGTCGTCCAGCACGCGCCGGGCGCGCCGGGCCGACTCCAGCGTGGTCTCGGATTGCTGGGCGGGAAGACCGGCCGGGACCAGGAGCATGGCGGCGAGGAGTACGGCGCCCGGCCGGCGGAGTGTGAGCGGCATCCCGACCTCTACGATGGTGAACGAGCAGCGGTTTCCCGCTCGGTTTCAACGTTCTCCGCACACCCGCAGGATCCGTCTGGGGGCCGGTGCCTCAGGGAAGAGCCGCCCCGCCGCGCGCGCGTGCGGGATCGCATCCCGGCATCGCCCCCGCCGCCGATAGGACTCCGCGAGGAGGATCCGAATCCGGTAGCTGCCCGGGTCGAGCCGGGCAGCTTCCGCCCGTGCGGATAGGCGGCCCCAGGACGAGAAGACTCCCATTGCCGCACTCTGTGATGCGCTTCGTACCGTGAGGCCGGTTCCGACGATCACCACAGCGGCGGCGAGCGCGAGACGTGCGGGGAGGCGGAAGGCTCGGGTGAGATACGGCTCGTCCACTGGCGAGAGCACACCGAGCAGGACCCAGGCGAATATCGTGGGCACCGGCAGCAGGAGCACGGCATCGAAGGCACCGACGACGACCGCCGCCGCGAGTGTCATGGCGAGCGCCAGTCCGGCCAGGTCTGTCGCATCGCGGCGCCCGCCCAGCCACGCCTGGACTCCAGCAATGAGTAGGGAGAGCCCGACCAGGACCAGGCACAGGAACGCAGGGAGGCCACGTTCGGACAGGAAGGCCACCCAGTCACTGCTGGGCCACGGGTTGGCGGCCATCGCCTCCCCATCAAGCGACGGATCATCCGGCTGGGCGAATCCAGGATAACGGACCGGCCAATTCCCCGGCCCCACGCCAAGTATCGGATCGTGCGCTGCCATGACGAGACTGCGGGTCCACTGGATCAGCCGGCCACGGCCGCTCCCCTCCTGGAAGTTCGCGATATCCCTGAGCGTGTCCGAATACGGCGAGTCAGATCGCCAGTTGAGTGCGTTGGGGAGCCCCAGCGCCAGCGCGCAGCCGAGGGCAGTTGCCAGGAGCGGCCCCCTCAGCCGACGCCGGGCGACGGCGTCCCGCCACAGGCCGCCTGCGATCGCCAGGCCGCCCCCGACGGTGAATGAGGCGAGCACGGCGAGCCACGCCGCCCGGGAGCGGGAAAGCACCAGAAATGTGCTGCTCAGGAGGATCCCGAGCACGCCAAGCCAGTACCCACTCCGGTGCCGCGCCTGGATGACCACCATGAGCAGACTCGGGAGCGCGAGAGCGGCCAGATGCGCGGCGAAATTGCGATTGCCGAAGGTCCCGCCGGGCGCCCGATTCCGGCTGAAGTACACGGAATCGGCCAGGCCGTAGGCCTGGAGAAGGGCGGAGGCAATGCCGGTGACCGCTGCGACACTCAGCCCCATGAGCAATGCCCGCTGCAGGCCGGCGCGCGCGAGCTCCCTCGCGCTCCAGAAAAGCACCAGACCGGACCAGGTGATCCCGACCGCGCGAAGCGCCAGCCACGGATTCGGCGCCAGGGCGGCGGAAACCATCGAAAGGCCCAGATACGCCAGCAGCAGCACATCCGCCGGCGTGCCGTCGAGCCGGGATCGCCCTGGCAACAGCAGCAGGGCGGTGAGGGCGGCCGTCGTGTGCAGCACCACTTCCTTCGGGACGAGGAAGCGATCGAGTTCGAACAACCGATACGGGAGAACCGCCAGGACCGCGGCGAACGCGCCGGCGACAATAACGACGACCGCGAGACGCTCGGCGCGGCTGGGCTCCACAGGGAAGGCTCCGGAATCGAGGGGTTGGAAGCGGGAATAGTATTGTCGCCGGCCCCGCCGGGAAACTAGAATTGTCCATGCTTCCGCATCCGCTCATTACGACGCAGGAACTCGGAGTTCGCCTGCACGACCCGGGGCTCGTCGTGTTCGATGCCTCGTGGTACCTCCCGGCGAGCGGGCGTGATGGCCGACTGGAGTTTATCGCCGGGCACATTCCCGGTGCGCGGTTCTTTGATATCGAGGCCTTCAGCGATGCGTCCTCGGTCCTGCCGCACATGCTGCCGGCCGCAGGCGACTTCGAGGCGGGGGCCCGGGCGCTCGGGGTGCGGCGTGACAGTCAGGTCGTCGTCTACGACGGCTCCGGCGCGAATCTGAGCGCCGCGCGCGTGTGGTGGATGTTCCGGACATTCGGGCATGCGGACGTCGTGGTACTCGATGGCGGCCTGGCGAAGTGGCGGCACGAAGGCCGCCCGCTCGAGACGGGCGTGCCAGCAGGTGCGCTCGTAGGGGATTTCAGCGCCCGCCTCGACCCCCGCCACGTGATCGATCTTGGCACGCTGCAGGATCGACTGCTCTCCGGCGGAGCCCAGGTCGTCGACATGCGTTCGGGAGGGCGTTTCACCGGCCGGGAACCGGAACCCCGTCCGGGCCTCCGCGGGGGCCACATTCCGGGCAGCGCCAGCCTGCCGTACACCGAGCTGGTTGCGGAGGACGGAACGGTGCTCGCGCCGGAACGGCTCCGGGCTCGCCTTGCGCGGTCGGGAATTGACGCGCGCCGGCCCGTGGTGGCGACCTGCGGCTCGGGAGTGTCGGCCTGTGCGCTCCTGCTGGCGCTCGCCTCGTTGGGAACGGATGGCCACGTACTCTACGACGGGTCCTGGTCGGAGTGGGGCGGCCGGGCCGACACGCCGGTGGCTCGCCCATGACCGGGCCGGCACTTCCCACACTGGAAACCGCCAGGCTTCGCCTGAGGCCGTTCTCAGCGGCCGATGCGCCGGACGTGCAACGCCTCGCGGGAGCGCGCGAAATCGCCGCCACGACGCTCACCGTTCCCCACCCGTACGAAGAAGGTTTCGCCGAGCAATGGATCGCAACGCACGGCCCGTCATTCACGGAAGGGAAGTCGCTGACCCTTGCTGTCACGGAACACGGCTCCGGCGCGTTGATCGGCGCCGTGGGACTCGCGCTCACGCCCCAGGACCACCGCGCCGAGCTCGGATTCTGGATCGGGGTGCCTTATTGGGGCCGCGGATACGCCACGGAGGCAGCACGCGCGATGGTGCAGTACGGCATTCGTGCGCTCGGCCTGCACCGGATCATGGCTCGCCACATGGCACACAACCTTGCATCAGGGCGCGTCATGCAGAAGATCGGCATGACCCGCGAGGGAGTGCTTCGGGAGCACGCGTATAAGTGGGGCCGCTACGAAGACCTCGTCGTTTACGCCCTCCTCGCGTAGATTCCCTCACCCGCTTCCCGAGGCACACCCCGATGCGCATGGCTCGCGGCGCCGTCCTGATCCTGCTGCTTCCCGCCTGTGCCCCGTCCGTCGAACAGCGATTCACCGCCACCCCATCCGCCGCGCCCTCCGAGGTGTACACCTGCGTGATGGCTGAGGTGAAGGCGCAGAAGTTTCGCGTCCTGAGGACCGACGAGCACGACCTGTTCGTCATCGCGGACCGTTCCGAGAAGGGCGTGGTGAGCGCCACGGTGAACGAGTCGCGGCGGGGCGACGAGCTCGATATCCGGATCATGCAGGCCGGCAGCGGCGATCGCCTCGAGGTTCGTGCGGTCGGGTTCCAGGAGATCGTCAGCCAGGCGGGGTTCACCCGTGACGCCCGGAAGCCAAGCCCGGAGGCGCTCGCGGCGGCGCAGGCGATCACGGACAAGTGCGGGCGCTGAGCGCCGACATCATCGTTGTGGGCGCGGGTGCGGCCGGGATCCTCGCGGCCGCGTTTGCCGCGGGCGAGGGCCGCCGGGTGTTACTCCTCGAGCGGACCCGCGACGGCGGGCGGAAGATCCTCATCAGCGGCGGCGGAAGGTGCAACATCCTGCCCTCCGAGGTGGACCCTGCCTGGTTCGTGAGTGATTCCTCTCCGCATTCGCTCCGGAAGATTCTCCGGTCCTGGCCGCTCGCGGCCCAGCGTCGGTTCTTCGACGCAGAGGTCGGGATTCCGCTCGTGCTGGAAGAGGAGACCGGCAAACTCTTCCCGGCCTCGCAGCGCGCCCGGGATGTCCGCGATCGGCTCCTGGTATTCGCCCGCGAGCGAGGGGCGAGCATCCGGTTCGAGGCGACGCTCGAAGATGTCCGTCCCGACGCGGGAGCGTGGGTCGTGCTCCTTGCCGGCGGGGAGGAGCTCAGGTCGCACACGGTCGTTCTGGCAACCGGTGGCTTGTCGGTGCCGACGACGGGGAGCGACGGGACGGGACTCGGCATCGCCGCGAAACTGGGGCACCGGGTAAGCCCGACGTACCCGGCGCTCACGCCGCTGACGACCGACGCCCCACGGTTCACCGCGCTTGCCGGAGTATCATTGGAAGTCGCGCTTACCTCGCCGCCGGTGACGCCGCGCTACAATCGGCCCCAGGGATTTCTCTTTACACACCGCGGATTCAGCGGGCCCGTCGTGCTGAACATCTCGCACATCGCCGTCCGGTCGCGGATGCAGGGCGGGCCAAGGCAGCCGATTTTGGTGCGCTGGAGCCCCCTCGAGCGGGCCGACTGGGACGCGGAACTCGGATCGCCAAGCACCACCGCGGTACGCACCGTGATCCGTCGCCACCTGCCATCGCGGCTCGCCGATGCGCTGGCCGACGAGGCGGGCCTTCCGCCGGACCGGACGCTGGCACAGCTCCGCCGGGAAGAGCGACAGGACCTGGTGCGCATCCTCACGGCCTTCACACTGCCGTGGGCCGGGGACGAAGGGTATCGCAAGGCGGAGGTCACCGGCGGTGGCGTGACCCTCGACGAGGTGGATCCCGTGACGTTGGAAAGCCGGCGGTGCCCTGGCCTCTTCATGTGTGGCGAGATGCTGGACGCATTCGGCCCGATTGGGGGCTTCAATTTTCTCTGGGCATGGGCGACGGGGCGCGCCGCTGGGCTGGGCGCGCGTGCTCGGGCGGCATAAGGAGCAGCCGGTGGATACCGGATTGGCACACCATCTCGACGCACTCGACGGGGCGCGGGCGGACTTGCTCGCGGCGGTGCGTGCCGCCTCGCCGGCCCAGCGCGCCTTCCGCCCCGCCCGAGACTCCTGGTCGATGGTGGATGTCGTGGAACACCTCGTGCTCGCGGAGGAGGGTGCGCTGCTCTCGCTGGTGAAGGGGCCGAGGCCCGGGGCACGGGTCACCGTTCGCAATCGCGTTGCCGTCGTGCTGATTCGCCTCTCCCTCTCGGCGGGCTTCCGGGTTCGCGTGCCCGCATCAAGGTTGATACCCCAGGGCGGCCTGAGCCTGGAGGAGCTGGAGCGCCGATGGGCAACCGTCGCGGCGACCCTGCGTGAGCGCGTGGCCGGCCTCGAACACGCCGATCGCCATGCCCCGAGATTCCGGCACCCCATCGCCGGCTGGCTGCCGCCGGCGAGCGGGTTCGCGTTTCTCGTGACACACCTGACTCACCACCGAAGGCAGATCGATCGCATCCGCCGCTCCCCGGGATTCCCCTCCGCATGACATCCGATCGCGATTCCTCCGCCCCACCCCGGCGCCGCCCGCTCTGGAAGCACGTCCGCCGGAGGTATCGCGCGGCCCGACAGGCGCTGCCCGAGATCCAGCTGACGCCGGCCCTGGCATTGCGTGAAGTCTTCGCGGAAGGGTACGGTCGCCGGATGCTGCGGAACGACCTGCTCGCCGGCGTGGTGGTGGGCATCGTGGCTCTGCCCCTCTCGATGGCGCTCGCCATCGCCAGCGGCGTGCCGCCGCAGCACGGTCTCTACACCGCCATCGTGGGCGGCGCAGTTATCGCCGCGCTTGGCGGCTCGCGGGTTCAGGTTTCGGGCCCCACCGCCGCGTTCGTGGTCATCCTCGTGCCGGTCGTGCAGCGGTTCGGGGTGGGCGGGCTGCTGATGGCGACCTTGATGGCGGGGCTCATCCTCATCCTGATGGGACTGACACGGACCGGCCGGCTGATTCAGTTCGTCCCGCTGCCGGTGACGGCCGGGTTCACGGCCGGGATTGCTGTGGTGATCGCGACGCTCCAGCTCAAGGACTTCCTCGGGCTCAGCGTCGCCGGCGCGCCCGAGCACTACGTCGAGCGGGTGGCGGCACTCATCGCCTCCCTCCCGACGCTGCACTGGCCTGACCTCCTTGTCGGCGTCGTCGCACTCGGCGTGCTGCTTCTCTGGCCGCGGCTGCACACCAGGATTCCGGCGCCGCTTGTGGCACTTGCCGTTGCCGCGGCCGGGGCGGTGCTCGCGCGGCGAGTGCTCCCCGGCTTCGATGTTGCGACCATCGCAAGCCGGTTCAGCTACCTGGCCGACGGGGTGGTTCATCCCGGGATTCCGCGCCAGCCTCCGATGCCGCTGTTGCCGTGGCATCTGACCAGTCCGGACGGCCAACAGCTCGGCCTTTCCTTCCGGCTGATCAGCGACCTCCTGCCGAGCGCCTTCGCGATCGCGATGCTCGGCGCGATCGAGTCCCTGCTCTCCGCCGTCGTGGCCGACGGCATGGCGGGTACCAAGCACGATCCGGATACCGAGCTCATCGCGCAGGGTGCGGGCAACCTGATCGCCCCGTTCTTCGGCGGGTTCGCGGCGACCGGCGCGATCGCGCGCACCGCGACGAACTTCCGCGCCGGGGCGCGCTCGCCAGTCGCCGCGATCACGCACAGTGTCGTGGTGCTTGCGGCAGTACTCGCGATTGCGCCACTCCTGGGCCTCCTGCCGATGGCCGCGCTCGCGGCGCTGCTGCTGGTCGTGGCCTGGAACATGAGCGATGTGCAGCATTGCATCCGCGTGATCCGGGTCGCACCGCGAAGCGACGCGTTGGTGCTGATCTCCTGCTTTGCACTGACCGTGCTGTTCGACATGGTCGTCGCGGTGACCGCCGGCGTGCTGCTCGCCGCCGTGCTGTTCATGCGACGGATGGCGGAACTGTCCGGGGCCCGGCTGATCGAGGAGGGACATCCGGCGCTGCGGGAGCCATTGCCCCCCGGCGTCGTGCTGTACGAGATTGCCGGCCCGCTCTTCTTCGGCGCAGCGGAAAAGGCGATGGAGTCGCTGCACGACATCGCGGGCGAGGCGCGCGTCGTCATACTCGACATCGGCGCCGTGCCCGTGATGGATGCAACCGGCATGGTCAACCTGGAGTCAGCCCTGGACCGGCTGCATCGCGATCACACGCTGGTCATTCTTGCACGGGTGCAGGACCAGCCCGCCAAGTTCATGGCGCGTGCCGGCATCGAGCCTGAACCCGGCCTGGTGGCGTTCGCCGATTCAGTGGAGGAGGCCGTGGCACTCGCCCGCACTCACACGACCCGGAGTCTCTGATGCGCCCGATCGCCCTGCTCGGATGCGTGTGCCTGCTCGCCGGCTGCTCCCTCGATGCGTTCCGCAGCAAGCCCCTCCAGGCGCCGAACGGCCACGGCGAGAACTTCACCGGCCGGCCAGAGGAGGTGACCTTCCTCCCCGGGCTGGGCGTCAACCTCAAGGCGATGACCCGGACCGCGAGCGGGCTCTACTGGCGGGATCTCATTGTGGGGCAGGGGGATGAGGCCATGCCGGGGAGCGTGGCCGTGGTCCACTACACCGGATGGCTGCCAAACGGCCGCACGTTCGACAGCAGCCGGGACCGGGGGGATCCGCTCAGGTTTACGCTCGGAGCAGGCATGGTCATCGCCGGCTGGGATGAAGGGGTGGCCGGCATGCGAGCCGGCGGCCGCCGCCAACTGGTGATCCCGCCGGAGCTCGGGTATGGTGCGGCAGGAGCGGGAGGGACGATTCCGCCGAACGCCACCCTCGTTTTCGAGGTTGAGCTGGTGGCCGTTCAGGGGCCCGCCCAGCCCCTTGCGGTCCCGGGCGCCAGGTGAACCTTAGGGTCGGTTTGCGATACCATCTTATGCAACCCGGAGGAATCCCATGGTCTCGCTGTCCCAGCTCTGGCTGCCGATCCTCCTCGCCGCGGTCGTCGTGCACCTCGCGGGATTCGTGATGTGGATGGCGATGCCGCATCACCGGAACGACTGGAGCAGACTCCCGAACGAGGACGGTATTCTCGGCGCTCTCCGAAGCGCGGGGGTCGGGGCGGGTCAGTACAACTTCCCGCACCCTCCGACCCGTGAGGCGATGAAGGACCCGGCATTCATCGCCAAGTGCGAGGCCGGCCCGATGGGACATCTTATCATGGCCGCCCCGGGCAAGTGGAACATGAACCGCCAGCTCGTGCGGTATTTCCTGTACACCCTCGCGATCAGTTTCACAGTGGGATACCTGGCCAGCCGCACCCTCGAGTCGGGAGCCGAGTACCTCGCCGTATTCCGGGTGGTTGGTGTGGCCGCCACGCTCGCGTACGTCGGGGCCCTACCGCCCGCGTCGATCTGGTTCAACCGGACGTGGGGCAGCATTCGCAGGGAGATGTTCGATGGGCTCGTGTATGGCTTGCTCACCGCCGGAGTCTTCGGCTGGCTCTGGCCGCAGTAGTCCGCTCAATTCCGCAGTGGAGACGCGCATGTCACCCCGTCGCATCCTGTTCCTGGCCGCCGTGTCCCTGGCTCTGGCCATGCCGCTCGCCGCGCAGGCGCCCGCCTCCGGCGAATATCCCGGTCTCGAAACCGGCAAGATGTGGACCTTCGACCAGGCGCCGCTCGGCTACTGGGCCAAGCGATACAACTTCCGGCCGAGCCAGCAGTGGCTCGACCACGTGCGCCAAAGCGCGGTGCGTTACGGCGGCGGCTGCTCGGCATCCTTCGTCTCCGGCAACGGGTTGGTGATGACGAACCATCACTGTGCCCGCTCCTGTGTGGAATCGGCCACGAAGCCGGGCGAGGATCTGCTGGGCGATGGCTTCTACGCCGGCCGGCGCGAGGACGAACGCGCCTGCCAGGGGCTGTTCCTGGATCAGCTGCAGGAGATCACGGAGGTCACCGACAGCGTGGTCCGGGCCATTCCTTCGGGCGCCACGGCCGCGATGGCCGCGGAGAAGCGCGCCGAAGTGATCAAGCGGCTTGAAGACCGGTGCAAGGAGGCATCAGCCGACGCGGCGTGCCAGGTGGTCGCAATGTATCGCGGCGGGAAGTACATGCTCTACCGGTTCCGGCGCTTCTCCGACATCCGCCTGGTGTTCGCCGTGGAAAGCCAGACAGCCTTCTTTGGCGGCGACCCGGACAACTTCACCTATCCGCGCCACGACCTGGACGTCTCGATGGTACGGGCCTACGTCGATGGCAAGCCCGCGGTGACGGACTACCTGCACTGGGCCCCGGCCGGGTCGAAGGAAGGCGACCTGGTGTTCGTCGTCGGCAACCCCGGCTCGACGGGGCGGCTGAACACGATGGCGCAGCTGGAATACCTGCGTGACATCCAATATCCGATGACGCTCGACGCCCTGGGGCGCCAGACCGCTGTCTATCTGGAGCTGTCGGCGATGGACACTGCCCGGGCCAAGGCCCTCCGGAACACGGTGTTCGGCTTGCAGAACACCCAGAAGGCGATCGGCGGCTATCAGACGGGCCTGCTGGATCCTGCGCTGATGCAGCAGAAGAAGACGTGGGAGGCCGGCTTCCGGACCTCCGTGCGAACCGACGCGGGCCTGCGCTCCCGTTTCGGCGACCCGTGGAGCGAAATCGAGCGGATTCGCACCGAGATGCGGTCACTTGCAACCAAGCGGCAGTACTACGGCTTCAACGCGTACGGCTCGCGGCTGCTCCCGCTCGCGGGCATCCTGCTCCGGCGGCCCACGGAGACCGCGAAGCCTGACGCGGACCGCCTTCCGGCGTACAAGGAAGCCAACAAGGCGGCCCTCGAGCGCACCCTGGGGTCCACCACGCCGATCGACCTCGAGCAGGAGACGCGGTTGCTCACGGCCTGGTTCACCGCCATGCAGAAGGACCTGCCCGCATCCGACCCGGTGCTGATCACGGCGCTTCGCGGGAAGACCCCGGCGGAGGCCGCCCAGAGCATGGTCGCAGAGTCCAAAATCAAGACGGCGGCGGAACGGCAGGCGCTGGCGGAGGGAGGGGTCGCGGCCGTGACGGGGTCTCCCGATCCCTTCATCAAGCTCGCCGTGATGATCGACCCGAAGGAACGGGACGTTTCAAAGCGCTGGACGGATCTCGTCAACCGGGAGGCGACGCAGGATGAGCAGGTGGCCCGTGCCCTGCTCGCCGTGTTCGGCAGCGCGGTGGCTCCGGATGCCACCTTCAGCCTTCGCATTTCCGATGGCGAGATCAAGCGCTATCCCCTGAACGGGACGGCCGCGCAGCCATACACGACATTCTACGGCCTGTACGACCGGCACTTCGGCTTCGGCGGGCAGGAACCCTGGAACCTCACCCGCCGTTGGACGGAGCGGCGCGATTCCCTGAACCTGAGCACCCCATTCAACGTGGCGGGCACCCTCGACATCATCGGCGGGAACTCCGGGAGCCCGGTGATTAACCGAAATGGCGAGGTGGTGGGTCTTATTTTTGACGGCAACATCGAGATGCTGCCCAACCGGTTCCTCTTCACCGAGCGGGTCGCGCGGTCGGTCTGGATCGACAGCCGTGCGATCATCGAAGCCTTGCGAAAGGTGTACGATGCCGGCACGCTCGCGGACGAACTGGAGGGCAGGAGCTAAGGAGGTGCGCCGTGCCATTCACCCTGAGTCGGGTCCACCACCGCCCCGTCGTCGCCGCCATTCTGGCGGCGGCGATGGCGGCCGCCTGCGCCACCAATCCGGCGACCGGCAAGAAGGAGCTGATCCTGGTCTCGGAGGACCAGGAAGTACAGATGGGTCAGGCCGAGGCGAAGCGGACGATTTCCGAGCTGGGCGCGTATGACGAAGCCGGGCTCCAGAGCTACGTCTCCAGTATCGGCATGAAGCTGGCGGCCGCCTCGGAGCGGCCCCAGCTTCCGTGGTCGTTCACCATCGTGGACGATCCCCAGGTCAACGCCTTCGCCCTGCCGGGCGGCCCCATTTTCGTCACCCGCGGCATCCTCGCACACATGGGGTCGGAGGCCGAACTCGCCGGGGTGCTTGGCCACGAGATCGGACACGTGACTGCCCGGCATTCCGCCTCCCAGATGAGCCGCGCGCAGCTGGCTCAGATCGGCCTCGGCCTCGGAACGGTACTGCGCCCTGACCTGGCACAGTTCGCCGGCCTCGCGAGTTCGGGGCTTCAGGTTCTCTTTCTGAAGTACGGTCGCGACGACGAGTCCGAGGCCGACATGCTCGGGTTCAGGTATTCCGTTCGCACGAATTACGATCCCCACGCGATGCTGGACCTGTTCCGCATGCTCCAGGGCGTGGAAGTGCTGGCGGGGCAGGGGCGGGTGCCGGGCTGGCTCACGACGCACCCGTTTCCCGAGGACCGTCTCAGCCAGACCGAGAAGCGCCTCGCGAGCACGCAGGTGGACTACAGCACCATGGTCACCAACCGCGACGCATTCCGGCAGCACCTCGACGGAATCGTGTACGGCGACGATCCCCGCCACGGGTACTTCGACGGGCAGGCCTTCTACCATCCGGAACTGAAGTTCCAACTGGTGTTCCCTCAGGGCTGGTCCACACGCAATGGGGTATCGGCGGTCACCGGTATCAGCCCCAAGGAAGACGCCATCGTCCAGCTCGGGCTGGCGGGGTCCGAGGCGCCCCGGGACCTGCTCCAGAAGTTCCTCGCCCAGGAAGGCGTTCAGGCTGGCCAGACATCCAATGCCTCCATCAACGGTCTGCCGGCTGCCACGGCACGGTTCTCGGCGAACACGCAGCAGGGCCAGGTCCAGGGGCGCGTCGGATTCATCCAGCTCGGGGGGCGCACCTACTCGCTCATCGCCTATGCGCCAGCGGCCCAGGCCGCGGGCTATGACGAGGCATTCCGGCAGTGGATGGGCAGCTTCCGCTCCCTCACCGACGCGAAACGCCTGAACGTGCAGCCGGCGCGGGTGCGAATCGTGAAGCTCCCTTCGGGGATGACCCTTGCAGAGTTCAACCAGCGGTATCCCTCCGTGATACCGATCGAGCGGTTGGCCCTGCTCAACGGCGTCGCAGCGGACGGAAGACTGGAGGCGGGGACGCTGGCGAAGCGCGTGGTCAAGTAGGTGACCGTACCGCTCACACCGCCAACTTTCGGCGCCCTGCGCCACCGCAATTTCCGGCTCTTCTTGACGGGCCAGTTCGTCTCGCTCACCGGTACGTGGATGCAGACGGTGGCGCAGGGCTGGCTCGTGCTCAAGCTCACGGAGTCCGCCTTCCAGGTCGGCCTGGTCACCACGCTCGGCACGCTCCCGGTGTTGTTGTTCACGCTGTACGGCGGGGTCATCGCCGACCGGGTCAACAAACGACGGTTCATCCTGGCTTTGCAGGCGTGCATGCTGGTCCAGGCCCTGGCCCTCGCCATCCTGACCTCCACCGGACGCGTGACGGTCGTGTGGGTCATGGTCCTCGCCAGCCTCCTCGGCACCCTCAGCGCATTCGAGATTCCGGCCCGACAGGCCTTCCTCTCCGAAATGGTCGGCCGGGACGACCTGATGAACGCGATCGCGCTGAACTCCAGCGTGTTCAACGTGACCCGGGTGATCGGACCGGCCGTCGCAGGAGCCCTGATTGCCACCGTCGGCATCGCAGCGTGTTTCTTCCTGAATGCTGTGAGCTACGTGGCGGTGCTGGTGATGCTCGCGAGCATGCGGCCGCCGTATGCGGGAGCGCGGGCGCCGAGCGTCGGCGCGGCGGGGTTCCGGGAGGGCTTGCGGTACATTCTCGGCCGCGCACAGCCAAGGGCCCTCGCGACCCTGACAACCGCCTTCTCCATTTTCGGGTTCAGCTTCGCGACGATGCTCCCGGTCTACGCGGACCGGGTGCTGCGGGCGGGCGCCGGCGGGTACGGCGCACTCATGTCCGGCGTCGGCATCGGCGCGGCGGCGAGCGCGCTTTTCCTGGCAGGCTTCGGACACCGGCTCGACCGGGACCGCGCGGTGTACGTGACGGGAGGGCTTTTCGGGCTCTCGCTCATCGCCGCGGGCCTCGCCAGCCACTTTGCCGTGGCCTTCACGCTGCTGACCCTGGCCGGATGCACGTGGGCCATGAATGCCATTCTCACGAACACGCTGCTGCAGACCACCTCACCTGACCACCTCCGCGGACGCGTGATGGGCTTCTACTCGTTCATGGTGGTTGGGATGGCGCCGTTCGGTTCCCTGCAGGCGGGCTGGGTAGCCGAGCATTGGGGAGTGGGATTTGCCATTGCGGTGGGAGGGCTGGTCTGCTTCCTCACCGCCGTGGTGGTGGCGAGATTGGCCCGCCGAACCCAGACCACTATGCCCCAATGACCCGGTGGTGCCGAGGAGGTGCCGGATGCTGATCACGATTTCTCGGGAATTCGGTGCCGGTGGTTCGGAGGTCGCCCGGCGGGTGGCCGACGCCCTCGGGTGGTCCGTGGTCGACAATGAAGTGGTCGAGCGGGTGGCGCTTCGAGCCGGCCGGTCGACCGAGGAGGTGGCTCGTCGTGACGAGCGGGCACCCGGCTTTGTGGAGCGACTGGCGCGTGCGCTGGCCACCTCCACGCCGGAGCTGTTCTCCCCGCCTGCACCCGAAATCGAGGAACTGGAGGAATCACGGTTGGTCAAGATTACGGAGAGTGTTGTTGCCGAGGCGGCCGCGCAGGGTCGCGTCGTGCTGGTGGGGCGCGCCGCACCCGCGGTCCTCGGCCGTTACCGCGACGCGCTCCACATCCGCGTCGTGGCCCCGAAGGAATATCGGCTGACCATCGCGGCCGAACGCCTTGGCGGTGATGCCCGGCTCGCCGAGAAGACTCTGGAAGAGATGGACCGGAATCGGGCCAGGTACCACCGGGAGTATTACCAGCGGGATTGGAGTGATCCGGTTCACTTTCACATGGTCCTGAACACGGCCCTGCTGGGAATGGAGGGAGCTTCGGCGGTGATTGTCTCGCAAGCGCGCCGCCTCGGGTGGGATGACGCCGATGCGGACACCTAAACATAAGAGTGACAAATCGATACGTGAACTCAGACTGAAGAGTCGTTTATGGGATTCGATGGGTCGCGGAGTCTTCTGTCGGCGGGAGAAATTGGCACCGATCGTCGCAAGTCTTGACAAAATAGCGACTTAAGTTACCTTCGTCCGCCGTAAGCCGGCGGAACCCGCGGCGGGCAGGATCACTCACTGGGTCCACAATCTCAAGGAGAGAAGCATGAAGAAGGTTCTGGCTGCGGCTGCCCTGCTGGCACTCGTTGCGTGCGCAAAGGCCGAGAATAAGGAAGAGATGCCGAAGATGGACAGCGCTCCGGCCGAAATGGCTCCGCCGGCGACGGACAGCATGGCGCCGACCGACTCGATGATGCCGCGCGATACCGCGCAGAAGATGTAGCCCGGCCGCGTTGGATGTTGCCTGGGGCCCCGCGCGCTCACTCGCGCGGGGCCCCTCGCATTTGGGAGTCAGTCAATCGAGCGGATCGCCGCGCGCGCGGCCTCGCGAACCCCTTCGGCGTGCCGGATCAGGGGGCGCCAGCCGAGATCCGCGCGCGCTGCGTGAGAGCGATACGGATTCCCGCCGCGCCAGAATCGGACCGCACCGGTCATCGTGCCGGGGTAGAGCCCCGGCCCCACCAGTCGGAGTCCGGCCTCCACAAGGCGCGCGGCGGCGAGCGCCGCCGCCACTGGCACCGTGACCGTCCTCACCCGGCGCCCGATGCCTTCGCCAATTGCGGCGACAAGTGCACGGGGCGAGATCTCGTCGTCGTTCGTGAGGTTGTAGACTCGGCCCGCCGCGAGCGGTACGCTCGCCGCCGCCGCGACACCTGCGGCGACATTGCGTGCATGGACGAGAGCCAGCGGCGCCTCGCCCTTGCCGAAAAGCGGAAGCCAGCCGCGCCGGGCCACCGCAGCGAGTTTGGGGACGAAGAGTCGGTCCCCTGGTCCATATATGACGCAGGGCCGGAGGATGACGGCCTCCAGTCCCCGTTCCACTTCCTCGCGCACGACTTCCTCGGCCAGTCGCTTGCTGCGGGCGTAGAAGTCATGCTCCTCCAGCGGTCCGAACGGAAACCGCTCGCCGATGCTGAGCGGCTCTACGTCGTAGGCGCGGCGGCCGTACACGGCGACCGAGGAGACATGCACCAGTCGCGCCCCCATTCGGCGGGCTGCCGTGGCAGCGAGGCGGGTGCCCTCGACGTTGGACTGGTAGAAGACTGGCCACGGGACCCTCGCGGCGATGAGGGCAGCGACGTGGACGATGGCCTGGCATGGAAGCGCACGGTCCCATGTGCGCGGGTCTTCGACCCGGCCGCGAAGCGGCGTAGCGCCCATTGCCCGAAGCGCGGCCTCTCCGGCGTCATCGCGCGCAAGCGCCACCACCCGCGCTCCACCGGCGGCCAGCTGTTCGATGACATGACGTCCGAGGAGTCCGGTCCCGCCGGTGAGAAAGACGTTCACCCACCCACCTTGGACGGGTCGAACGGGATCGCGCTCACCTCGGCCTCGCGCCCCCCCGCCGAGACGACTGCACCCAGCTCGACGTCACGACGGATCACGGCGAGGCCGAGTCGCCGCGCGGGCAGCGTCAGCACGGACCGCACGCGGCCGACCTCGCGGTGGCCCTGCATGACGGTCGCTCCGTCGAGCGGCGCCGCCTGCTGCCACACCAGACCCTTCAACTCACGGTTCGCGTGGCCGCGGAAGTGCAACCGGGCGACGGTCTCCTGGCCGGTATAGCACCCCTTCGTATAGGACACTCCTCCAAGCTCGTCGAAACGGACCTCCTGGGGCAGCGTCCGCTCGTCGATTTCGGCGCCCAGCGCCGGCCACCCCGCCAGGATGCGCGCAGTCTCCACGTCATCGGGACCGCCCGCGTGGACGATGGCCTGCGCGAGCCGGCTCCGCGCCGCATCGAGCGCCGGCGCAGGGCCGACGAGCAGCGCCACGAACGGCGCCGGATGCGGGGCATTGGCCAGCGCGACCGGCGCCCCATCCAGATCTCGACGCACGATCCTGCCGGGCTCGCCGGGAAGCGGCCAGAGTCCTGACGCTCGCCACCGTGCTGCGCTGTCCACTCCGAGCAGCCACGCCGCCCGCTGCTCCTCGCCCACATCCCGCGCCTGGGCCAGGCGGGGTGGCAGGGTGCGGGAGAAAATCATCGCGACCGCGTCCCGCGCCGCCGCCGGCGACACCAGCAGCAGGCGATCTCGTTCCCGAAGCAGCCAGCCATCTGACACGATCATGCCCTTCGGCGTCAGCAGCGCACCGTAGGTGATCGTGTCCTCGCCGGGGGCGACGATGTCATTGGTCCAGAGTCCCTGCAGACAAGTGACTGCGCCCGCCCCGGTGATTTCGAAGATGGCGCGGTCGTCGGCCGCGAGGACGGCGCCTCGGATGAGCCGGCGGAGGCCGGCGGCGTCCAGCTGGATGTGGCGTGGCATCGAGGAAACCTAGTAGAAACCGGCGGCCCGGTAGGCCTCGTCGAGGAGCTCGACGGGATGCATGACGCGAATGGGAAGCCCGGCGGCGAGGACCCCGGCCCCGATCTGCATCACGCAGCCGGGATTTCCGGTCGCCACCACCTGGGGTGGCGGATCCGCCGCGCGAAGTTCGTCGATCTTGTCCGCGAGAACGGCGTGCGACATCGCCGGCTGTACCAGGGAGAAGATTCCCGCGCTGCCGCAGCAGCGATCGGCCCCGGGCAGCATCCGCACCCGGAGTCCCTCAACCGCGTGCAGGACGGCGATCGGTGCCTCGTGCACGCGTTGTGCGTGCTGCAGGTGGCACGGGGCATCGTAGGCGACTTCCAGCGGCAGGGGTCCTCCGGGGCGAGGGCCTGCGTCCGCCAGCAGCTCGGTGACGTCACGCACCCGGCCGGCAAATTGCGCCGCTTCCGGTGTTCCGAGCAGATGCCCGTAGTCCTTCAGAATGGCCCCGCATCCCGCGCTGTTGACGGCGACGTAATCCGTGTCGGTCATGAAGGCCGCAACATTGGCCCGGGCCAGCTGCCGCGCACCGCTGGTTCCGCCGGCGTGGTCGTGGAGGGCGCCGCAGCAGGCCTGTCCCGCCACCTCGATCACCTGGTAACCGTTGGCCTCGAGCGTGCGGCGGGTCGCAGCATGCACGTGCGGGAAGAGGGCGTCCATTACGCAACCGCGGAACAGTGCGACGGTTGGTCGGACCGGCCGCCCGCCGGACGGTCGGGCCGTCGGCTCGTTGTTCCGTCCGTTCATCCGGGACGCGGCGAGCATGCCCATCAGGAAGCCGGCGCGCCCGGTTCCGGCCCAGCGCCTCGGGAGTCCAGTCGCCCGGAGCCATCGCGCCACGGCGAGGACCGGCCTCCAGAATGCCCGCCGGCGAAACACGGCCAGCACCGCGCGCGCGGCCGGCGGCAGGCCGCGTGCGTTCGCCAGCAGTTCCCGGGTACGCTCGAGGCCCCGCCCGTAGGCGACACCTGAAGGGCAGACCGGTTCGCAGCCCCGGCATCCGAGGCAGGCATCCAGGTGCTGATTCAGTGCCGCATCGCGGGGATCGATCTCCCCGGCCGCGAGGCCGCGCATCAGGAGGATGCGTCCGCGCGGGCTGTCGCTTTCGTCCCCTGTGGCGAGGTAAGTGGGACAGGCTGGCAGGCAGAAGCCGCAATGCACGCAAGGTGCGAGCGCCTCGCTGATCCCCGGCGTCACTCCACTCCCTCCAGCGCCACGACGAGCCGATGGGCCGGGTCGAAGGTCTCGCGCAGTTTGCCCACCAGCTGGCCGACGCCCTCCCGGTAGGCACCGAAGTGTCCCACGGCCTGCCGGAGTTCCCAGGGCGCGCGCTCGAGCGTCAGCGGGATCTCGCGCGTCGCGGCGAGCCGACGAAGCGCCCGGAACTGCGAAACGGCTGCCGATCCGGCCCAGCGGATGCCGCCGTGGAGGGCCCCGGCCCAGACGAGCCCTTCATCGAGCTCATGCGTCACCAGATCGAGCGCCTCGTCGAGGCCGTCCTGCAGCACGCCGAGTCGCACAGTCGCGGTCGCACCGGCCCCCGCGCGGGCGATCAGGTCCCAGAACGCATGGGAACGCTCGGGTGGGACAGTCGCCCATACGAGGCCGGTGAAGGCCGCGATCCGATCCAGATCGGCATGCACACCAGCGTCGGTGCCCAGCGCGCGGGCTGCGAGAACCCAGTCCGGCTCGGCAGCGACCGTTGGAGAGACCAGCTCGAGTGCGGCGAGGTTCACGCCGGTCGCGAGGAGATCGCGGCCGGCCAGCGTGAGGGCGTCGCGCAATCCGCGGGCGAGAAGGGTCACATCACGCCGCGGGACGGCGCGGAGGCGCACATGGACCTCGGTCAGGACGCCGAACGCGCCGAAGCCACCAACCTGGAGCTTGGTGAGGTCATATCCGGCGACGTTCTTGACGACGCGCCCGCCCGGCTTGACGATCCGGCCGTCGCCGGTCACGACGGCGCAGCCGAGTACGTGATCGCGCACCGGGCCGAAGCCCGCGCGGAGCGGGCCGGCCGTCGCGGTGGCCACCACGGAGCCGATGGTGCGCTCGGGGCGGCCCGGCGCGTCGAGCGCCAGCCACATGCCGTCCTCCGCGAGGCGTCGTGCCAGGGCGTCCATCGGGACACCGGCCTCCACGGTGGCCACCAGATCGGCGGGGCTCACGGACGGGATGCGATCGAGGCCACGGGTGCACAGCACGAGGTCGGCCGGCGCATCGCCCGGGATCCAGCTGCCGTGGCCCTCGACGCGCACCCGCCATCCCTCATCGTGTGCCAGCCGGCAGGTCAGGGCGATTCCCTCGGCACTGTCGGGCGTAGCCCGGGGCAATCCGGCGGGATCGCGTGTCACAGCGTCGGGCCCGAGCAGGGCGCGCAAGCGCTCGTGCACTGGCGGCCGCATCATGCCGCTCCCCGCCGCCACTCGCGGCAGGCCCGGAGCGGGATCACCTTGCCGGGATTCGCCCGCTCGTCCGGATCGAATACCTGCCGCACCGCGCGCATCGCGCCCAGTGTCTCCGCGTCGAAGGCATCAGGCATGTACTCCAGCTTGTCGCTTCCGACCCCGTGCTCGCCGGTAATGCTGCCCCCCACGGCCAGGCAGGCGGCCATGATATCCCGGTTGGCGGCGTGCACGCGCGCAAGCAACGCGGCGTCGCGCCGGTCGAAGCTGATGTTGGGATGCAGGTTGCCGTCGCCGGCGTGGAAGACGTTCGAGATGGTGAGGCCGTACCGCACCCCGATGGCGCTGACTTCATCGAGCACGGCGGGCAGCGCACTCCGCGGCACGACCGCATCCTGCACCGCGAGGTCCGGCGCGATCCTGCCCATCGCGCCGAACGCCTTCTTGCGCCCTTGCCACAGCCGGGCCCGCTCCGCGGGCGTCGCGGCGCACCGGATCTCCGCCGCACCGTGGCCTCGCAGCAGCTCTTCGACCAGCTCCACTTCGGCGTCGACCGCCTCGGGCGATCCGTCCACCTCGACGAGGAGCACGGCGCCGGCGTCCGTCGGGTAGCCGGCCGCGTAAATCGACGCTTCCACGGCCCGGACGCACGACTGATCCATCATCTCCATCGCAGCGGGAACGATCCCGGCCGCGATGATGCCGCTCACGGCCTCGCTCGCGCGGCGCACGGTTGGAAAGGCCGCGAGCAGGGTCCGCACGGCCGGCGCGATCGGCGCCAGGTGCACCGTGATCTCGAGCGCAATGCCGAACATGCCTTCGCTGCCGACGAACAACCCGACCAGGTCGGGGCCCCAGCATTCTCCCTGGGGCGATCCGAGGCGCACCAGACGCCCGTCGGGGAGCAGCACCTCGAGCTCCACGATGTGGTTCGTGGTGACTCCGTACTTCAGGCAATGCGGGCCCCCCGCGTTCTCGGCCACATTGCCACCGAGCGTGCACGCGGTCTGGCTCGAAGGATCAGGCGCGTAATGGAGGCCGAAAGGTGCCGCCGCGTCGGAGAGCCGGGCGTTGACGACGCCCGGCTCGACGACGGCGCGCCGCCGCACGGCGTCCACCTTGATGATCCGGTCGAGCCGCGTGAGCACGATGAGTACCGAATCCCCCCCGGCGAGCGCCCCGCCGGAGAGACCGGTGCCCGCTCCCCGCGCCACGAATGGGATGCCGGCGAGATGGAGCACTCGCATGACCTCGATGACCTCGCGCCGGGATCCGGGCAGCACGGCCAAACGGGGCGGGGAGGAGTGGGTCGGCAGGCCGTCCGCCTCGAAGGTGGCGAGCTCCACGGGGCGGGAGCGGACCCAGCGCGTTCCGACCACACGGGCGAGGGCGGCGGCGAGTTCCGAACTCATGTTGCGGGTACGATGTCGGGGCTGGGCCCGCCCTTCCCGTTGCCCCGCGCCCGCGCGTGCACGCGCGCCCGGGCGCCGGCATCCTGCACCAGCGGCGGGAGGAGCTCGAGCAGGAGTCCGACCCGCTCGGACGCCGTGCGAAGCTCGAGCAGGCGCCGCTTGGCGGTCGGATCAAGGTCCGCGGTGGCGCCGATCTGGAACGTCAGCGCTTCCGGATCCTCCGCCCACTTCATGTCATCGTCCGGTGCGTCGGTGATGACCCGAAGCGATTCCACATAGCTGATGAAGGCGCGGCGCAGGTCGTCCAGTGAGGTCGCCGGCACCTGCGGTCCCGGGCGATCTCCGAATTCGTCCACCATCGCGACCAGGTACGGCGTTCCCTCGTCGAGGTACCGGCGAATCAGAAACCGGGTCTCCCCAACGACGACGATATTGGACCGGCCATCCGGCAACTCGTGCGTGGCCCGTACCCGCGCGACGCAGCCGACTGCGCCCGGCGGCGGCGCCTCCGAAGCACGCCCAGGCGGCACCAGGCCGAATCGCTCGTCGGCCGCGAGGCAATCCACGAGCATCCGACGATAGCGCGGCTCGAAGATGTGCAACGGCATCGGCGTGCCGGGGAAGAGCACGGCATCAAGCGGGAAGATCGGGAGCCGGGAGGCCATGTGATCAATCTAGCGGGGCGCAGGGTGTCGGGCCCTGGAACGCATCGACCCTCCCGGCCTGGGGCCGGGAGGGTCGGAATCATAGCCGGGCAGCTGCCTGCCTAGGCTGCGCCCCAGAATCCCTTGAGCGATTTCACGTCCGGCGATTCGCGGAGTTTCTCGAACGCGCGCTCGCGGATCTGCCGGATCCGCTCCCGCGTCACCCCGAGCAGCTCGCCGATCTTCTCGAGCGTGAGGGCATCGGAGCCCTCCTCGAGGCCGTAATAGAGGTACAGGATCTTCCGTTCCCGGGGCGTGAGGTACCGGTCGAAGATCCGGTCGATGAACTCGCGCATGAGGTGGGCGTCGGTGTGCTCCTCGATCTCGCCACCCTGGGTTCCGGGGAACCGTTCGCCGTAGGTGCTCGAGCCCTTGTCGCTCCGCTCCACCGGGGCGTCGAGGGAGAGCTCGCCGGAGGTCATCCGGCGCGCCGCCCGGATGTTCTCCACGGAATCGGCCAGCGCCGTCGCGATCTCCTCGTCCGTGGGCTCCCGTCCCAGTTCCTGGGCGAGGAAGCTCTCCGCGCGCGACATCCGTATGAGCGCCGAATTCTGGTTGAGCGGGATGCGAACGCTGCGGGTCTGCTCGGCGAGTGCCTTGAGCACCGCCTGCCGCACCCACCACACGGCGTACGAAATGAATTTCACGCCGTGGTCGGGGTCGAATTTCCGGACGGCCTTGAGCAGGCCCTCGTTCCCGATGGCGACGAGCTCGGAGAGGTCGAGTCCGTGACCCTGGTACTTCTTCACGTACGAAATGACAAATCGGAGATTGGCGGTGACGAGGCGCTCAGCCGCCCGTTCGTCACCGGCCTGGGCGCGGCGGGCGAGGCGCTTCTCCTCGTCCGGGTCCGTGATCATCGGCAGTTTCTGGATGTCGTGCAGGTACTGGTCGAAGGCACCCGAGGGTGCGGCGCGAAAGAGGGCCTTCGCCTTGGGCACGCTGCCGTGAGCCATTGCCATCCCCACTGATGAGGAGCGTTACGCTGAGTTGTCGGAGGGAAACACGCGGCGCCGGGGGCGGGCCGTCAGGTGGGCAAGTATAGGACACGCCGGGAGGTCGGTCAAGCGAAAAATATTATCCACATCACAAACTATTCAGCAGCTTTGAATTGCGGATTCCGTCCACGGCAGCGCTCGAGCCGTTTTCCACCTCGGCGTCACGGGCGATGTAACCAATTGATATACTTTGACATACATCGTGGAGTCATGTTGGCAAAATGTGGAGGAGTGTGGATTCATCCGGCGCCGCACTCGCGCAATGCGTTCTGAATTGCGGACCCATCAGAAACGGCGATCGTCCACGCACTCCCATCGCGTGCCATCGCGCCGATCGCCTGAGGCAAGGCGAATCGGAGCCGCCCGCCACGCCGTTTCTTGTCCGAGGCCATCGCCTCGATCAACGAGGGCGCATCCAGCGTCGGCGGAATCGTCACGGGGAGGTCGAGCGATGCGAGCAACAGCCTCAGGCGCTCGGTGAGTCCGGATTCCACGACGCCGACCTTCTCCGCGATGCGCGATTCCGCCACCAGTCCGATGGCCACCGCGTCGCCGTGCGGGACTTGAAACCCAGTGAGCAGCTCGACGGCGTGCGCGACCGTGTGGCCGGCGTTGAGGATCGACCGCAGACCGGTCTCGCGTTCATCCTGCGCGACCACCTCCGCCTTGATCTCGATGCTGCGCACGATCAGCGGGGTCAGCGCCGCTGGATCCCGTGCGAGCAGCACGGGGACTCCCGACTCCAGGCGAGTCCAGTACTCCCGGTCCGCGACCAGCGCATGCTTGACCATCTCCGCCAGCCCGCCGCGGAACACGTCCGCTGGGAGGGTCTTCAGGACGTCGGGATCGGCCAAGACCGCCTCGGGTGGGTGGAATGCACCCACGAGGTTCTTGCCGTGCGGTGTGTCCACACCGGTCTTGCCCCCGACCGAGGAATCCACCATCGCGAGCAGGGTCGTCGGGACCTGCAGGTAGGGAATCCCGCGCGCCAGGGTCGCCGCCACGAAGCCCGCCAGGTCTCCGACCACTCCACCACCGAACGCGACGAGCGCCGAGTCGCGGGAGAATCCCGCAGCCAGGAGCGCGTCGGTGAGCTCGAGCCAGCCGTCACGGGTCTTGGATTCCTCGCCGGGCGGGATCGCGAGCACCGGATGCCAGGGACCTCCGGCCAGGCGGTCGCCGAGCAGCCTTTGCACCGTTTCATCCGTGATGATCGCGACGCGACGGTCCGGCCAAAGCCTGCGGACGGTCCCGGCGAGCTCCCCGAGCGCGCCCGGCGCCACGATGACCGTATAACTGCCGAGGGCGTGGCGAACGTGGACCTGCGGCATGGCGGCTACCAGGTGACGTCGGGCAATCCCGCGCGGTGGTTGGCGAGCCGCGCGAGCGTGAAGAGAAGGTCGGAAAGCCGGTTGAGATACACGACGAAGAGCGGATGGATCGCCTGCTCGCGCGCCAGATGCACCACGCCACGTTCCGCTCGCCGGCACGTGGTTCGCGCCAGGTGAAAGGCCGCGGCCTTGGGAGTCCCTCCGGGCAGCACGAAGGCCCGGAGCGGCGGGAGTTCCCGGGTGGCGTCGTCGATGGCTCGTTCCAGGGCCGCCACCCGACCTTCGGAAAGTGCCGCCTTCTCGAGCGCCGATGCGACCTTGGCGGGATCGGGCGTTGCGAGCTGGCCCCCGATGCTGAAGAGGTCGCGCTGGATCGATTCGAGCAGCTCGGCCTGGAAGTCTGCCGGCGCGGTCGCCCGCACCAGACCGAGCACGGAGTTCAACTCGTCCACGTCCCCATAGGCCGCGACCCGCGCGTGATCCTTGCCGACCCGGCCGCCACCGAAGAGTCCGGTCTCTCCTTCGTCTCCGGTCCTGGTGTAGATCTTCATCCGGACCTCGCTTTTCGCACGATCGCAAGCATCTCCGCGACGTCGGTCACCTTGCACCTCGGAGCTCCATAGGTACTGCCAGCCGCCACCTCGTGTGCGTCGAGCGCGCGCCAGTCGGCCCAGCTGACGGTCTCGATCCCGCGGTCGGCCAGCAGCCGGAGAATGGCGTCGCGATCGGCCTCGGCGGCGGGCAGGTGGCCCGCCTGCCAGTCCTCGAGCAGCCGCTCCGCGGTCTCCCCGGCATCCGGCTTGTTGGTTCCGATCACGCCAGTCGGACCCCGCTTGATCCAGCCGACCGCGTAGGCGCCCGGGAGGACCGCCCCGCCCGGGGCGTCGAGCACCCGGCCGGCCTCATTCGGAATGATTCCCCGGCGCTCGTCGAACGGCAGCCCGGGTATCGCCACACCGCGATACCCCACCGAACGGAACACCAGGCCGACGGGGACCGATTCCGTTTCGCCTGTCGGTTGCGCCTGAATTGTTCCCCTGGCGTCGCGCTCCAGCCGGTTTCGGCCAAGGACGATGCGCTCGACACACCCGGCACCCTCGATCGCCGTGGGTGAGACCAGGAAGCGAAGAATGATGCGGCGCGGCTTCCCGCCGAGGGGTCGCGCGGCGAATTCCCGCATCGTATGGAGGTTCTTCTCCGCTTCCCGATGCTCCCCATCCACAAGCTCCGCGGCACTCGCAGGATCCAGCTCCAGCTCCACCGGATCAATCTGGATGTCCGTGACACCAAGCTCGCCCAGTTCCTTGAGCTCGGGGTTGGTGAACGCCGCCTGCACGGGCCCCCGCCTGCCCAGCAGGTAGATCGTCCGCACCCGGCTGGCCCGCAGCGCTTCCAGCGCGTACGGCGCGATGTCCGTGCTCGCGAGTTCCTCCGGGGAGCTGGCGAGGATCCGGGTGACGTCCATCGCGACATTCCCGAGCCCGATGACGGCGGCGGATTCCTGTGTCAGATCGAATACGCGATCGCGGTAATCCGGATGGCCGTTATACCAGCCGACGAATTCCGTCGCGGCATGGCTTCCCGTCAGGCCCTCCCCCGGAATGCCCAGCTGCCGGTCGGTTTCGGCCCCTACGGCCCAGATCACCGCGTGATAGTGCCGGCGCAGTTCTTCGACGGTCAGATCGCGGCCCACCGTCACATTGCCGAGAAAGCGAAACGACGGATGCGCGGCGGACTTCTCGTACACCCGGGTCACGGCCTTGATCTTTGGATGATCGGGGGCGACTCCCCCGCGGACCAGTCCGAACGGCGTCGGGAGCCGGTCAATGAGATCGATCTCGACCGGATCGGCATGCCGCTGTATGTACTCGGCCGCATAGAATCCCGAGGGACCCGCGCCGACGATCGCGACGCGGAGCGGGCCGGCCGTCACTTGCGGCCCATCTCGACAACCAGGCTATCGATCTGTGGAATCATCCCGCGGCTGCCCAACACGTGGTGGTTCGCCTGAATCGAGAACGTGAGAATCCGCGACGGCTGCTCGATAAAGCCGGAGAGCGTATTCACGCGGTTGATGCTCCCGGTCTTGGCTCGCACTCGACCCTCGAGCGCGGTGCCGACGAAGCGGGTGCGAAGGGAGCCGGTCTGCCCGGACTGGGGCAGCCCGGCGGCGAACGTTGCGTAGCGCGGGTGGCGGTGGATGAACTGCAGGAGTTTCGCAAACGCGGAGGGCGAAACCAGGTTGCTGCTCGAAAGTCCCGAGCCGTCGCTGATGGCGAATTGGGTCGAGTCGATGCCGACCGAGTCGATCAGGAACCGCCGCTCGACGAGGCGACCTTCCTCCCAGGAGCCGGCCCTCCCGAAGCGCTTCCCGAGCTGTTTCAGCAGCATTTCGGCGAACCAGTTCTGGCTGGTGTTGAGCACCGGGAAGATCCAGTCGCGGAACGGGCGCGATTCGACCTCGGCCAGGGGCGCCGCCAGGCGGGCACCGGCGAACAGTATTGAATCGGTCGTGGACCGCGTGGTTCCCAGGACAGCGATTCCGGCCTCGGCAAGGACCTGCCGCAGGGCCACCGCGGTGAACAGGTTCGGATCGGACACGGCGAAGTACTCCGTGCCGCCCTTGGACGTAGCCGGCACTTCACCCTCGGCCCAGAGCCGCTCGGCGCCCGTCACCCGGAAAAAATCAATCGTCGTCCGGCTGCCGGCCGCGCCGGTCCGCGTGCGGTTCTCCAGGAAGAGATTGCCGAAGTCGGGGGTCATCGAGAGCCGCACCGGGGCGCCTTCGGCCGCGCCGGGTGCATACGCGATGTCCACGCTGTTGTCGTTGAAGCCGAGGGCCGCCACCGGAGCGGCGTACCACCAGTTGAGGTCGTAGCCCTCCCATTCCGGATGGATGAGCATCGGCTCGAAATAGCTGCCATCGCCGACCAGGTCGCCGGCGATGGTGCGAACGCCGCGCGCCCGCAGGGTGTCGGCCAGGACCCGAAGCCGGGCAAACGGGTCGGTATCGCAGGCGCCGGCCGCGGTCGTGTCCACGGCGTAACAGCGCCGGCCCATCGTCGGGTCCCCCCGCCCGTACAGGACCAGGTCCCCGCGCAGCACGCCGTCCACCACGGGGCCGGCGGCGTAGAGGCTGGTGCGCACCGTGCCGTCGGGCGGCAGCAGCGCCGCGGCCACCGTACTCACGATGATCTTCGTGTTGCTCGCCGGCATGAACATGCGGTCGGCGTTCCGACCATAGAGCAGCTTGCCCTTTTCATCGAGCAGCGCGACGCCCCAGATCTGCCGGTTGAACGGCGGCCGGTCGAGCCTTGTGTCCAGCCGCTTGGTGAGGCTCTGCGCTCCGGCACCCGGCACCACGCTCAGGGAAAGGAGCGCGGCGCAGGCGACGATCAACCTCTGAGCCGACCCGCTGACCCGCTTTTCCACCTCAGTCATACGCCACCCTGGGATCCGCTTTCGCATAGAGGAGATCTGTGAGAAGGTTGACCAGCACGAAGACCACGCTGAGAAAGAGAATACTGCCCTGGATGGCGGGCAGGTCGCGCTTGTCGATCGCGTTCAGGACGTAGCGGCCGACACCGGGCCAGGAGAAGATGGTCTCCGTCAGAATCGAGCCGGTCAGATAGCTCCCGAAGTCGAGGCCGATCACCGTGAGCACCGGGAGGAGCGCATTCCGGAGTCCGTGATGGAGCACGACCCGGACCTCGCCGACGCCGATGGCGCGCGCCGTCCGGATGTAGTCGGCCTGGAGCACCTCCTGCATCGCCGCGCGGGTCATCCGTGCGATCACCGCGATCGACCGCATGCCGAGGGCGAGGGCCGGCAACACGAGGAACGCGAGTCCGCCCGATCCCGAGGGGGGAAGCCAGCGGAGCCAAACCGCAAAGAAGAGGATCAGCAGCAGGCCGACCCAGTAGACTGGAAACGAGACGCCCAGATAGGCACC
>DASTCF010000060.1:0-5920 GCA_035711365.1 Gemmatimonadales bacterium
GCCTGGCGCTCGATCTCCAGCTGCACCAGGCGCCGCTCCACCTCGTCGATCTCCTGGGGGAGGCTGTCCATTTCGATCCGGAGGCGGCTGGCCGCCTCGTCCACGAGGTCGATCGCCTTGTCCGGCAGGAAGCGGTCTCCGATGTACCGCTCAGAGAGCGTGGCGGCAGCGACCAGGGCGTTATCCGTGATCCGGACGCCATGGTGGACCTCGTACCGCTCCTTGAGGCCGCGCAGGATGGCGATGGTGTCCGCGACGCTGGGCTCGCCGACCAGCACCGGCTGGAACCGACGCTCGAGCGCCGCGTCCTTTTCGACGTGCTTTCGATACTCGTCCAGCGTCGTGGCGCCGACGACGTGCAGCTCGCCACGCGCCAGGGCCGGTTTGAGCAGATTGCTCGCATCGACCGCCCCCTCGGCGGCGCCGGCGCCAACCAGCGTGTGCATCTCGTCGATGAACACGATGAAGCGACCTTCGGCGGACGTCAGCTCCTTGATCACGGCCTTGAGCCGCTCCTCGAACTCCCCCCGGTACTTGGCACCCGCCAGCAGCTGCCCGATGTCCAGTGCGACGATGTCCTTGTTGCGGAGCGAATCGGGCACGTCCCCGTTCACAATGCGCTGCGCGAGCCCCTCAACGATCGCCGTCTTCCCTACGCCGGGTTCGCCGATGAGCACCGGGTTGTTCTTGGTACGGCGCGAGAGCACCTGCATCACGCGCCGAACCTCCTCGTCCCGTCCGATCACGGGGTCCAGCTTTCCCTTCCGGGCCTGATCGGTGAGGTTCCGCGTGAAGCGCTCGAGCGCCTGGTACTGCGACTCGGGCGACTGGTCCGTCACGCGATGCGAGCCGCGCACTGCCGCCAGGGACTCCCGGAGCGTGCCGGCTTCCACCTCATGCGCGCCGAGCAGGGTCCGGGCCGTGGTGCCCTTCTCCTCCGCCAGGCCGAGCAGCAGATGCTCGGTGGAGACGTACGCATCACCGAGGGCCTTGGCCTCGGCCTCCGCACGGTCGAAGACCCGGTGCAGCTCACGGCTGAAGCTCGGCTCCCCTGCAGTCCCCTCCTGGCGCGGCAGCCGTGCGAGCTCCCGCTCCACCTCCTCGCGAAGGGAGGCGACGTTAAGGCCCGCTTTCTGGAGCAGTGGCTGGACGACCCCTTCGTCCTGCGCGAGAAGCGCCGCGAAGAGGTGGGTATCGTTGAGCACGGGATTGCCCCGGCGACGGGCTTCCTCCCCCGCCTCACGGAACGCTTCCTGCGCCTTCAGGGTCAACCGTTCGGGTCTCAGCATAGTGCGCCCGTGAGGGGCAAGTCGTGTACCCCGGATGTGTGCCTTTTTGACAGTCCGTGATTCGTGATCGACTCGCGAAGTGAAACGAGGGACACCTTGGAAGGTGCCCCTCGCCGACTCGAACTAATCCGTCGAGTTTCTTGCCTCCCTGCGGACGATCATCTTCTTGACCTGACTTTGACCGTCCACAGTCAATCGGTAGTAGTACACCCCCGGTGTCACTTCGCGTTCACCCTCGAGCAGGCTCCCATCCCAGTAAGCCACGTAAGATCCGCATCGGAGGCGCAGGCTCCTCAAACGCTCGCGGCCCCCGGTCTGCAGTTCCGGAACGGCCACCACCTGCACCAGCACATTGTAGATCTCCAGTGTTACTGTAGGGGCATGCCCGTCGGTACAGGCCTCCGGAAGCAGGGTGAACGGAATTGACGTGGCCGGGTGGAACGGGTTGGGGTAGTTGTCCCCGAGCTCGAAGGCGCGTGGGGGCGCCCTCTCCTGCGTCGCCCCCGGGGTGGTCACCCCCAGCACCAGCAGCCCGAGCAGCAGCCCCGTCCAGACGCGGCCTGCCATACGAGCGACCTCTCTCGGACAAAGGTTGGAACTGGTGGAGGCACCTCCGGCGAAACGATTGACAATCGTGAACTTAGCGCGAACAGTAGCAAAGATGGGGCGACTTCGAGTTCCGTGTCAAGTGAGCCGTCTCACATCTCCCACACGTCGCGTGAGCCCGCGACGGTCTGCCCACTCGAGCAGCGGGATGAGGTACTTTCGCGAGAGGCCCGTTCGTTCCCTGAGCTCGCCGACCCTGATCTCTCCGGAGGTGCCGACCGCCCGTAGCCCTGCCACGAACTCCTCGAGGGCTTCCCGGGTCAGATACCAGTCCCGTGACACGGCCTCGACCCGCCCGCTGGCGGCCGCAACGCGAAGCACGGCGCCGACATCGGATTGCTGAGTCCGGCGCTCCAGTTCGGGAACATCGGGCGCCATCAATCCGCCTGCCGCGACCAGGGCCACAATCCGGTCGATCGCCGCCGCGCCCCCTGCGACCTCCGCGGAGAATCCGCGCAATCGAAGCAGCCCGAGTTCCCGGACCACCCGCCCCTCCGAAGCGAGGGTCGCAATCGCCGACTCGGCGATCCATGCGGGTTCCCGCAGCTCCCGACGCAGCGTCTCGGCCGGCATGCCCGGTGCCGTTGGATGGGAGCCATGGTAGGCGGCCAGACGCTCCGCCGCACGCCGCATCGCCGCGTCCACGACCTCGGTCAACACCCATCGGTCCCCCGATTCCCGGACCGCCTGGTCCGTCGCGAACAGGCCCGAGATGCTGTCGGCCGGCATTCCTAGCGCCAGAGCCAACTGGTCGCTCGTGAGGCCCTCTGGGTGCCGGACCAGCAGTGCGCGACCACGACGACCCGGATCCGCCGAGTTCAGCTCCTCCGGCCACACCGCCCGCCGGCGAGGCGGATAAGGATCCAGAACGGTGCCTCCGCCGATCGTGAGCACCGGACTGTAGCTCCGGAGCACAAACCGATCTCCCCCCCGGGCGAGGATCGGGGACTCGCACACGAGGCGCACGAGTCCGTGCTGTCCAGGTTCCACCGGCCTGCGTGGGTGGGCCCGAGCCAGCACCGCCGCGGTGCCGAGGTGAAGCCAGACCCGGGTCCGCGCCTGGAGCGCCCGCGGAGCACCCGGAATCAGGGCGATCTCGACGTCGAGCGCGGTGGTCTCCGACCAGGGCAAGTCCCCCGTCACGAGCACGTCGCCCCGCCGGATCTCCGAGCGATCCACCCCGGCAAGCCCGATCGCGGTGCGAGTTCCGGGGCGCGCGCGGTCCGTGGCGCCGCCGTGAACCTCGAGCGTTCTGACCCTGGCGGCGCGATCTCCCGGGAGAACGCGGACCGTAGCTCCGACGGCCACGCTGCCGCTCCAGACGGTGCCGGTCACGACGGTGCCCGCGCCCGCCACCGAGAAGGCCCGGTCGACCGGCATTCGGAAGCCGTCGGCCACGCTGCGGGGGGCAACCTCCTCCGCCAGCAACTTCAAGATCCGGCGAATCGGTTCGATACCCTCACCGGTCCGGACCGAGGCGCGCTGCACCGCGGTGAAGCGCACCGGCGAGGAGTCCAGCACCGATCGTACCTCCTCCGCGAGGAGGTCGAGCCACTCCGACTCGGCCAGATCCGCCTTGGTGAGCACCGGCACGCCGGCCGGGACACCGAGCTGCTCCAGAATCGCGAGGTGCTCGCGGGTCTGCGGCATGATGCCTTCATCCGCCGCGATGACCAGGAGAGCCACGTCGACGCCTGCCGCGCCGGCGACCATCGTGCGGACGAAGTCTTCGTGGCCGGGCACGTCCACCACGCCGGCGAGCACGCCACCACCGAGGTCGAGCGGCGCGAAATTGAGCTCGATGGTGATGCCCCGCCTGCGCTCCTCGGCCAGCCGGTCCATCGGCCGTCCAGTCAGCGCCTGAATGAGGGCGGATTTCCCATGGTCGATGTGCCCGGCGGTCCCGATGATCACGCGGGCTCCCACGGGCGCTGTTCCCAAAAGCCGAGAGCGGGGAGCTCGGCGCCGTCGGCGAGGTGATAGCGCAGGAACCGTGCAAGCAGGCGGCGGTGCGCCGCCGTGTGACGGGCATCCAACGTGGGCAGGTCCCCCTCGGGGCGGACGAGCGCGACCAGATCAGCACGATCGCTAGGGGTGAGCCGGGTCGCGCCGTGCCCCGCCGCACAGGCCGCGCAGAGTGCGCCGCCTTCCCCGGCGCTGAATGCCAGCGGCCCGTCGGGAGGTATGGCCACGCCGTCCCGCACGCACCGATCAAGCGATGGCGCAAACCCGAGAACGCTGATCAGCCGCCATAGCAGCCGAAGCCCGAGCACGTCCACCGCGTCGGCAGGTGCGGTCTCGAGTAGCGTCAGGCCGCCACTGAGCAGGTCGAAACTGGGTGGGTGGGGGGCGGCAGGCGCGAACTGGAGCATAACTTCTGCGAGGACGGATGCCGCGGCGTACCGAGGCAGTTCCGCGGCGAGCCCGACCCGCAGGTGCGTGAGATCGAACGCCGCCAGGGTCTGGAGCTCCCGTGCCTCCTTGAGGTAGAGCTGAGCCTGACCCTCGCTCAGTGCCTGGAGCGAGGCGCCAAAGGAGCTCTTCGGACGCAGGGCGCCCTTGGCGATCGCGCTTTGAATGCCGAGGTCCCGGGTGGCGAGGCGCACGATCTTCGAAGTCTCACTGTAGCGGATGGCACCGAGGACGATCGCGGGCGTGGAAACCGGAGGCATGTCCGCAATCTACTCCGGCGGAATCCCCGTCAGGGCCGTCCCCGTGGCGCACACGCCGAGGGGGATCGTGCGCCTCTCACTGAGATCCTCCCGCAGGACATGCGCCGTGCCGCCGCCCCCTCCGCATCCGCCGGTCAGCGCGTAGATCCGCCCATCGTTGTCCACCGCAACTCCGGAGTTCTCGGGAATCGCCACGCCGTCCCCCGCCCCACGCACCACCGTTCGGGTCGTCGTATTGAACTCCATCAACCCCTCGAAGAAGGAGCTCACGAACAGCCGCTCCCCGCCATCGGAGGCGATCGCGCCGGGGCCGGCGCCGAACCCGCCAAAGTTTGCGATCTCGAGCCGGGCCACGGGATCGATGATGGAGAGTCGCCCCTCGCCGCTGTAGTCGCCGGTATTCATCACATAGAGCAGCCCATCGCCGCCGACGTCTGCGAACTGTGCGTTGCCGGGTCCCGGAAGTGGAATCGAGTCAATGCCCGTTGCGCGTGCATTGGTCACCGGATCGATGACGGTGATCCAGCTTTCGCCGGCGGGGGTGAAGTCCACGAGATTTCCGTTGATCACGAAGACCTTTCCCCGGGTGTACACGACCGCCTGCGGATACACACCGACTTCGACGCTCGTCGTGTCCCCCGTCAGATAGTTCACCCGGGTCACGGTGTTCAACCCCGGGTTGGCGACGTAGGCGATCGAATCGTCCACGATGGCGGAGCCGGTCGCGAAGGAATTGGCGGCGAGCGGAATCGTCCGCTCCACAGCGCCGGCTTGCAGGTTCACGACCGCCACGCTGTGGTCCAGTCCCATCGGCACCAGGGCATACGCGCCGAAGGCAGACACGCCGACCGGCGTCGGCGTGGTTCCCCCGAGGGGGATCTTGATCGCGTTGTCCGGCGCGCCGACTGGGACGACGCTCAGGGAAGCCTCGATCGAGTTGACCACGAGCAGTACATCCTCTGCCGGGGGGAGTGATGCCTCCGGATCGGCGCAGGCGGCGAGGAGCGCCATCGCCAGGGGGACGAACGCACGGAGGGCGCCAGCGGAGGAGCGGTTCATGGCCAGTCCATCGTGAAGGTGATCAGCAAGGAGCGGCCGGGCATCGGATACCCGGCAATGAATTCAGCTCGAGTGTCCAGCAGGTCGCGGAAGTCCCCGCGCACGAGCAGCTGCGATCCGATGCGGCGCTCCACTCCGGCATCGAGCAGCGCCATCGCCGGGCGCGGATTGACGCCGCCGGGGTTCGGGTAGCGTTCGCCGATCCAGTGCCATCGCGCGTCGGCAGACCAGCTTCCGGGTGACCAGGTCGCCGACAGGGCCGCGGTCCCGCGCGGGCGGTACTGGACCTGCGCG
>DASTCF010000061.1:0-10054 GCA_035711365.1 Gemmatimonadales bacterium
GCCGCCCGCGCCAAGGCTTCCCCGAATTTGGCAAATTCAGGGGCATCAATTGACTCCTGACAATTCAAGAATACAGGATCATTCGCGTTTCGACACAGGGGGAGTTGCCGGGATGGCGCGAACCTCCTTCGCCCTTACCGCGGCGTGTTGCCGCACAAGAAATTCAATCCACTCCTTCATTCCTTCGCCGGTTTTCGCCGACAACTCAAAGATATGAGCGTGATGACTGATGCGTTTCAGGTTCGCCAGTGCCTGGCCGCGATCGAACCCCGCAGCCGCCGCAAGTTCGGTTTTTGTCACAATCACCGCCCCGGCCGAATGGAACATCGGCGGATACTTGAGCGGCTTGTCCTCGCCTTCGGTCACGGAGAACAGCACCACCTTCGCCTCCTCGCCAAGATCCCAGCTGGCCGGACAGACCAGGTTGCCGACGTTCTCGATGAAGAGCAGGTCCGTCTCGTCGAGGTCGATCGCCGCCAGCGCGGTTTCGACCTGGCGCGAGTCGAGATGGCAGGCGCCGTTGGTGACCACGGCCTGCACAAGGTGGTTCGTGTGCCTCGCGAGCCGCTCGGCGTCGTTCTGGGTCTGCACGTCGCCGGTCACGACGGCGAGGCGCAGTTCGCTACCGAGCTCCGCGAGGGTGCGCTCGAGGAGCAGTGTTTTCCCGGACCCGGGCGACGACACGAAGTTGAATGCCGGCACCCCCGCTTCGCGGAGGCGGGCACGGACCGCCGCCGCGATCTCGTTGTTGCGGGCCATGACCGGCTCCCGCACTTCAATCGTCCGGATTGCCATCGTCGAGCTCCAGGTAGGTAAGTCGAAGTACATCGCCCGCACGGAGATCCAGGATCGGACGGGCATTCCCGAACGGTGGCGCGGAGAGCAGCGCCTCCAGGCAGAACTTCAGGTTTTCGGGCTCGAAGCCCGAATTGGAGCCGATTTCCACGCCCACTTCGACCAGTTGAGGCAGGGCCTCCGCCCCGACCCGTTCCTCTGCCATCCGGCAGATCTCGATTGCCACGCTCATTTCATGCATGCGCCACGTGCCTGTGCCGGCAGGTCGCCCCCCACGATTGGAGCTGGGCGGCGACGCGCCCTGGCAGCCGGGCCAGCCCTTCGGCGACCGCCGGCGTCAGCTCGGTGGTCATCTCGATCCGGCGGGGCTCGACGCCGAGGGCCACCGTGTCCGGTGGGAGCGTCCCCCGGAGCCGGGCGAGCGTGAGCAGGTCGATGACATCCACCTGATGCACCGAGAGCCGCGGGCCAAGCAGCTCGGGCAGGCGCGGCCCCGACAACACCACGTCGGCCCCGGGCATGCCTCCCGAGTGAATCGCGTCGACCAGGATCAGCTTCCGGGCGCCCTCGATCGTGGGCAGGAGCGTCATCCCCCACGTGCCCCCGTCCACGAGCTCGACGCCCTCACCCACCTCCCACTCGTCCCGCAATCGCTCCACTGCGAGCACGCCGACGCCGTCATCCCCCATGATCGGGTTGCCGAGCCCGAGGACCACGATCGGCCGGGTATCACTCGTCGACATAGTCGCGATCCGCACGGACGAAATGTCCGCCGCTGAAGATGGACGAGAGGCCCCCGCCCCGTTCCATGATGTCGGCGCGCACGGCCAGGTAGATGTGCATGATCGGGAAGATCACGAACCACCAGGTCGAGACGTGATGCAGGAAGCGGACGACCTGGAGCCCTCCGACCAGGCTCGCGACCGGCGCGGTGAGTGTATAGAAGAATCCGCCGGGATTGGCCTGACCGTACATGGTGAACCCGGTGATCACCATCAATGCGCCCACGAGGTAAGTGAACGTGTAGCTCAACTGCTGGATCGGGTTGTGTCCGAGGTAATGCGGGGCCTTCTCCGGCTGGATCATCAGGTAGTACTTCACCTGGCGAACCAGGTTGGTGAAGTCACGGGCGCGGATCGGGAACAGTGCGGGCAGCCGCTCGAATTGATTCCCAGCCAGGAGCCAGTAGATGCGGACGATCCCGGTCATCACGAGCGTGCCCGCGGCGATGAAGTGCGCCAGGCGGACGTAGCCCATCAGGAATCCCTGCGACGCCTCCCCCCGCCCGAGGAAGTAGGGCTTGCCGATATAGAAGCCGGTCGCGATGAGCACAACGATCGCGATCGCGGCGATCCAGTGCATGGCCCGGAGCGGCGCGCCCCAGAGATACACCCACTTGTAGTTCCCGGCCCGGGGGGGCGCCGCCCGCCCCAGCGGGAAGAGCTTCGAGTCCGCCAGTGGAGGCGGCAGGTGTTCGTGCGCGGAGGAGTTCATTGCACCCGTACCTCCGAGACCGTGCGGCCCTCCGCGTCAAGGACGTGTACGCCGCAGGACATGCACGGGTCGAACGAGTGGATCGTCCGCAGGATTTCCAGCGGCTGGTCCGGGCGGACCAGCGGATGGTTGTCGGTCAGCGCCGCCTCGTAGGGACCGGGCTGCCCCTTGGGATCGCGTGGGGAGCAGTTCCACGTGCTGGGCACCACGCACTGATACCGGGTGATCTTGCCGCCCTCAATCTGGACCCAGTGGCCGAGGGCGCCGCGCGCGGCATCGAGGGCGCCGTAGCCCTCCGCCTTGGCGGGCCAGCTGGACGGGTCCCACTTCGAGCCGTCGAAGGTTTTCGTGTCGCCGCTCCGGATCCGCTCGACGAGCTTGTCGTACCAGTGCTCCATCCGCCGCGCCAGCAGGAGGGTCTCCATCCCGCGGGCGGCTACCCGCCCGAGCGTCGAGAACAGCGCCGCTGGCGGGGCGTCAAGCCGGTTGAGCAGGTCCGTCGCCAATCCGCGCACCTCCTCGTGTCCGGCGCCGTAGGCCACCAGCATCCGCGCCAGCGGGCCGACTTCCATCGGCCTCCCGTCGTACCGCGGGGCCTTCATCCAGGTGTATTTCTTCTCATCCTGCAGGAAGGTCCAGGGAGTCTTCGGCCCGGTGTATTTCGGTGTGGTCTCCCCCTCGTAGGGATGCAGCCCGGCGTCATCCCCGCCGCTGTACTCGTACCATGAGCTCGAGATGTACTCCTTCACGAGCTTCTGGTCGTATTCCCAGACCTTGGACAGGTCCCGGTTCAGGATGATGCCGCGCGGGAAGTACTGCGAGGCCAGGTCGTTCGAATCGAAATCGGCGAATTCGCCCACGGAGAGGTAGTTCCCCGTGCCACCGCCGATGGCCGCCCAGTCCTTGTAGAACCCCGCGATGGCCACCAGGTCGGGCCAGTACACCTGCTCCACGAAGCGGCGGGCCCGGACGATCATCCCGTGGACCTCGGCCAGCCGCACGGCGTTGATCGTGCCCGTGTCCTCGAGATTGATGGCCGAGGCCATGCCCCCCACCAGGAAGTTCGGGTGCGGGTTCTTGCCGCCGAAGATCGTGTGCAGGCGGATCACGTCCTTCTGCCAGTCGAGCGCCTCCAGGTAGTGGGCGACGGCGAGCAGGTTCACCTCGGGCGGGAGCTTGTAGGCCGGGTGGCCCCAGTAGCCGTTGGTGAAGATTCCGAGCTGGCCGCCGGCCGCGAAGGTCTTGACCCGGTCCTGGACCTCCTTGAAGTACGTCTCCGAGTTGTTCGGCCAGGGCGAAATCTTCTTCGCGATGGCCGCGGTGCCCGCCGGATCGGCCTTGAGGGCGCTCAGCACGTCCACCCAGTCGAGGGCGTGGAGGTGGTAGAAGTGGATGACGTGGTCCTGCACGGTCTGCATCCCGTGGACCAGGTTGCGGATCAGGCTCGCGTTGGGCGGGATCGTGATCCCGAGCGCGTCCTCCACCGCGCGGCACGACGCGACGGCGTGCACGACGGTGCACACCCCGCAGATGCGCTGAGTAAACGCCCAGGCATCGCGCGGGTCGCGGCCCTTCATGATGATCTCGATGCCGCGGAACTGCGTGGAGGATGCCCACGCGTTGCTGATCTTGCCGTTCTCGGCCTGCGCCTCGATGCGAAGATGGCCTTCGATGCGCGTGATGGGGTCCACTACCACCTTAGTCCTGGCCATCTTGTCCTCCCGCCGTCTCGACCTTCGCGGCCCGCTTGGACCTGATCTGATGAAGTCCCGTGGCTGCCGCGTGCGCCGCAACGCCGGCCAGCGCGCCCGCGGCCAGGGCGGCGCCAATGGTGTCGGCCGTGCTTTCCACGCCCAGCCCGGCGACATCCGGCAGGCGGGTGTAGAACGGGCTCATGGTGTCCCAGAAATTCCGCTCGGTGCACCCGATGCAGGGGTGCCCGGCGCCGATGGGCCAGCTCGTCTGCATGTTCCATTGGAAGATCGGGCACGGGGAGAACGTCGCCGGGCCCTTGCAGCCGACCTTGTACAGGCACCAGGCCTTCCGCGCCGCGTCGTCATCGAAGACTTCGACGAACTGCCCGGCATCGAAGTTCGCGCGCCGCGGGCACTGGTCGTGGATGCGGGCGCCGTACGCGAAGCGAGGGCGCCCGTCCCCGTCGAGTTCCGGCAGCCGGCCGAAGGTGAGGTAATGCACCAGCGTCGCGGTGACGACGTCGCCGATCGGGGGGCACCCCGCGACGTTCATGACCGGACGGTCCTTCACGACCTCGCCCACGCCTACGGCTCCGGTCGGATTCGGTGACGCCGCCTGCACGCTGCCGAAATGGGCGCAGGCGCCCACCGCGATCACGGCGGCCGCACCGTCGGCCGCCTCGAGCAGGATCTCGCGGGCGGTCCGCCCGGCGATCGTCGTATAGATCCCATCCTCCGCTAATGGCACCGACCCGGTCACGATCAGGAGGTACTGCCCCTTGTTCGCCGTCATCGAGTCGTGGAGGGCCTTCTCGGCAGCGGTGCCGGAGGCGGCCATCAGGGTGTGGGAGTAATCGAGGGAGACCAGGTTGAGGACCAGGTCGCCGACCGTCGGCTCGGCGCTGCGGAGGATGCTCTCGACGCAGCCGGTGCACTCCTGGAGCTGAATCCAGATGACGACGGGCCGCTTGACCGCCTCGAGCGCGGCCGCCACCCGCGGCGCGGCCATCTCGCCCAGACCGAGCACGACGGCGATTTGGCCGCAGAACTCGAGGAATTCGCGCCGCGAGACGCCGCGGAGCTCGAGGTGTTCACCGAGAGACTGCCCCTCGGTCCAGGGTTGTGCAGAGGGAAAGAACATCGACGACCTCCGGTCCACTTGGTCCGATGGACCGGCGGCGGGTGGAGCCCGCCGTCGGATGGGAACGCCACCAAAGATCGTGTGCGAGGGTGAAGCGGCGTTTAAGGCGCTGTGAAGACCTCCCGAGGTTTCCCTATCCGGGCGTCCGTAGCTGTACGGAAGGCGAAACCCTCATCCCGACGATTTCACGGTCGCTTCACACGGGCGAGGGCATCTTCGGAACCGTCGAATGCACAACGGCCCCGCCGCAAACGCCTGGTCGGAGGCGTCCCGCTGAGCGGGCCGGGTTGTTCGAGTTTTCGCCGAAGATCAGGTGAAGGGATGCTAAAGTTTGTAACAACCCCTCCGTAGGAGCCCGGACGCGTATTGCGGGATTCACCGGACTGCCTAAGTTGACAGACATTCCTTGGACCATGGGTGCAACAATGCGCAACACCCGGATGTCACCCCTCGCAATCCTTGGTGGCCTGGCCACGGTTGCCTTTCTCTCCCTGGCCGGCTGCACCGACACCGAGACCGTCTATCAGGATCGACCTCCCTTCAACCCGCCGCCGGATGAGGCCAGCGGGTACCTGGGGTACTACACGGCGGACGATCAGCAGACGACCTGCGGCAACTGCCATGTGGGGGAGCAGATCGACTGGATCGAGACCCGGCACGCGACCGCCTGGGGCACCTTGCAGAACAGCGGCCAGGCCGAGGCGTTCTGCGAAGGGTGCCACACGGTCAACTCGCGGGGCAACCAGCCGCTGGCCGACGTGGGCTACGACAACGTGAAGGACGTGGCCTATCACGATGTGCAGTGCGAGAGCTGCCACGGGCCGGGGATCACCCACGTCGAGAACCCCTCGGTGGACGCCAACCGGCCGCTCGCGAGCGCCAACGTGTATCCGTCCGAGGAAGTGGCGGACACGGCGGCGGTCGTGAACTCGAGCTGCGGTGCGTGTCACCAGGGGGCGGGCCCGTCGCAGAACCACGACTACCTGGCGGAATGGCGCTCGTCCCGGCACGGCCAGCTGCGGGAAGAGCAGGCGGCCGAGGCCGACTGCACGCCCTGTCACGAGGGGAAGGGAGCGCTGGCCGCCTGGGGCGTGAATACCAACTACAAGGAGCTGGGCACCACCACCCTGCTGCCCCAGAATTGCGTGGTCTGTCACGATCCGCACGGCAGCGCCACGGGGGCCAATGGGCTGCCGCTCCCCGGCCAGCTTCGCTTCCCCATCGACCAGCCGGTGGAGGAGCTCAACCTCTGCACCAAGTGCCACAATCGCCGCTCCGAGCCGGTCGCCTCCTCGAGCCGCGGGCCCCACGCGGCCCAGGGCCCGGTGCTCTTCGGCACCGCGGGCTACTTCCCCCCGGGGACGGTGTACGACACCTCGGCGATTCTCACGACGCACGGGTCGTCCGCCAACCCGCGGCTGTGCGCCGGGTGCCACCTGAACGCGCTGAACGGGGTGGATGCCGGCGGCAACCCGACGTCCTTCACTGGGCACAGCTTCCATCCGCTCCCCTGTGTGACCCAGAAGAATCCCCCGGTGGTGGACCCGACCTACACCAATGACTGCCCGCTGGATGAGCCCAGCCGGTCGTGGGCGAGCTGCACCGCGGCGGGCTGCCACGGCAGCGAGGCCATCGCGGTCCAGCGGCTGGACCAGATCCTCACGGAGAAGGACGGCTACATCAACACCCTGTGGATCGATCTCGACGGCGACAGGACCCTGGATGCCTCGCCGACGGACGGGGGTTACCTGGCCACGATCAAGGCCACGGCACCGTGCGAGCTCGACTTTACCAATCCGCCGTGCAACACCGTTGTCACGCCGGCCAAGGGGGCATTGTTCAACGCCCAGCTGCTCGGGGAGGAGCTGTCGGGGCATCCCGACGGGTCCCATGGGGTACACAACCCCTTCCTGACCCGCGCCCTGCTGCAATCGTCGATCGCGGACTTGGAGGCCAACTATCCCTTCCTGCCGGCCCCGCCCGCACCGGTGCTGTCGCAGATCCAAGACGCGATCCGGAGCGGCCAGCTGCGGGTGGCACCGCGCACGGAGCAGGCCGTGATGGAGCTGAGCCGACCGGGCGTCGCCTCGACTGCTGGACAGGTCAGGATCGGCGCTGCACGTTAGGCACGTGCTCACGCTCGCCTCGCAGCTTCTGAATTCTCTGGCCATGGCCCCCGTGAAAGTCGCGGGGGCCATGGCCGCTTTGCAGCAGGCCACTCCTGCCAGACCCGATACCGGGCTGGTCAGGCCGCCGATCCCGGATCCCCTGGTGCCGGTCGTACAGTGGATCTTCCAGCGACCCGGATGGATGATGATCTCCGGGCTCGTGCTCGCGGTCATCGTTGCCGTGCTGGTCCTGGCCTTCGCCTGGAGGCACCGCCGGGACATCCTGACCTGGCTGACCACGCGCAGCCGCGGCACCAAGCTCGCGATGGCCGGGACCGTGGGGGTTTTGCTCCTCCTGATGGTGGGTGTGGGTGCCAAGGCCTACGTCTACATGGAGGACGACAACAACTTCTGCCGCGGCTGCCACATCTTCATTCCGGCCGGCCAGCCGTTCGTCCACCCCGACACCGGCACCTACCTCCTGGTCAACGCGCTCCAGGGCAAGCACGACAGCCTGCGGTGTCACGACTGCCACACCCCCGACATGAAGGCGCAGATAATCGAGCTGGCCCTCTGGATGGTGGACCGGCCCGACAAGGTCCCACCACACGAGAAGGTGCCGAGGGACGTGTGCGAGCGCTGTCACGTCAAGGGTGAGGCCAAGGAGAAATGGGAGGAGATCGCGCTCACGGCGGGCCACCGCACCCACCTCGAGTCCGATTCGCTCGTGCTCAAGGGCGTGGAGTGTCTGAGCTGTCATGCCCGGTCGGCGCACCGCTTCGTCCCGGTGGACACGACGTGTGCCCAGAAGGGCTGCCACCTCACCGACGAGGTCCGCATCAAACTCGGCACGATGGCGGACCAGACAGGGCTCCATTGCGTCGTCTGCCACCAGTTCACGCGGGAAGTGCCGCGGCTCGCCACCCGGGACTCCGCCGCGGGCGCCCTCCGCCCCGGCTCCAGTGAGTGCTTCTCCTGCCACGAGATGAAGGAGCGCCTGGCGGAATTCGACCCGGCGAGGGATCCGCACGGCGGCACCTGCGGGATGTGTCACAACCCGCATACGAATGTGAAGCCGGACGACGCGATCAAGTCCTGCGCCACCGGTGCCTGCCACGGCGACTGGCGTCAAGTGCCTTTCCACGCCGGCGCGACGCACCGCAGGGTCGCCCAGCGGTGTGAGACCTGCCACCTGCCTCACACCGCGCGCGTGGATGCCAGCGACTGCGTCGGTTGTCACGAGCGGGCACGCGGATCCGTAACGGGCAAGGCCGAGAAGAAACCGCCACTGCCCTTCGACACGCTCAAGGCGCTGCGGCCGGTTTCAGGCCTCCCCGAACCGGCCGCCCCTCGAGGGAAGGGCGACGCGCCGCCGGATGAGCTCTCTCCGGCGGCGCTGTTCTCTCCGGCCGAAGCGGACACGTTCCCCCACGACAGGCACAAGAAGCTCCCCTGCCTCAAGTGCCATCTGACCTCGTCCCAGACGAGCACGTTGACCTTCCGTCCGCCGCGCGGCTGCCAGATCTGCCATCACGAGACCCCGTCCCGGAGTGACTGCGCCGTCTGCCACACGCCGTCGGAGCTGACCCCGAGGGCGCTGCCGGTTACAATCGCCATGCCGAAGCGCGAGGCTCGAACGCGGGATGTGCGCTTCGCACATGATCGGCACGCGTCCGTCCGGTGTGAGGAGTGCCACCGCGAGCCGGTGACACTGGAACCGGCCACAGAGGCCCGCACGTGCGTGGCGTGCCACGAGAAGCACCACGCGGTTGGCCGTGACTGCGCCGTATGCCACGCCGAAGTGGCTACCTCCGGCACCACCCACGCGCCTCCGGCGGCCGCCCACGAATCGTGCGACGCCTGCCACACCCAGGCCCGGATCGCCGAACTCACCCCGGCACGAACCTTATGCCTGACCTGTCATCAGCCGAAAGCGAAGGATCACTATCCCGACCGGGAATGCTCGGTCTGCCACCTCAGTGCGTCCCCTGAGGCCTGGCGATCTCACCTGACGCGCACGGGGGGCACGTGAGCCCCGGTCCCCGCCGTGTGGGCGCGATCCTCGCCGTTGTGCTGCTGCTCCCGACCGTGGGGCTGGCGCAGGGATATCGGCTCCGGCTCGATGCCGGTGTCCAGTCCATCCGGTTTCGGGGCTACCAGCTCGACAGCGTCCCGATCTCGGACGTCGATACTCTCTCGGACGGAAGCCTCGAATCAAGCGACGGATTCGCGGTGGACTGCGGACCTGTCGTGCCCTACTGCAGTTTCTTCCGGCCCGGCGCGGAACGGTCCTCCAACCCGCTCGTTGCCGCGGCGGACCTCACCCTCTGGGGCCTCGGGATTCGGGGACTCCGGGTCCGGGTAAATGGACGCTTCGCGACCGACCTGTCGGACGACGCCGAGTGGCCCGGCACCGAACCCGCGCTCCAGTTACTCGAGGGGTTCGTGGAATACGCCGCCGCGCCGACCTGGAGCGTGCGAGGCGGGCGACAGATCCAGACCGGCCGGCTCGGCTATTACGGCTATGACGGCGGTCGCCTGGTGCTTCGGGCGCCAAAGGCCGGCCTGGAGGCGACGGCTTACGTCGGGTTGGGCCTCGCCCGAGGGGCGCTGGTGCCGATCACGAGCCCCGCGGCCAATCCCCTTGGCGAGTACCGTCCGGCCGAATCCCAGCTGGTGGCCGGCGCGACGGCTTCGTGGATCAGTCCGATCGTCGAGCTGAACGGGGAATACCAGCGGGAGGTCGACCGCAGCTCGGATTATTTCACCTCCGAGCGCATCGCGCTGTCCGGGACACTCCGCCCGGTGGCCCGGGTGAGCCT
>DASTCF010000062.1:0-18191 GCA_035711365.1 Gemmatimonadales bacterium
TGTCGGCCGGCAACCTGAAGCAGACCTGGGTCAACCACGGCCGCCAGGTGGCCTGGGACGATCCGAACCTGGGCGAGGGTGAGACGTTCCTGCGCCATGCGACGCAGGTGAAGAACATATGGGTGCCGTACGGGGAGTAGGTTAGAAGCGGGAAAGCGGGAAAGCGGGAAAGCCTCCCCGCCTCCCCGCCAACGACCGGAGGTCGTTATGGCCGAATACGCTATGCTGAACGGCCGGGAAGCGTTTCAGAGCATGAAGGCCTGGGCGCTGCAGTACGACTTTGATAAGTGGTTGATGATCGGGGTCGGGCTGCTGATCGCGGGATTCGTGTGGGACCGGCTCCGCAAGCCAAGCATCTGATTCGCTGTCCAGCCCGGGGCTAGACGTCGCGGGGGATCTGCCGGCGGCGGCTCCGCCCGTTGGGCGGCGGCTCCTGCCGGCTCGCCTGCGACTCTTCCGGAGTACCCTTCCGCCGTCGCCCCATCCTGAGCCCCTGCCGGATCTCGATCTCGCGATCGAGCAGCTTCGCCAGCACGTTTCCCTTCCGTTCCGCCGCCCAGCACTCGAGCGACAAATCCGCGCCCGCCAGGCGCGGCACCACGTGGAGAACCAGCCGGTCATCTGCCAGCGCCACACGTACGCTCTCGACGATGGCGGTATGGCCGCGGTCGAGCCCGTCAGCGACGCGGAGGATGCCGCTGACCCGCCGGACGATCGCCTGATCCGGCGCCGACAGCGCCGCGAATTCCGGATGCTTTTTCCGCGGGCCGCGCCTCCGGTGGTACCGGCTGATCAGGGCGACCAGCGTCCGTTCCCGCGCGCCAAGTCCGACGCGGTCGGCGTGCATGATGAGCTGGTAGCTGTGTTTGTGATGGCTCTGGTAGCTCACCAGTTGGCCGACATCGTGCAGCAGGCTCGCCGCCTCGAGCAGCCACCGCTCTTCGGGACCGCAACCGAGTTCGTCGCCCAGCTTCGCGAAGAGAGAGAGCGCGAGGAGTCGCACGTGCTCGACGTGGCGCCGGTCGGTCTTGCACCGTTCGGCGAACTCGCGAACCAGCCGCATTGGATCCGGAGCCACGGGGGCCGGGGCATCACCCACCATCTCGAGGAGAAGGCCCTCGCGAAGACCGAATGCGCTGATCGTGACGCCCGGAGCCTCGAGTCGCTCGAGCAGCGCCGCGGTCACGGCGAGGCCGGCCAGGATGATATCGGCGCGCTGCGGGCTGAGTCCCGGCACCGCGCCTCGCTCTGTCGGCGTCTTCGTGCCCAGCCACTCGAGCAGCTGTTCCACCTCGGCGGCCGAAACGTCCTGTCCGTGAACTGCGTCCGCGGGGGATAACCCGCGCCGTGACATGACCATCCGGCCGAGGTTGGTGAACGTCCCACCCGACCCGACGATGCGCGCACCGACCCACTGGGTGCGGGGCAGCGCCCGGAGGAGCCGCTTCCGGAGGTGTTTCCGCAGTTCGCCCATCGCCTTCCGCTGGTTCTTCGCGCCCGCGAGGAAGAGTTCCGTCAGCCGCACCGCGCCGAACGGCAGCGACCGGGTCAATTCCACCAGTCCGTCCACCGCACCAACCAGCTCCAGGCTTCCACCGCCGATGTCGGCGATGAGCGTTTTGGTGTTCGCGAGGCGGAAATGATGCGCGACGGAGCGGTAGGAGAGCTGGGCCTCCGTGTCGGCGTCGATGATCCGGAGCGGTACGCCGACTTCAGCCCGCACCCGCTGGACGAACTCCTCACCGTTCTTGGCTTCGCGGACGGCGGCCGTCGCGACGGCCGAGATCCGCCGGGCTCCGCGCCGCTGGCACACGTCGGCCATGCGCCGAAGCGCCAGGATGGCGCGATCGATCGCGGCAGGATCGAGCCGGCCGGTCGACGCGAGCCCCGCCGCGAGGCGAGGCTGGTCCTTCACTTCGTCGATGGGAGTCAGGCCGGTCGTGGGATCGTACTCGGCGACGAGCAGGCGGATCGAGTTCGAGCCGACGTCGATCGCGCCAAGGCGCTCGCGCGGTTCGCCAGCCGGGGACGTCACTTGCCGGCCCGGACGCTGGCGCCGAACACCGGTGGGTCTCCGCGATCCTCCGCGTGATGCTTGATCGACTTGCCCTCGACCAGAAAGACCACGTCCTCCCCGATGTTCGTGGCGAGGTCGGCCACCCGCTCGAGATTCCGGCTCACCAGGAACAGCTCCATGCCCGCGCCGATCATGTGCGGATCTTCCATCATGTGGGTGAGGAGGATCCGGAACACCGACTTGTGAAGGGCATCCACCTTGTCGTCCCGGCGGCACACCTCGCGCCCCGCCTGCGCGTCGCCGCGGATGAAGGCCTCGAGCGCGTCGGACAGCATGTCGCGAGTGAGCCGCGCCATTTCGACGATCTCGGGCTCCGGTGCGATCGGGCGATCTTCCAGCAGCCGCTCCGCCGACTGGGCGATGTTCACCGCGTGGTCGCCCACCCGCTCGAGGTCGTTGGCGATCTTGAGCGCGGAGGTGAGCATGCGGAGATCCCGGGCCATCGGCTGTTGCAGGGCGAGGAGGCTGATACACATCTCCTCGATCTCGACCTCCATCTCGTCGATCACCCGGTCTCCGGCGATGACGGACTGCGCCTTGGCGGAATCCCGCTCGAGCAGTGCCTCCACCGCCATCCCGAGCGCGGCCTCGGCCTCGCCGGACATGGTCAGCAGGCGCACCTTCACGTGGCTCAGCTCGTCGTGAAAGTGACGATGCGCGTCGGTCATCCGAATCTCCCCGTGATGTAAGCCTCCGTTCGCTCCTGCGTCGGGGCGGTGAACATCCGCTCGGTCGCGCCGAACTCGATCAGCCGCCCGCCATCGAAGAACCCCGTGAAGTCCGAGACCCGCGCGGCCTGTTGCATGTTATGGGTCACGATGGCGATTGTGTAGTCTTTCTTCAGCTCGAAGATCAGCTCCTCGATCTTCTGCGTGGCAATCGGGTCGAGTGCGGAGCAGGGCTCATCCATGAGCAGCACATCGGGGGAGTTGGCCAGCGCCCGCGCGATGCACAGGCGCTGCTGCTGTCCGCCCGACAGGCCTGTCCCAGGCTCGTCAAGCCGGTCCTTCACCTCGTCCCAGAGCGCCGCCCGGCGCAGGCAGCGTTCCACGAGGTCGGGCAGATCCCGCCGGGTCACGAGGCGATTCCGGTCCGGACCGTATGCCACATTGTCGAAGACAGACTTCGGAAATGGATTCGGCCGCTGGAAGACCATGCCAACCCGGCGGCGGAGATCGACCAGGTCGGTGCGCGGCCGGTAGATCGAAACGCCCTCGATCTGGATATCCCCGGTAGTCCGGATGCCGGGAATCAGCTCGTTCATGCGGTTGATCGAGCGCAGGAAGGTGGATTTCCCGCATCCCGAAGGTCCGATGATGGCCGTGACCGCGTGCCGGGCGAACGCGAGGTTGATTCCCCTGAGCGCCTCGCTCGGCCCATAGTAGAAGTGGAAGTCCTTCGCTTCGACCACCGGTCCGCCCGGCAGGGCGATATGGGGCGCCGACGCGCGCGGTACCAGCGTTGGACGGAACATTGGCGGCTGGGTCATGCCCGGCCCCTCGAGGAGGGTGGTCATCCGAACCGTCCCGTAATGTAGGCCTCGGTCTGCTCCTGCGTCGGAGCCGTGAAGATCTGGGCCGTCTGGCCGGTCTCCACCATCGCCCCGAGATAGAAGAATGAGGTCGTGTGCGACACCCGCGCGGCCTGTTGCATGTTGTGGGTCACGATGATGATCGTGAAATCCCGCTTGAGCTCGAAGAGGAGCTCCTCGATCCGCTGGGTGCCCTGCGGGTCGAGCGACGCGGTCGGCTCGTCGAGCAGAATCACTTCCGGCTTCGGCGCGATGGTCCGCGCGATGCACAGGCGCTGCTGCTGCCCGCCGGAGAGGGCCATCGCGCTCGCTTTGAGCCGGTCCTTCACCTCGTCCCACAGGGCCGCCTGCCGGAGCGCCCGCTCGACAGTCTGCTCCACCTCTCCCCGCGCCGGCCGCCCGTTCACCTTGAGCCCCGCCGCCACGTTGTCGTAGACGGACATCGTCGGAAAGGGAGTCGGGCGCTGGAAGACCATCCCGACCCGGCGCCGGAGCTGCATCGCGCTCACCGAGGGCGCGTACACGTCCTGGCCGTCGAGCAACACCTTGCCCGTGATCCAGCCACCGGGAGTCAGCTCATGCATCCGGTTGAGGACCCGGAGGAACGTGGACTTTCCGCATCCCGACGGACCGATCAGGGCATGCACCCGGTTGGGCGGAAACCCGAGCGAGACGCCCTTCACGGCGGTGAATTTCCCGTACATGGCCGTGAGTTTCTCCGTCTGGAGCCGCGGCGTCGCGTCAGCCATTGAGGTCGAACTTCCGCCGCGTGGCCAGCCGGGCCGCGGTGCTCAGCACCAGCACCACGACGATGAGGACGAGGGCCGCCGCCCAGGCCATCTGGTGCCACTCCTCATAGGGACCGGTGGCGTATGAGAACACGACCAGCGGCAAGGCCGCCATCGGCTCGTTCAGGCTCCGGGTAAAGAACTGACTCCCCAGGGTCGTGAACAGGAGCGGCGCCGTCTCGCCCGCGATGCGCGCCACCGACAGGAGGCCTCCGGTGACGATCCCCGACAGGCTGGTCCGCACCACCACCGTGAGGCTGGTCCGCCAGCGCGAATAACCGAGCGCCAGCGCCGCCTCGCGCAGCGAGTGCGGCACCAGCTTGATCATCTCCTCCGTTGTCCGCATGACCATCGGGATCATCAGCATCGCGAGCGCGGCGCTGCCGGCCAGGGCGGAAAAGTGCCCCTGCCTGGCCACGATCCAGGTCCAGGCAAAGACGCCCACGACGATGGACGGGGTGCCGTTCATCACGTCCGCGACAAAGCGGGTTACCCACGCGAGACGGGCGGTGGGGTACTCGGCGCAATAGATGCCGGCGCCGATGCCCAGCGGGAGGCCGATGATGCAGGCGGTGCCGACGATCACGAGGGTCCCGATGATCGCGTGGGCGACCCCGCCGCCCGTCTCGCCGGCGGGTACCGGCAGCCGGGTGAAGAACTCGAAGCTGATGTTGCTCGCGCCCTTGGAAATCAGGGTGCCGAGGATGAGCAGGAGCGGCAGGACCGCGAGCACGACGGCCAGGATCATCAATCCAACCATCGCATCGCTGTAGAGGCGGCGCAGGAGGCGGCGGTTCATCAGAGCGCCTTGCTGCCGGCGGCCGTGCCCCGCGCCACCCGCCAGATGAGGAGTCGCGCGATCGCGTTGATGAGAACCGTCACGATGAACAGCGTGAGCGCTACGTAGGCCAGCGCCGCCAGGTGAATGTCCTCCACGGCCTCGGTGAATTCGTTCGCGATCGCCGCCGCCATCGTGTAACCCGGTGCGAAGAGGGAGGCGGCGATTTCATGCCGGTTGCCGATCACCATCGTGACGGCCATGGTCTCGCCCAGCGCCCGGCCCAGGCCGAGAATCACGGCGCCGATGATGCCGGACCGGGCGTAGGGCAACACGGCCCCGGTGACGGCCTCCCAGCGGGTCGCCCCCAGCGCGAGCGCGGCCTCCCGCTGGCTGTTCGGCACCGCCAGCAGGACCTCACGGCTCACCGACATGATGTAGGGCATCACCATGATCGCGAGGATGATCGCCGCGGCCAGCATGGACGGGCCGTAGATCGGGCCCTGGAAGAACGGGAGGAACCCGAGGACCTTCTTGAGGAAGGGAAAGACCGTCGGGCGGAGGAAGGGGATCATCACGAAGATGCCCCAGAGGCCATAGACCACGCTTGGAATGGCGGCGAGCAGCCCGATGATGGAGGCCACCGGGTCGCGCACCGCCTTCGGGGCGAATTCTGTCAGGTAAATGGCGACGCCCAGGGAGAGCGGCACGGCGATGAGCAGCGCCAGCACGGACGAGACCACCGTGCCCACGATCAGGGGCAGCGCGCCGAACTCACCGGTCACTGGGTCCCAGTTGCTCGACGTCATGAAGCCGAGGCCGAACCGGTCGATGGCGAGGCGGGACCCCGACCAGAGCTCGTAGACCAGGAATACCAGCAGCACGGGGATCGCCAGCGCCGCCCCGGTGAGGAGCGCCTTGAAGAGCCGATCGCCCCAGTGGGACTGCTCGAGCGAGTGGATCTCCGGTGCCGGCAGATCGGTGGTGGGAGCCGCCATAGGCCGGGAATCGTATCCGCGCGAAACGGCCGGATCGTCACGCCCGTGTAACGAATGTGTCACGCCGAATCTTCACGTGAAGCGGCCGGCTCCAACCAGGCGGCCGGCCGTTCGCGCGAAGGGAGAAGCACCTACCGCATCGCGATCGGCTTCCCCTCCGCCTTGAGGGAGGCGATCCGGGGCTTGATCAGGCCGATGACCTCGGCCGGCAGCGGTGCGTATTGGAGCTGCTTGGCCATTCCCTGCGCCTCGGGCGTGATCATCCAGGTCAGGAAGTCGCGGAGGACCTTCGCCTTGGCGGCATCACGGGCGTTGATCGGCACGAGCAGCCATGTGAACGACGAGATCGGATACGATTGGGCCCCCGGCGCGTTCGTGATGGAGACCCGGAAATCGGTGTCCTTGGCGAACCGGGCACTGGCCGCGGCGGCCGTCGTGGCCTCGAGGCTCGGCTCGACGTAGCTGCCGGCCGCGTTCTTCACCTTCGCGTAGGGCAGCTTGTTCGAGAGCGCGTAGATGAGCTCCACATAGCCGATGGCGCCCTCGAGCTGCTTCACCTGCTGGGTCACGCCCTCGTTGCCCTTGCCACCGAGCCCGGTTGGCCACTTGACCGACGTGGCGTAATTCGCCTTGTCCCGCCACTCCCGAGACACCTTAGTGAGGTAATCGGTGAAGACATAGGTCGTCCCCGACCCGTCCGACCGATGGACCACGATGATATCCACATTCGGCAGTTTCACGCCCGGGTTCTGGCCGGCGATGCGCGGGTCGTTCCACTTGGTGATGCGGCCCAGGAAGATGTCCGCGATCGTGGGTCCATCGAATTGAAGCTTGGCCGTGCCAAGCGATGGCAGGTTGTAGGTCAGCACCACGGCCCCGATCACCGTCGGGACGTGCAGCACATTCCCCTTGACCGCGGCGATCTGCTCGGCGCTCATCGGGCCGTCGCTGGCCCCGAAGTCCACCGTGCCCTCGGTGAACTGGCGGATGCCGCCGCCGGAGCCGATGGACTGGTAGTTGATCTGGACGCCGGTCTTCTTGTTGTAGGCGTCGAACCACTTTGTATAGATCGGGTTCGGGAAAGTCGCCCCGGCCCCCGTCAGGTTCTGCGCTGCCGCCGGGGCCACAGCCAGGGCCGCGAGACCCAGGCCGAGCATGGCGGCGCGCGTGAACGTCTTCGTCATGATCACCCTCAGAAGTTGACCGTCACGGCCGAGCGGACGCCGCTGATGCTCTCGGCGCCCTCGGCACTGAAGCTCTGGCTCTCATACATGATGCGAATCTGGGCCTTGCTGCTCAGGTACAGATTGACGCCGGCATCAATCAGGGTCGTTCCGGTGTCGTCCGTATCGGTGTCCTCGTCGGCCAGGTCATAGCGCACCGCCGGCTCGATCGCATAGAGCCACGAGGTCGGGCTCTTCATGCGAATGTGGTACGCGCCGACGATCGAGACGCCGCGGATCGGGGTGTTGGCCGCGTTGGCCGCCTCACCATCCATGTAGTCCGCCACCACGTAGAGCCCTTCGTCGCCCACCTTGCCCCACTGGGCATCCAGGCCGAACGCGCCGTTGGTGAACGAAGTGTCAACGCCGACAATCCCGTCGTGCGAGAAGTACGAGGCGCCGATGTTGATCTGAGGCAGGATCTGGAAGGTGGCCCGGGCCCCGAAGGACTTGGCGTTGTTGTTGTCGCTCACGCTCTCCCCCCGGCCGTTGTAGGCGCCCACCTGGAACGTGGCCTTGTCCGAAATGCCCACCAGCAGGCTCGCGCCCACGTCGTGGGAGAGAAAGCCGTTCTCCTCGAAGAGGTTGTTGCTCGCGACCGGCAGGAGACCTTGCCCGGCGCCGCGCTCGATCGAGGGAAGGTTGCTGGAGGAGGTGAGCTCGTACCGACCGAACGGTCGCTTCTCCTGGCCGACTCGCAGGGCGAAGCGGTTCTTCGCGTCCGGTTTGGTGAACGCGACCTCGAGATAGGCGTCTCTCAGCCGGACCCCGCCACGGCCCGTCGTCCTGCATTCCACTTCGAGGGTATCCGGGATTGCGGCGGTGGGATCGGTAATCAGATCCTGGCAGGTCGTGCTGAGGCTGCTGAGCGTCCGGCCGCCTTCGAAGGACGGCACGATGACGAAGAGGACGTTTTCGGAGATGTTCCCCCTGGCCTCGATGCGCGCCCGGCGAGTGAAGAAGTTGCTGTTCGGGCCGACCACCGGATAGGGATCGTTATCCAGGTAGTAGAACTGCTCCTGAAGCTTGCCTGTGATCTTGACGTTAGGGTACGTGGTCTGCGCAGCCAGCGCGCCGGCGCCGAGGCCCAGCAGGCCCAACAGTGCCGCCGCCGAACGCCGCGTAATCCTCACCATGTCCGACCTTTCGATCTGGGGCCCGAGGCCCGGGTTCCGGGCGGAACGGGCTGCTCCGCCACCGCTCCGGGACCTCCACCCTCCCCGGATTGCGAGTAACAGACGCCCTCGCGCGTCACGATCAACGTGAACGGCGGTCACGGAACGGTAACAGTCCCCGTCAGGTCGGTGGAAACCAGCACGTGATCGTGGTGCCCTCCCCGACCTCGCTCTCGGCCCGCACCGTCCCGCCGTGGGCTTCAACAAGGTGCCGCACGATCGCCAGCCCCAGGCCGGTTCCGCCCTCTTCTCGAGATCGCGAGGTATCCACGCGATAGAACCGTTCGAAGACCCGGGAGAGGTGTTCGTGCGGGATGCCAGGCCCGGAGTCGCTCACCATCACCGCCAGGCCGCCCTCCTGCCTCGCAGTGTGCACGGCGACGGTGCCGCCCGCTGGCGCATAGCGCAGGGCGTTGTCGAACAGGTTGGTCAGCACCTGCCGGAGCCCTTCGGGGTCGGCCGGGACAACCGACGCGTCGTTATCGACGTCCACCGAGAGCTCCATGTGCCGCTGCGCGGCCCGCTCCGCCAGCGGCGCCCACGCCTCGCGGGCCACCTCCGCGATGTCCACCGGCTCCTTCCTGGGCTGCCATCGCCCGGATTCGATCCGCGAGAGGTCGAGGAGATCATCCACCAGATGCTGCATCCGGCGCGCGTTCCCCAGGATGATCTCGAGGAATCGCCCGCTGGTCACCTCGTCCGGCCGGTCGCTGACCAGCGTTTCGGCGTAGCCGGCAATGGACGTCAGCGGCGTCTTGAGCTCATGGGAGACATTGGCCACGAAGTCGCGGCGGACCGCCTCGAGCCGGCGGACGTCGGTCACGTCGTGCAGGACGAGTACGGCGCCTCCGCTGTTGAGCGGCCGGGCGCTCACCAGCAGCATCCGGCCATCCAGCTCGAGCTCGCGCCCCTCGACTACCACGCCCTGAGTCACCTGGCTCACGACATCCCGCGCGCCCTTCACCCGGAAAAGCTCCTGGAGGTCGGGAAGCGCTTCCTCCGGTCGATAGCCAAGGAGGCGGCGAGCGGCGGAATTCGCGGTCAGGATGCGGCCCTTGCCGTCGGCGGCCAGCACGCCTTCCACCATCGCCTCGACCAGCGCGGCCGATTCGGCCTGCCCATGCCGGAGCGCATCGAATCGGTCGGCCAGCTGGTGATGCATGTCCCGAAGGGTCTGCACCAGCGCGTCGATGTCCGGGATCCCCGATCGTGGGAACCGCGGGCGATCGCCCGCCGCGATGGCCCGGGCCGCGGCGCCGAGTGCGGTGAGGGGTCGCGCGATCGAGCGCGCCGTGATGAGGGAAGCGAGGGTGCCGATCAGGAGCGCGACGAGCGCCGCCGTGGCCACCGCGAGCTGGGCGCGGCGAACGAGGGCATTCACCTGGCTCAGGTCCGAGGCGACGCGGACCACCCCCGGTCCGCCCGGGATGGCGACGTACAGCAGGGCCCGACCGACCGTCTCGCTCTGCCGCCGGGCGACGCCGGTCCGCCCCTGCAATGCCTCGCGCACCTCGGGCCGGTCGGCGTGGTTCTGCAGCGGCGGAAGCGGGTAGGTGGCGTAGTCGCTTTCGGCGACGACGGTGCCGTCCGGCGCGATCAGCGTGATCCGAAGGCCTGCCTGTGCCGCCATTTGATGCAGCTGCTGCTGGGCCTGCGCCGGCTCGCTCGGCACTGCCTCGCGGATCAAGACAGCCTGGCGCTCCAGCGTGACGGCCATGTCCCGTTCGAGGTCACGGCGCAGAAGACGGTCCGCGGTCCACAGCAGGACGACCAGACCGAGCAGGAGGACCAGCAGCGTCGCCGACAGCAGGCGGGCGGCGAATCTCACCGCGACCTGCCTGGCCGGTCCGCCCCGCGGAACCGGTAGCCGAACCCGCGCACCGTCTCGATCATCTTCCCGGCCTCACCCAGCTTGGAGCGGAGGCGCTGGATGTGCATGTCCACTGTCCGCGTCTGGATGTCGGGTTGTGCCTCCCAGACGGTCTCGAGCAGCTGGGGCCGGGTCTGGACGCGGCCCCGGCGTTCGACGAGGGTGAGGAGCAGCTTGTACTCGGTGGCCGTGAGATTCAGTTCGCGGCCGTTAAGCGCGGCGCGGTGCGCTGAACGATCCACCGTGATGCCGCCTGCGGTGAGGGTGGATCCCGCAGACACCGCCGGGGCCGCGAGGCGCCGCAGGACCGCGCCGACCCTGAGCGTCAGCTCGGCGGGAGAGAACGGCTTGGTGAGATAGTCGTCTGCGCCGAGCGTGAGGCCGCGAATCCGGTCTGCCTCCTCACGGCGGGCGGTGAGGAGGATGACCCCGACTTCCTTCGTTTCCTCCTGGCGGCGGAGCTCCGCCAGCACGTCGTAGCCGGACATCCCCGGAAGCATAAGGTCCAGGATGACGATGTCGGGGCGCTCTTCCCGCGCCGACTTGATCGCATCGGGGCCGGTCGTGGCCGTGGATACACGATACCCGGCCTTGGCGAGGTGATACGCGACGAGCGCCGTGATGTCCGGCTCGTCGTCAACGACCAGGATCCGGTGGGTCATGAGGATTCGGGGGCTGAGGTCATGCCATTGACTCCGTCTGCGTCACCATGCGGACACGCGGGTTGGACCGGCTTCGGTCGGCCGCCAGATGCCGCTCGACCTTCATCTTTTCGTCCATTCCGATCGCATCGAGGATTGCGGTGAGCAGCCGCTGGCGCACGCCGCCATCACGGCGGAGGCGGTAGAGCACAAACTGGGCGATCGGGGTATCGCGCACGATATCGGCCTCCTTGAGCACCCGGAGGTGGCGCGAGACCGTGGGTTGCGGGAGGTCGAGGATCACCTGGAGATCCGACACGAAAAGCGGCGCCGCGGCGAGGCAATTGAGAATGCGGAGCCGGGTGGGCTCCGCAATGGTGAGCAGCAGGTCGGTCGGCGTCGAGGCGGGTGCCATATGCGCGTAAACGAATATCCGACCCGCACCCGCCGCGCAACCCCCGCACCTTTCCCGACGGTGTGCTGCGAATGCTCACATTGCGCAACGTGCGGTGGCGCAAGGATATTCTCACGATGCTTCGCGCCCTCCTGGCCCTGGCACTGGCGTCTCCGGCAGCTCAGGACTCCGCCCACATAGTCGTCGTCGCCACCACGGACGTTCACGGACACGCCACGGCGTGGGACTTCGTGCACGATCGACCATTCCCAGGTGGCCTCGCGCGGGCCGCGCGCGCGATCGATTCGCTGCGTCAGCGATACCCGGGCCAGGTCGTGCTGGTGGATGCGGGGGATCTCCTGCAGGGCGACCCGTTCTCGGCGTATTTCGCGCAGGTCGCGCCGCGGGATCCGCACCCGATCGTCGACGTGATGAACCAGCTGGGGTATGACGCCGCGACGCCCGGGAACCACGACTTCAACTTCGGCCTGCCGCTCCTGCGCCGCGCCATCTCCGGCGCGGCGTTCACTTACGTGAGCGCCAACGTCTTCGCGCTGCCCGGGGGCGCGCCGATGTTCTCCCCGCAGACCGTCATCATGCGACAAGGGGTCCGGGTCGGCATCACCGGATTCACGACGCCCGGCGTCATGGTCTGGGACCGTGCGAACATGCAGGGGACGGGAAGGGTAGGGTCGGTCGGCGCCAGCGCTCCGCGGGCCATGTCGCGCCTCCGGCAGGAGGCGGACGTCGCCATCGTGCTCATTCACAGCGGGATGGATGGCCCCTCGTCCTATGACACTGCCGGCGTCGGCCCTGAGAATGTCGCGGCGACGCTGGCGCAGGGGCCGATCCGGCCGGACCTGGTCGTGGTCGGACACTCCCATCGCCAGATCCGGGATTCGGTGCTGAACGGGGTGCATTTCATACAGCCACGCCATCACGCGCAATCGCTCGCGATCGCGCATGTGGACCTCGCCCGGAACGGAGCCGCGTGGCGAGTGACGCGCATTCGCGCAGACCAGGTCGAATTGGCCGGGCTCGAGCCGGTCCCGGGGCGGCTCCGCCGCCTCGACGAGGCCCAGGCGGATGTGCGACTGTGGGTGGCGACCCCGCTTGCGGGCGCGGCCGCGCCGATGCGCGCTCAGCTCGGGCGCGCGGGCGCGACGCCCCTGGTCAATTGGATCAACGACGTCCAGCGGCGGCAGGCCCGCGCCGACCTGGCCTCCACGGCGGTGTTCGACGTGCGCAGCGGGTTCGATCAGGGCGAAATCCGGCTGGCGGATGTGGCGGGTGTGTATCCGGAGGAGAACACCCTTCGCGCCATCCGGATCACCGGGGTCCAACTCCGAGCCTACCTCGAGCAGACCGCGAAGTACTTCACGGTGGACGCCGTTGGCAACGTCGGCACCGACCCTGCGATGCCGGGGAACAGTTTCGATATCGTCTCCGGCGCGACCTACGTGGTGGACTTGAGCCGCCCGGTGGGAAGCCGGATTCGCGATTTGGCGGTCAGGGGCCGCTTCGTTGGTGCGCTGGACTCGTACACCCTGGCGCTCAGCAGCTACCGGCAGGGTGGGGGCGGTGGCTATGCAATGCTTCTGTCCGCGCCGGTGGTGTACGATCGAAACGAAGGCGTACGGGAGCTGCTGGTGGAGGACCTCCGGCGCCGGGGAGTGCTCAACCCGGCGGATTTCGACTCGGTCACCTGGCGGATCGAGCCCGCGCCGATGGCCGCCGCGGCCCGACGGTTGTTCCTTCCCCCGCCGCCGGTCCCGAAGGACTCGATCCTGTTGCGAATCCTCTCGATCAACGACTTTCACGGCGCGCTCGAGTCCCGGACGTACAGCTGGTCGGACGGGCGCCCGGTGGGCGGTGCGGCCGCGCTTAAGGCAACCATGGACACCCTCGCCGCGCGGTGCCAGTGCACGACGCTGCGGGTTGATGCCGGAGACGAGATGCAGGGCACGCTGCTCTCGAACCTCGCGTACGGCCGCACGACAATCGAGGCCCTGAATCGCGTCGGGATCCAGGCCGCAGCAATCGGCAATCATGACCTCGACTGGTCGACGGATACGCTCCGCAACCGCATGGCGGAGGCTCGCTATCCCTGGGTCGCGGCCAACATCTTCGATTCCGCGACGGGCGTCCGCCCGGGATGGGCCGTCCCGTGGCAGATGGTGCAGGCCGGTACCAACCGGGTCGCGGTCGTGGGATACATCACCTCGGAGTCGGCACACATCGTGGCCAGGGAAAACATCGCGGGGCTGCGGTTCGGCTCGGGCGCCGCATCCATACTCGATGCGATCGAAGCCGCGCGTGCGGAGCGCCCCGATTTCACGATCGTCCTGACCCATTCGGGTGGCCGCTGCGACAGCACCTCCTGCGCCGGCGAGGTGCTCGACCTTGCCCGCGAGCTGCCGCCCGGCTCGGTGGATGCGATCGTGTCCGGCCACACGCACACGCTGCTTGAAACAGAGGCGGCCGGCATTCCGATCGTGCAGGCCCGGAGCAATGGAACCGCCGTGGGCATCCTGGACCTTATTCGGGCCGCCGATGGCACCCGCCGCGGGAACGTGGATGTTGAGACGGTCTGGGCCGATCGGGTCGCGCCGGACGCCGAACTCACCGCGATGGTGGACCGGTGGCGCCGCGAGTCGGATTCTCTGACGGGGCGGGTCGTTGCGCAGGTGAGCCTCCCGATGTTGCGGCAGGGAAACCAGTATGGGCTCGGCTTCCTTATTGCCGATGCCTTCCGCAACGTGCTGCGCGCCGACGCCGCCCTCGTGAACAACGGCGGTATCCGGGCCGACGTGCCTGATGGCCCGCTTACGTACGGGACGCTGTTCTCTGTGATGCCTTTCCAGAACGACCTGGTGCTCGTGCGGCTGAAGGGTCGCGAACTCAAGGCGGTCCTGGAACAGGCCTTCAATAGCGACGGCCAGCCCGATGCCCACATCGCCGGTCTTCGAGTGCGGTACGACTCGGCGCGGCCCCCCGGCAAGCGAGTCCGAGACGTCCGGCTGCTTGACGGAAGCAGGATCAAGGATGGCCGCGTGTACACCCTGGCGACACAGAACTACCTGGCCTCCGGCCAGGACGGATTCACGGCGCTCGAGCGCACCGAGAAGGAGCAGTCGACTTACAAGGACATCGATGCCGTGCTGCTCTATCTCCGGCGCCTGCCGCAGCCCGTCCGCCCGCCAGACGATCCCCGTTTTCTGAGCGACCGCCGGTGACTGCCCCGATTCGGGTGTACGTCAACGATCGCCCGCTGGACGTCAGCAGCGGCGCGACCGCCTGCGACGCGGTCCGCCACCTGGATCCGGCCCTCGCCGATCGGGTCATCGCCGGCACCGCGTCGCTGACCGACGCACGAGGAATTGGGCTCGCAGCTGACGCCGTGCTGGCACCGGGAGCGATCGTCCGCGTGGTCGGCCGCGCCCGCCGGGACGCGCCTGCCGATGGCGATGCCGATGCTGACGCGTGAGCTGATCGCCCGCCTGCCCAAGGCGGAGCTGCACGTCCACCTCGACGGCTCGCTCCGTCCGGAGACGATGATCGACCTCGCGCACGACGCCGGCGTGGAGCTGCCGAGCCGCGACCCGAAGGCGATTCGCCGCTACATGCTGGTGGACGACGCCCGCGATCTCGAGGAATACCTTCGGCGCTTCGACATCACCATCGCAATGCTCCAGACGCCCGAGGCCATCGAGCGCGTGGCGTATGAGATGGTGGAGGACGCGGCCCGGGACCACCTGCGGCTGCTCGAGGTGCGATATTGCCCCGCGCTGAGCACGCGCACCGGCCTGACGCTTGCGGACGTGCTCGAGGCCGAGCTGCGCGGGCTGCACCGCGGCGAGCGGGACTTCGGAGTGCGAACCGCCGTCATCAACTGCTCGCTGCGGCACTACGATCCGGCCGTGTCGCTGCAGATCGCCGAGGCCTCGGTGGCCTTCCGGCACCGCGGCGTCGTCGGATTCGACCTGGCCGGGCCGGAGGCCGGCCGGCCGCCCGAGGTACACCGTGCCGCGTTTGACCTCGCGGCGCGCGGTGGTCTGGGGATCACGGTGCACGCGGGCGAGGCCGCCGGCGCCGCGTCGGTCACCGAGGCGATTCACGCCTGCCACGCCGATCGCATCGGACACGGCACCCGGCTGTTCGAGGATCCGGGCCTCCAAGCCTATGTGCGCGACCGGCGGATCCTCATCGAGACCAACATCACGAGCAACCTGCAGACGCACGCGGTCAAACGTGCCGCCGAGCATCCGGTGCGCGGCTACTTCGACGCGGGATTGGCCGTCACGCTTTGCACCGACAGCTGGCTGATGAGCGGGGTCTCGCTCACGGATGAATACTGGCTGGCCCATACCGCCCTGGGTTTCACACGCGAGGAGATCGACCGCATGATTCTCAACGCGTTTGCCGCCTCGTTTCTGCCGTGGCCCGATCGTCAGGCGCTGCTGGAGAACGTCTCGGCAGAGCTGGAGGCCACGCGATGAACGCGCTCTGGGTGCTGCAGACCGCAGCCGAACGGCTCGCGGAGGCGCAGGCGGGCCTCGACACGCCGCTGCTGCCCCGGCTGATGGGACTCGTCGGGATCGCCACGATGCTGGGGATTGCCTTCGCGCTGTCGTACGACCGGAAGCGGATCGACTGGCGGCTGGTCGCGAGCGGGCTCGCCCTCCAGGCGATCTTCGGACTGATCGTGTTGAAAACCGGGCCCGGCAAGGCGGTCTTCGCCTTCCTGGGCCGGATGATCACCGGGTTGCTGTCCTTTCAGGAGATGGGCGCGCGATTCGTGTTCGGCAACCTGGTGCAGTCGAACGTGCCGGTCGGCCTGCCTGGTCCCGGCGGCGCGCTCGATACTTCCGGGGGCCTCATCGCGAACACGGGGGCGTATTTCGCTTTCAACGTCCTTCCGACGATCATCTTCTTTTCCGCGCTGATGTCGGTGCTCTACTACCTGAACATCATGCAGCTGGTGGTGAAGGGGATCGCGTGGGTGATGCAGAAGACGCTCCGCACCTCCGGCGCGGAGACCCTCTCCGCCGCGGGAAACATCTTCCTCGGCCAGACCGAGGCACCGCTGCTGATCAAGCCGTTCGTCAAGGGGTTCACGCCGTCGGAGCTGATCACCGTGATGGTCGGCGGCTTCGCAACCGTCGCCGGCGGCGTGATGGCGGCCTATGTCGGGATGCTGCAGGGGTCCTTCCCCAACATTGCCGCGCACCTGCTCGCCGCGAGCGTCATGAACGCGCCGGCCGGTCTCCTGCTCTCGAAGATGATCCGGCCCGAGGTGGGCGATCCGATCACGAAGGGCACGCTGCACATGCACGTGGAGAAGACCGAATCCAACGTGATCGAAGCCGCGGCCGGCGGGGCCGCGGTGGGCGTCCAGCTCGCCATCAACGTGGCGGCGATGCTGATGGCGTTCGTGGCCCTGGTCGCGCTCCTCAACTTCGGACTCCAGTGGGTCGGCACACTCTTCGGCCTGGCCGAGAACCGGCTCAGCCTCCAGTTCCTGCTCGGTCAGGCGCTCAGGCCCCTCGCGTTCGTGATGGGCGTGCCGTGGCAGGACACCGCCTACGTGGGCAGCCTCATCGGCATCAAGACCGCCCTGAACGAATTCGTTGCCTATGCGCAATTCGCGAGCGACCTGGGCAGTGGAGTCGTGCTGTCCCCCCGCAGCGCGGTGATCCTGACCTACGCGTTGCTCGGATTTGCCAACTTCTCCTCCATCGCCATTCAGATCGGGGGAATCGGAGGTCTTGCCCCGGAGCGCCGCGGCGAGATCGCCAGGTTCGGCCTCCGCGCCATGATCGCCGGAAACCTCGCGGCCTTCATGTCGGCCTCGCTGGCAGGGATGCTGGTATGAACAGCGGGTCGGCAGGTCAGCGGGTCGGGGAGCCGGTGGACGTCGTCGCGGCGGCGGCCGCCGCAGTGCGGGCTCGGCTAGGCGACCGCACGCCCGAGATTGCGATCGTGCTGGGGTCCGGACTGGGCCTCTTTACGGAAAGAATCCAGAATGCGGTGGTCATTCCGTACGCTGAGATTCCCGGGTTCCCGCTGCCCACGGTGGAAGGCCATCGGGGAGAGCTGGTGGCGGGGCGGCTCGCGGGACGCGAGGTGATCGCGCAGAGCGGACGGTTCCACCTCTACGAGGGTCATTCGGCGACGACGGCCGCGCTTCCCGTGCGGCTCTTCGCCCGCCTCGGGGTGAACGCCCTCGTGCTCACGAACGCCGCAGGCGGGATCCGGCGCACCTTCGCCGCCGGCACCCTGATGCTGATCACCGATCACATCAATTTCATGTTCCGCAACCCGCTGATCGGATCCGTTTCCCCGGGCGAGACACGGTTTCCCGATATGTCCGCCGCGTACGATCGGGAGCTGCGCATGCACGCGACGGCCGTGGCCGGCGAGGTGGGCATCCGGCTCGAGGAGGGCGTCTATGCCGCGGTGCTGGGGCCAAGCTACGAGACCCCGGCGGAGATACGGATGCTGGAGCGGCTCGGCGCAGACGCGGTTGGGATGAGCACCGTTCCCGAGGTGATCGTGGCGCGTGCGCTCGACATCCGGTGCCTGGCCATATCGACCATCACGAACCCTGCCGCGGGCATCACGACCCAGGCCCTCCACCACGGCGAAGTTGTCGAGATTGCCAACCGTGTGGGACGCCAGCTCGGCGACCTTATCCAGGGAATCGTCGCGGGCGC
>DASTCF010000063.1:0-6706 GCA_035711365.1 Gemmatimonadales bacterium
GCTCGGCGATGTGATCGGAGTGCCCTCGAGCGCGCTGATGGTGACCGTATCCACCACGTTCGGGATGGTGGCATCGGCCAGCTGATTGGGATCGTCACAGGCTGCGACGAGTGCCACCAGGGCGAAGGCGAAACCGGCGGGGAGGAGGCGCATGCGGGAGGAAGGTTATAAGGGGTCGCAAAGTGGGTCAACCCACCGTCATTTCTTGACTTCGCTCATGTCGGTACCTACGTTGAGCAGGCCCGCACACCCACCATTGGAGCACCACGCATGGCGACGATCCACGAGGTCGTTCAGGCACTGGCCCGGCTTCCTGGTGTCGATGCCGTGCTGCTGTTGAGCGACGACGGCCTTCCGGTGCACCAGGCGGGCGCCGCCGTGGATGCAGACGAATTGGCGGCACTCACATCCACACTCGTGCGTGCGACCGAGCGGCTCGGGAGCGCGACCCAACGCGGAGCGCCGCAGCTGGCCGTCGTCGAGTACGAGCGAGGTCGCGCCGTGCTGGCGCCGTTGCGGGGCGGTACTTCGCTTCTCCTCCTCGTATCGCCGGACCGGAATGTTGGCGAGCTGCTCTTCACGCTTCGCCAGCACGCGCCCGCCGTGGCCGCGCTGGTCTAAGGGATTCACGCATGCGGTGGGCGGTACTCCTCGCCGGGGGCTCGGGCACCCGTTTCTGGCCGCTCAGCACACCCAGGCATCCCAAGCAGCTGTTGCCCCTGTCCAGTGCACGCTCCACGGCCGAGCAAGCCCTCGATCACCTCGCCGGTCTGGTCCCGGCCGAACGGGTCCTGGTCGTGACCGGAGAATCGCTCGCCAGCCCCATCCGCGACGCACTGCACCTGCCCGCCGAAAATGTCCTGGTGGAACCGCGCCCGGCATCCACCGGTCCGGCGCTGGTCTGGGCGACACACGAGGCGGCCCGCCGCGATGCCGAAGCGGAAGTGCTCTCGCTGCACGCCGACTGGATGATCGGAGACGGCGCCGCGTTCCGGCGGACGGCCGCTGCAGCGCTGGAGGCGGCGCGGCGTCATGATCGCCTCGTCACCGTTGGAATCGTGCCGTCGCGGCCCGAGACGGGATACGGCTACATCATCCCCGGGCCCGATCTCGATGCCTCGGCCCGGAAGGTCGCCCGGTTCGTCGAGAAACCGGATGCGGCGCTCGCTCTCGACCTGATCGCATCCGGCGCGCTGTGGAACAGCGGCCTCTTCGCCTGGACGGCGACACGGCTGCTGGCCGAAATCCGGCGCCACACGCCGGAGATTGCGCCGCACCTCCCGCACCTCGAGCGCGCAGATGTCGTCGCCTTCTTTCGAGGTGTCACCGCCGTCTCGATCGATGTCGGCCTGCTCGAGCGCAGCAACGCGGTCGCCGTCGTGTCCGGCGCGTTTCAGTGGGACGACATCGGCACCTGGGAGGCGCTGGCCCGGGTGCGACCGCGGGACGCGATGGGCAATGTCCTGGTCGGCCCCGCCTTCGCGCACCATGCCCACGACTGCGTCGTGTGGACCGACGGAGACCCGGTGGTGCTGAGCGGCGTCCGGGATGTCATCGTGGTGCATGCAAACGGGCGGATCCTCGTGCTGAGCCGCACGGAGGCCGCCAATCTCAAGCAGGTCCTCGATACCCTGCCCCAACAGGTTCGCGATGTCTGAACCGGTCCTGCATCTGCTCGAACCCGCCAATCCCGGCGCGGCCTGGGCCCCCTTCACTGGTGTCCGCCCCCTCGCCGAGCTGCGTGCCGGACTCTGGCTCATCCGCGAACGTTGGGAGGCGGTGCTCCAGCGGGACACCACGTCCGTTCTCGGACACCACGTGGCCGGATTCCACGAGGGGGCCGAGCCTCCGGTCGAGGAACCGCACCCGATTGGGGGCCCGGCGATCGTCGCCGCGAGCTGGTTCGCGCCATCGGGGGCGCCGCTCGAGGTCGCAGCTGGGGTCCGGCGGCTGGTCCACGAGGGCACTACCGTGGCCTGGATCGTCGAGCCCGGTGAGGAGTGGGACGAGCCGCACGAGGCCGGGGAGGCGACGGAGATTGACGGACTTGTGCTTCACGGCGCGTATGACCTCCTCACCGCACTCGAGCACCTGCTGCCCCCGGACTGCGCCGACTTCCTCGCCCAGGGTGGAGATGAGATTCCCGATGGGAGTGTCGTCCTCGGGGATCCGGCCGAAGTCGTCATCATGGGCGCGAGAGTGGAGCCGGGCGCCGTGTTCGACGTGCGACACGGCGCCGTGGTGCTCGATGAAGGGGCGGAAGTGCGCGCGGGCACGCGACTCGAGGGTCCGCTCTATCTCGGTCCACGCAGCATCGCCCTCGGCGGCGACCTCCGCGGGTCCGTCTTCGGACCCCAGTGCCGGCTGCGCGGAGAGATCGCCGCCTCGGTCTTTCTCGGTTACGGCAACAAGGCGCACGAGGGGTTCGTCGGACACAGCGTCATCGGTCACTGGGCCAATCTCGGCGCCGGCACCACGACGTCCAACCTCAAGAACACCTACGGGGAAGTGCGCCTGCAGCTCGGGGATCAGCGCATCGAGACCGGGCGGCAATTCCTCGGCAGCCTGATCGGGGATCACGCCAAGACGGCCATCGGCACGATGCTCGGCACCGGCACCGTGGTGGGCGCCGGGGCGAACGTGTTCGGACCGACGGTCCCGCGGCATGTGCCGGCGTTCGCATGGGGCGTCGCCGGCATCGAGCGGGTCACCGAGGACGGCTTCCTCACCGTGGCCGGGCGAGTGCTGCCGAGGCGGCAAGTCGAGCTCACTCCCGAGCGCGCCGCCTCCCTCCGCGCCACGTGGCGACGCCTGGCCGGCCCGTGACGGAGATTACCGTCCTCGGTTCGGGCTCCCGGGGCAACTGCCTCGCGATCCGCTCCGAGCGGCAGCTGCTGCTGGTGGATGCAGGGTTCAGCGCCCGCGAAATCGAGCGCCGGGCGAGTGCGGCCGCCCTCGATCTCGGCGAGCTCATGGCCGTGGCGCTCACCCACGAACATGGGGATCACGCGGCGGGAGTGGCCCAGCTGGCACGCCGCTTCGCGGTGCCCGTGGTGAGCAGCCCGGGCACCTGGACGGCGCTCCAGACACGCCGCGGGCGCGCGGCGCACTTCCCGCTCACGATGACGGCGCGGGTGGAGCTCGGGCCGTTCCGCATCGAGGCGGCGCTCACCAGTCACGATGCCGCGGAGCCGCTGGCGCTCGCCGTCAGCACCGGCGACGGGCGAAGTGTCGGCATCGCGTACGACCTGGGGCGGCCGACGGCCGCCGTGCGATTCCTGCTGAGGGGTCGCAGCGCACTGGTGCTCGAGGCCAATCACGATGACGTGCTGCTCCGGACCAGCGGTTACCCGCCCGCGGTGCAACAGCGGATCGCCGGGGCGGGCGGGCATCTCTCGAACCGGGCCGCCGCCGAGCTGCTGGCCGAGCTGGTCCATCCGGCGTTGCGGGTCGTCGTCCTGGCGCATCTGAGCGAACGGTGCAATACGGAAGCGCAGGCCCGAGCCACGGTCGAGCCTGCGCTGATGTCGGCGGGATATGCCGGGGTCGTTCATGTCGCCCGGCAGGGCGCGCCGGTCGGTCCGTATGCGGTGCCAGCCGGTGGCGCGCTTGAACTCTTCGCCTGAGCCGGGCTACTGCTCGGTTTCGGGATCGGCCGGGATCGGCACACCATCCGGCCGCGGCGTGGGCGGTCCTGCGCGCTTGAGCGTGATCGGCTCGGTCAGGTCCCCGCCGGAGAGCGTCAGCTTGTCCCCCTTCAGTTTCATCCGGTAGGTCTCCCACTCCCCGCCGAGGGCGATCATGATCCTGCCCTCGCTCGGCAGCCGCCAGCGCACCGTCTCCTTGCCCCAGCTCGCGCTGCTGTCAGCGCGGATGATCACCTCACGGGGGCCGTTGTTCTTGATCGCGCTGCCCTCGACGCGCCAGGTGCCGTGGACGGCCGGGGGCTGGGTCGCGGCGGTCTGGGCGTGCGTGGCGGCAGGCATGGCGGCGAGGCTCAGTGCCGCAGTGAGGAGCGTGGAACGGAACACGGGCAGGACTCCGGTGTGTAGTGGGACGCGATCCAGGGGGCAAGGATAATGCCGCGTACGGTCCGTCGGCAGGGGTTCGTGGATCGGCCTGCGTGTCCCGTCCGCGAGACGATTCAACGCCCGCAGTGTCCACTCCACCGCGGCCCGTGGGGCCCTGAACAGAACGGCGGGCAGTAGCCGAAGCCACTGCCCGCCGGTCCGACGATCCGACTTCCCTGCTTAGTACATCCCGCCCATGCCACCGCCGGGAGGACCGGACGGCGCCGGCTTGTCTTCCTTCTTCTCGACGACGACACACTCGGTGGTGAGGAGCAGGCCCGCGATCGACGCGGCGTTCTGGAGCGCCGTGCGGGTCACTTTCGTCGGGTCGATGACGCCGGCCTTGACCAGGTCCTCGAACTCGTTGGTGGCGGCGTTGTAGCCGAAGTTCTTGTCCTTCGACTCCTTCACCTTGGCCAGGACGATCGAGCCTTCGACGCCCGCGTTGGTCGCGATGACGCGGATCGGCTCCTCGACGGCGCGGCGCACGATGTCCACGCCGACCTTCTCGTCTTCCGTCAGGCCGCGAAGCTTGTCGAGCCCGCTCTGGGCCCGGAGCAGGGCGACACCGCCGCCCGGCACGATGCCCTCCTCGACCGCCGCACGGGTGGCGTGCAGCGCGTCCTCGACCCGGGCCTTCTTCTCCTTCATTTCCGTCTCGGTTGCGGCACCCACGTTGATCACGGCGACGCCACCGGAAAGCTTGGCCAGCCGCTCCTGCAGCTTCTCCCGGTCGTAATCGCTCGTGCTCTTGTCGATGGCCGCCCGGATTTCCTTGATGCGGCCCTGAATGTCGTCGGCCTTACCCTTGCCGTCCACGATGGTGGTGTTGTCCTTGTCCACCGTGATGCGCTTCGCCTGACCCAGATCCGACAGCGCGGCATTCTCGAGCTTGAAGCCGAGCTCCTCGGAGACGACCTTGCCCCCGGTGAGCTTGGCGATGTCGATCAGCATCTCCTTCCGGCGATCGCCGAAGCCCGGCGCCTTCACGGCCGTGACCTTGAGCGTGCCGCGGAGCTTGTTCACCACGAGCGTGGCGAGCGCCTCGCCCTCGACGTCCTCGGCAATGATCAGGAGGGGCTTGCCGGTCTGCGCGACCTTCTCGAGGACCGGCAGCAGGTCCTTCATCGCGGAGATCTTCTTGTCGTGGATCAGGATGTAGGGGGTGTCGAGCACCGCCTCCATCTTCTCCGGGTCCGTCACGAAATATGGCGAGAGGTAGCCGCGGTCGAACTGCATGCCGTCCACGGTCTCCAGCGTGGTCTCGAGGCCCTTCGCCTCCTCAACCGTGATCACGCCATCCTTGCCCACCTTGTCCATTGCCTCGGCGATCAGCTTGCCGATCTCGGCGTCGTTATTCGCCGAGATGGTGCCGACCTGCGCGATTTCCTTCTTGCCCGTCGTCGTGACGGACACCGTCTTGAGCTCCGCCACGATGCTCTCGACGGCGCGGTCGATGCCGCGCTTGAGCTCCATCGGGTTGGCGCCCGCGGTCACGTTCTTGAGGCCCTCGCGATAGATCGCCTGGGCGAGCACCGTCGCGGTGGTCGTGCCGTCGCCGGCGAGATCGGAGGTCTTGGTGGCCACTTCCTTCACCATCTGGGCGCCCATGTTCTCGACCGGGTCGGCCAGCTCGATTTCCTTTGCGACCGTGACGCCGTCCTTGGTGACGGTCGGCGAGCCGAACTTCTTGTCGATGACGACATTCCGGCCCTTGGGGCCGAGGGTAACCTTCACCGCCTCGGCGAGATGATCCACGCCCTTCTTGAGCTTGGCACGGGCGTCGACGTTGAACAGCAACTCCTTGGAAGCCATGGTCTATCTCCTGTGAGAACGGGCGCCTTAGCCGATCTTGGCCAGAACGTCCGACGCCTTGATGATGATCACTTCGTCGTCGCCGAGTTGGAACGGCGTCCCGCTGTACTTGCCATAGAGCACCTTGTCGCCGACGTGCAGCTCCATCGGCACCCGCGCGCCCTTCTCCATCCGGCCCGGGCCCGCAGCGATCACTTCGCCCTGAGTGGGCTTTTCCTTCGCCGTGTCCGGGATGTAAAGGCCGCCGCGCATCGACTCCGACTCATCGGCCGGCATGATGACGACACGATCCTCGAGGGGATGGATCTTGAGCTTCGTCCTGGGTTTGGTCGCAGTGGACATCTCCTGCCTCCGACAACTTGAAGAGTGGTGGTATAAGCTATTGTGCAGCAATGTAATGGCACTCGTTACTGGGGAGTGCCAGACTGGGGTGGAACATAATCCCGGGCCCGGGCATGTCAAGCGCCCCACGCACTTGGCAATCAGCGGGCCGGAGTGCCAGGCCATTTTGGCCGACCAGTCGCGCGACGGGCTGGCGTATCGGCAACTCGGCTGTCAAACCTGGCGGCTTGGGGGCATTCCGCCGGATCCCGTTCCCAATTGCTCGCCCGGCTTCCCCTCGTTTACCTTGTGCCCGCACCCGATCGATTCACCGTTCCCCGGACCGGACCGCGATGCTGACTGCTTCCAGTTGCCTGCTCCTGTTCCCGCTCCTCACGGCCCCACCACGCACCGATTCCGCCCCGCTCCGAGTCGAAGTCGATTCGTCTCGCCGGGAAGTCGTGGTGACCGCGGGGCCGTTCCGCATCGCGCATATGCCC
>DASTCF010000064.1:0-3899 GCA_035711365.1 Gemmatimonadales bacterium
GATGTCGAACCTGCCAGAATTCGCAAGCGTAGGGGCGAACCTTGTGTTCGCCCCTTCTTGTTTCGACCCAGCCTTTGCCCTCACGACGGTCCAGTTGTATTGATTCCAGCGATGGGAGGCGCCGATCGTCGTGCCCGACCATGCGGAACAATTCGAGCGACTCCGAGCCGCCCTGGGCTCGCGTTACCGCCTCGTGCGCGAGGTCGGCCGGGGCGGAATGGCGACGGTCTACCTGGCCGAGGACCTGAAGCACGAGCGGCGCGTAGCCCTCAAGGTGTTGCGACCCGAGCTGGCGGCGGCACTCGGCGCGGAGCGGTTCCTTCGCGAAATCCAGATCTCCGCCGTCCTCGCGCATCCCCACATCCTCCCCCTGCACGACTCCGGCGAAGCCGATGGTTTCATTTATTACGTGATGCCCTACGTGGAGGGAGAAACCCTCCGCGATCGACTGACGCGTCAGCGACAGCTGCCCATCGAGGAGGCCATCCGGATTGCGCATGAAGTGGGCGATGCCCTGTCGTACGCCCACGGCCTCGGTATCGTCCACCGCGACGTCAAGCCGGAAAACATCCTTTTCATGGGTGGTCACGCCGTCGTCGCCGATTTCGGCGTGGCGGCCGCCGTCGGCGCGGCCGCGGGCACGCGGCTCACGGAGAGCGGCCTGGCGGTGGGAACTCCGAAGTACATGAGCCCCGAGCAGGCGATGGGGCAGACTTCCTTCGACGGACGCAGCGACACCTACTCGCTGGGCTGTGTGGTGTATGAAATGCTGGCCGGCGATCCGCCGTTCGGCGGCTCCACCGTGCAGGCGGTGCTGGCCCGGAAGCTGACCGAGCCCGTGCCGCGACTGTCGATCCTGCGGGAGACCGTGTCGCCCGCGCTGGAGCAGGCCGTCGGGCGGGCGCTGGCGAAGGCCCCGGCGGACCGCTTCGGCACGACGGCCGAGTTCGCGGCGGCCGCGGCGAAGGGCGCGGCGCTGAGTTCGCCGCCGGTTCGCTCTCCTGCGCGAGAACGTCGGACGACCGCGCGACCGGACGCCAGGCCGCGTGCGGCGCCGACCGTCGTACTGGTGGTGGCGATCCTCGCGGCCGTGGCCGGAATTGTCTGGCGGCTGCAGCCCGGCGAGCGCGGAGGCGCGACCCAACCGCCGGCCGGGGCGCCGGGATCGGCTACCCAGGGGCCACCGACGGTCGCCGTGCTCCCGTTCGAGAATCTGGGGCCTGCCGCCGACGACTACTTCGCGGCCGGCATGACCGATGAGATCGCGAGCCGCCTGGGCGCCGTGAGCGGGCTGGGCCTGGTCCCGAGCCGGGCGACCCAGCGATACGCGCGCACCACCATGACGATGCGGGAGATCGGCCGGGAGCTGGGAATCGACTACCTCCTCGCCGGCAGCGTCCGCTGGGCCGACACCGGACGGGACGCGAGAAGCGTTCGCGTCACGATCGAGCTGCTGCGGGCGCGGGACGAGCGACAGCTTTGGTCCACGACGTACGACCGGGTCATCGATGACATCTTCGAGGTGCAGTCGGACATCGCCGTCCAGGTCATCGACAGGCTGGGGGTCACGTTGCTCGAGGGCGAGCGCAGCCGGCTGGGGGCCAGGCCGACGGAGAATCACGAGGCCTACACGCTCTACCTGAAGGGCCGGTATTTCTGGAACAAGCGCACCGAAGAGAACATCCAGATCGGACTCGATTACTTCCAGCAGGCGGTGGCGCTGGACCCGGGCTATTCCCTCGCGTGGGCAGGCATCGCCGACATGTGGATCGCCCGCGGCTGGTACGGCCGACTGGCGCCGCGGGAGACCTTCCCCAAGGCGAAGTACGCCGCCATGAGGGCGCTGGAATTCGACAGCATGCTGGCCGAGGCGCACACCTCCATCGCGCACATTCACCTCGAGTTCGACCACGACTGGGAGGCCGCCGAGCGCGAGTATCGGCGCGCTATCCAGCTCAAGCCCGCATATTCCGTCGCACACCACTGGTACGGGGGCTTCCTGTCGGCCATGGGCCGGCACGACGAGGCGCTGCGGCAGGCCGAGATCGCCCGGACCCTCGATCCCCTCTCGCTCATCATCCAGACGTGGGTGGGCCTGCGGTATTACTTCGCCCGCAAGAATGCGGAGGCGATCGCGGAGTACCTGAAGGCCGTGGAGCTCGATCCCAATTTCGCGCCGGCGCACTGGCATCTGGGGTGGGCCTACGAGCAGTCGGGTCGCTATAAGGAGGGCGTGGCGGAGGCCGAACGGGCGTTGGCCCTCGACGCCGGGAACCTGATGTATCTGGCCTCGCTCGGTCACGCCTACGCTTCAGCGGGGATGAAGAAGGAGGCGCGCGCCACGCTCGCCCGCCTGGAGCAGGAGTCCAAGAGCCGGTATGTCTCGGCCTATCACGTCGCCGCCGTTCACATCGCGCTGGGTGATGTGGACGCTGGGCTAGACTGGCTCGAGCGCGCGTATGACGAGCAGTCCCCCTGGTTCGGTTATTTGAGAGTTGACCCGCGATTCGACCCCGTGCACGGCCATCCACGATTCGAACGGCTGCTGAAGCGAGCGCGACTGGGCGCTTAGGCGGGGACGCGGGGGCGCGGGGGCGCGAGATGTCGACGTGGTGCGGCGTGTCAACGATAGGGGCGAACCTTGTGTTCGCCCTTTTGGAATTGAGTCCTACCGGGCACGCGTTTATTGGATGACGGATCGGGCCATGCCCGGCGAAAGATTTGGGGGATGGTCACCAGGACTCCTGCCCCCTTGCCTGCCCGACTCGGAGCCGGACCGGGGACCGATTCTGCCCATCCCCCCACCTCCTCGCAGCCGAATACGCGCCTGCTGACCGTTTTGCGGTCGAAGCTGCGCCTCGGCCACTATAGCCTGCGAACCGAGCAGGCCTATGTAAGCTGGGTGCGCCGGTTCGTGAAGTTCCACCGCTACCGGCATCCGCGGGACCTGGATGAGCGGGACGTCGCAGCATTCCTCCGCGCGTTGGTCGAGGAGAAGAAGGTCTCCGCATCCACGCAGGCCCAGGCGCTGGCGGCGTTGCTGTTCCTGTACAAGGAAGTCATGGGCCGGCCGCTGCGGGTGACGGGGATCGTGCCGAGGGGGCGGAGTCCGGCGCGGATCCCGGTGGTCCTCACCAAGGCAGAGGTCGGGAAGGTGCTGGCGCAGCTGCCGGGAGTGTATCACCTGGTCGGCCTGCTGCTCTACGGGAGCGGGCTCCGCCTCCTCGAGTGCCTGTCGCTCAGGGTCAAGGACCTGGACCTGGTCCGCTGTGAAATCCGCATCCGGCGCGGGAAGGGTCAGAAGGACCGGCTGACCATGCTGCCCGATGCGGCCAAGCTGTTGCTGCGGGACCAGTTGGCGCGGGTGAAGGCGTTGCATGCGCAGGACCTGGCCGAGGGAGGAGGGGCAGTCACCTTGCCTGGCGCGCTGGCGAAGAAGTACCCGAAGGCGGAGCGGAGCTGGCCCTGGCAGTGGGTGTTCCCGGCCAGGCGAACCTCTGTCCTGAGACAGACGGGAGAAGTCCGCCGGCACCATCTGCACTCGTCGGCGATGCAGCGTGCCATCGCCGAGGCGGTGAGGAGGGCCGGGATCGCGAAGAAGGCGAGCTGTCATACGCTGAGGCATTCGTTCGCGACCCACCTGTTGGAGATGGGGTACGACATCCGGACCGTGCAGGAGCTCCTTGGCCACCGGGACGTGAGCACGACGATGATCTACACCCACGTGCTGCTCAAGGGCGGGCGCGGGGTGCGGAGCCCGGCGGACACTCCCCTGCCCGGCTTCTCGTTTTCTGTCGCGAAGGATATGGTTCAGCCGGAGGAATGACGCAGTACAATTAACGTTAGGTGGCAACCACGGCTCCTATGGACGCTCTCCTCACCGCACTGACCGGGTCCGA
>DASTCF010000065.1:0-11174 GCA_035711365.1 Gemmatimonadales bacterium
CATGACGCGAGCCGGCACCTCGATCGCCCCGAGATTCGCGTCCGCGAGCGCCGCCGACCGCGCCGCTTTCTCGGCGTCGGTACCCTTCGGCATCGCCAGGGCGGTGAGGACGCGGTCGAACGCACGGGTGTCCTCGTCCACGAGCCCGAGCAGGTCTTCCTTGATACGCTGCCCCCGTTCAGCCCACTCCGAGAATTCCGCCCACCGTTCGTCCCAGCCGCGCTTATGGGCGGACAGGTTCGCCACCATGGTGCCAAGCGCGGCGCCCAGCGCACCGACCGCAGCGGCCACCGAGCCGCCACCGGGCGCCGCCGATTCCGAGGCAGTTTCGTTCGTGAAGGCGCGCACCGACAGTCCGACCAGGCGGGACAAGCCCGTATCACGGAGGCGGTACTCGATAATCCGTTCGTCGGCCTTGAACGGGGCCAGCTCGTTCAAGCCGAGGGACCTGACCGCGATCTTGATGACCTCTTCCTCCGAGACGCCGAGCGACCGGTGCTGTTTGCGCAGGAAATGCCGGCCGGCTTCGAGGATCGCGCCGAGTGGCACGAGCCCGACCAGCTCCGAGCCGGTCACCCGCACGCCGCGGACCTCCGCGGCCCGGCAGACCTCCTCGAAGGCGGCGTGAAGGGACGTCTTTCCGAGATCGGTCAGATTCATCGATACCTGGGCGATGCCGTACTCCGCGATGAACCAGCCGATGGCCTTCACCGACTCGAGCGTGCCCGGCAACATGACGGGCTGCCCGTTGGAGTCGGTGACGACCTTGCCCGTCAGCGGGTGGCCCTCCCGCTTCGGCCGCCCGATCTCCCGCACGTCGAAGGCGATCGCGTTGGCCCGCCGGGTGGACGTGGTATTGAGATTGACATTGAATGCGACGAGGAAGTCCCGCGCACCGATCACGGTGGCGCCGGATTTCGGATTGAAGCTCGAGGGACCGAAGTCGGGGGCCCAGGCCGGGTCCTGCATCTTGCGCTCGAGGCCCTCGTACTCTCCCGCGCGGATGACGGCGAGGTTCTTCCGGGCCGGATCGGGCTGGGCCGATTCGTACAAGTAAGTCGGTATCCCGAGCTCGCGGCCGACGCGTTCAGCGAGGCGGCGGGCAAGCTCCGCCGTCTCCGCCATCGTGATCCCCGAAATCGGGATCAGCGGACATACATCCGTTGCGCCCATTCGCGGATGCTCGCCCGAGTGACTTCGCATATCGATCAGTGCGGCGGCCTGCTCGATGGCGCGGAACGCGGCCTCGACGACGGCTTCCGGCGCGCCCGCGAACGTCACGACAGTCCGATTGGTCGCCTTGCCCGGATCCACGTGCAGGAGGGCGGCTCCCTCGACGGACTCGATTCGGTCGGTGATCTGCCGGATGATGCCGAGGTCGCGTCCTTCGCTGAAATTCGGAACGCATTCGATCAAGGCGGGCATGGACGGTCGCAAGTTGGGGTTGGGGTGCCATTAAGGTCGCGAACCCCGGCATCGATCGCAACCGTGGCATGCCACGTCGAGCTCTCCGAAGTACCCGAGCAGCATCCGGCGACGGCAGCCATGTCCTGACGCATATCGCTCCATCGCCGCGAGCCGGTCATCGGCGCGACGCCGCCGCGCGCGAACCCCGGACCAGTCGGCGTCCCCTTCCGCCGGAGCCAGCTCCGCCCGCAGCCGATCGACCGAGGCCCGCACATTGGCCGGAAGCCGGGCGAGCGCGGCCGGGTCACGCCAGGCGCGCTCCACAATTTTGCGCGCGGGAAACGTGACGTCGAGCTGCCGGCGATGCAGGACGACATCTCCGGCCCGGTGCAGCAGCACGCACCTTCCGGGGCGGCCGTCGCGCCCGGCCCTGCCCGCCTCCTGATAGTACGATTCCGGCGTCGGTGGCAGCATCCAGTGCACGACCAGCCGCACATCGGGCTTGTCGATTCCCATCCCGAATGCGCTCGTCGCCGTCACGACGTCGAGCTTCCCCGCGAGGAACCGGTGCAGGACCTCCTCGCGGCGCTCCCGCGGCAGGCCTGCGTGGTAGGCGACACTCCTGTGTCCGGCGAAGTGGAGCGATCTGGCCAGCCCTTCCGTCAGGCGCCGCGTCGGTGCGTACACGATCGCCGTACCGGGGCTCGCGTCGAGCTCCGTCAGCAGCGCCTTCATTCGCTCCTCCTCCGTGTGGAGGCGGGTCACCCCGAACCAGAGATTGGGACGATCGAATGAGGCGAGGTGCAGGTCCCACCGGCCCGCCCGCCCCAGTCGGAGCGAGCGCGCGATGTCGTCACGCACGTCCGGGGTGGCGCTGCCCGTGAGCGCGATGACCGGCGGCTGGCTGAGCCGGACACGCGCCGCGAGCAGCAGCCGGTAGCTCGGGCGGAAGTCGTGCCCCCACTCGCTGATGCAATGCGCCTCGTCCACCGCCAGCAGTCCGACGTGCACCCCAAGATCACGGAGCTGCCCGGCGAGGTATTCCAGTCGTTCCGGGGACGCGTAGAGGAGCTTGACCCGGCCGTCGCGGACCAGCGCGAGCGTGTGGTCGCGATCCGCCGCATCCTGGGCGCTCGACAGGGACGCGGCGGGGAGCCCGCGCCGCCGAGCGGCTTCGACCTGATCCTGCATCAGCGAAAGAAGCGGCGACACCACGACGGTGAGCCCATCCAGAGCGAGGGCCGGCACCTGAAAGCAGATCGACTTTCCGCCGCCGGTGGGCAGGATCGCGAGGACATCCCGACCGGCAAGGACCGACTGTACCACCTTCCGCTGGGCCGGCCGAAAGGCGGGAAAGCCGAAGTGACGCAGGAGAAGCGTGTGGGCGGTATCGAGGCGATGGGCGAGGGTCGTAGCCACGCACCCAGCGTGGCACGTGGGAACTTATGAATAGCTACCGAGCGGACGCGGGGGCGATCATCCGGACGCGATCAGTGGTCCGGACTGGGAGGAGCATTCCGGCGTGCTGCGCGCCGTTCACGGATCGCGAGGAAGACGCGCAGCCCGAGTGAGGCGCCGAGGATTGCGATCGCCACCCAGGTCAATCGCCGGTCCCCTCTCGCGAGGGCCAGCACGGCGATCAGGAGGCCGGCGAGGGAAAGGCCGAGCCGGAAACGGCTCATTTCGCGAGGAAGGCTGCGATGGCTCGCTTGAAATCGGGCGTGCTTCTTGACAGCGCGTTCACCCGCGCTCCCAGCGCCACCCCTTCCGCGAACGGCAGACCATCGAGCTCGTAGAACTGGCGCTTGGTCAGCGCAAGCGCCGACGGGCTCACCTCGCAGAGGAGCCGCAGCACGCGGCCCGCCTCGGCATCCAACTCATCGTTTGCCACGACGCGGGAGACGAGTCCCGCCTCGAGCGCCTCGCGGGCGGTCAGCACCCGGCCGGTGGCGGCGAGGTCGAAGGCGAGCTTCTCCCCGGTCAGCCGGCGGAGGAGGGTCATCACCATCGCGGGGACGAAGCCCCGCTGGATCTCCGGATACCCCATCTGCACGTCTGCCGCCGCGATCACGAGGTCGCATGCGGTAGCCAGGCCCGCTCCTCCGGCCAGCGCACGGCCGTGCACGATTGCGACCACCGGCTTCGGAAGTTGTCGCATCCGGACGAACAATCCGCCGAGGTGCATGGCCGCCCGCTCATTCTCCTCTGGCGGCTGATCGGCCGACGCCAACAGTTCCTGCAGGTCGGCGCCGGCACAGAAGTCTCTCCCCGCTCCGCGGATCGCCACGACCCGCACGGCGGCCTCGAGGTCGGCCCGCTCGACGCCGGCATGAAGCGCGTCCAGAGTCGCTGCATTCAGCGCATTTCGTTTCTCGGGGCGATTGAGGACCAGAGTGAGGACGCCGGCGTGCAGCTCCTCCAGCACGGGTGCAGTCATCGACCCCCCTTCCGGGCCCGGCGGGCCACGGTCTCGGGCACCGGGATCTCCATTCGCAGCAGCGCCGTGGAGTACACCTTGCCTTGCGCGTCGGTCTTGAGCGAGATGGTGCCGCCGCCGTCAAGGGCATCGTGCAGCAAAAAGTTCAGGGCATACAGATTCGGCAGCTCGAACCGCTCGACCCGGCCGACCATCCGCCGAAAGTGGCGCTTCACGCGCGCCGCGGTGACTTGCCGCCTGAGGAGGTCGTAGTGCGCCGGATCGAGTGCGATCAAGCCGACATTCGCCGTGTTGCCCTTGTCACCGGAGCGGGCGTGGGCCAGGTAGCGCAACTGGACCGGAACCGTCCTCGGCATCAGGCCTCCAGGATCTCGACCTGCACGTGCGGCTCGATAACCCGCCGGTCGATGAGCGCGGGCCAGTAGGCCACGACCTCCTCGACCTGCGGTCGCCCCCCGGCGAACCCGGTGACGCTCGGCGGCCCCGTCAGGACCAGCGGCGCAATCTCCCGCGTGAAGCGCTCGACGGGCGCCCGATCCCGCGCGCGAACCCCGATCCGCAGCTGGATCTCAGGCGCGTCGGGATCCGGTGGCCCGGCCAGCGGGCCGTGCGTCGCATCGGCGCCCACGAATTCGGTCAGCACCTGCTCGAACTCCAATCCAAGGCTCTTCAGGCGGGCACGAAGGATTCGATCTGCAGCCTTCGCCTTGTCGAATGCCTCCGGCCAGCTGTACACCAGCGTACCCACCGCCTTAAAGCCGTAGAACCAGGCGATCGAAACCTTGAGCATGTCTGTGCGGGGGCCGCCCTTGATTCCGCTGACCAGCACGCGGTCCTTCCCCGTTTGCCGCAGGCGGATCGTCGTGAAGTCCGCGACCCCGTCCGGTGTGATATAGGTCCGGGGATCCCCCATCTCGTAGACGAGCTGCTCCGTAACCGACGCGACCGAGACAACTCCACCCGTCCCTGGATGCTTCGTGACCACGAAGGACCCGTCCGCGGCAGCCTCGACGATCGGAAAGCCCGGGTTCTCCATCCCGCGAACACGTCGCCAGCCCTTCAGGAGGTTTCCTCCCGAGCTCTGCGCGCCGCATTCAATGATGTGACCGGCCACTGTTCCGGCAGCCACCTTGTCCCAATCGGACGGATCCCAGCCGAATGCATGAAACATCGGCGCGAGCGTGAGGCCGGTATCCGTGACGCGGCCGGTGACCACCACCTGGGCCCCGCGTTGCAGCGCCTCCACCATCGGTGCCATTCCGAGATAGGCGTTGGCGGACAACACATGGTCCCGGATGTCGGCAAGCGGGCGCCCGGTCTCCATGTCGCGCAACTCATGGCCCTGCGCCAGCAGGTCGTCCAGACGGGGAAGGATGTCATCCCCGCTCACGAGCCCCACCCGAAGCCGGCCACCGAGCCCGAGCTTCCTGGCGACCGCGAGCACGGCTTCGGCGCAGCCCCGGGGATTGACCCCGCCCGCGTTCGAGGTCACGCGCACGCCCTTCGCTACCAGGTCGGGCAGCAGCCGTTCCATCAACGGAACGAAGTCACGCGCGTATCCGGCGGCGGGGTCGCGCGACTTCTGCTTCTGCATGATGGACATCGTGACTTCGGCCAGGTAGTCCATCATCAGGTAGTCGATCGGGCCGCCCCGAACCTGACGGACCGGGGCTTCGAGCCAGTCGCCCCAGAACCCCTGGCCGGCCGCGATGCGAACCGTCCGGCCGGTCATCGCGCGACCGCCGGCACCGGCTTCGGCAGACCCGCCTCGTGGGTCCACGTGCGTCCGCTCGCCTGCACCAGCGCAACGCCGAGCGGATGGTATCCATCGGGATACGTCCACGGGCCGTCGGGAAGGCGGAACCGCAGTTCCGCTGTCCCCCCTGGGGCGAGCGTTCGGGCCTGCAGCCGCTCGCCCGATGTGGCATCGAGCGCCATGGCGGTGTCGGCATAGGCCCGAATCCGGAGCCGGACATTCCACGGCCCCCGATCGGTGGAGTCCGCGAGTCCGGGCGTGAGCAGCAGCGAGAGTGGCTGGCCCGCCTGGGCGGTCGTCAGATCGGTCTCGAGCCGCGCATCCGCGTAATTGAGCGGTTCGTTGGAGATGATCCGGCCTGCCGAGTCGTGCAGGGTGACTCCGAAATCAGTGAACCTCGGCCAGCCCTCCCGATCCATCAGCACGTCGACCGCGATTTCCCTGGACCACGCCGGCAGGCCAAGGGCGACCCGTTCCGCCCGTCCACCCTCACCGGCCACGAGGATGTTTCGCTCCCCGCCCAGCAGCACTACGCCGGCTTCGATGGGGAGCGAATCCGATCGCAAGCTGGTGACCGCGACCTGTGCCCCGTCCGGATCGCGGTGGAGCGCAAACCGGATCGGAGACTGGATGACAGTGACCGTCGCGCGGGCGGATTCCGGCGGAGGCGCTACCGCGTCCACTTCATAGATCCCGGCGCGCGCATCCCCCGCGTCCACTGCAAACACCGCGGCCGCATCGCCGCTCCCCGCAGGAAGCTGATCGTCTCCGATGTTGGGCCGGCCACCCGGGGCGTGCAGCGCGCCCAGCACAGTCTGTTGGGTGGCGCTTGCAGCGACCCGGACCTCGAACGGCCGCCCGCTATCGGCCATGAAGAACACCCGCGCGGCATTGCCCGGCGACATGACGAGGGGGCCGATCACCGCGTCGGGGCCGGCTGGCACGACGACGGTGTTGACGAGCCGGAACAGCGGGCCGACCGTCGTGTCCGCCGCCCAACCCGTCACCACGGCCGTGTGCGCGCCCGCGCTGTCCCCGATTGCCCGGTCGTACCGGAGGGTCACGTCGGTGAAGCCGCTCCCGACCGCGACACGATCCGGCGTGCTTACCCAACTCTCCGTGCTCTTGAGCGTCACCTCGAGCGGCGCCACGCCTTCCGGGCGGACCAATCGAAAGGTCTGAAGGGTGTCCGCATCGGAGCGGAGTCCGGCGGGCCGATACGCCGCAGTGATCCCAGCACCGCCTGCGACGCGCACACCGATTTCAGGCACGGCGCGGCCGGAGCGCAGCCATTCCCAGGCGGCAATGACGTCCGGCTGGCCGGTTCCCTGATCGAGGTAGGTCGCGCCCGGGGTCGGTCGCGCGGTGATCATCAGGGCATGCTTGATCAGGCGTGCGTCCGGCGACTTTCCTTCTGCACGCAGCGCCGACACGAGCAGGGCCGCGAGCCCGGCGGCGTGGGGCGCGGCCATGCTGGTGCCGGACGCGCGCTCTTCCCCGACGTGCCACCGCGGCACCGATGAGTAGGCGACACCCGGTGCGACAATGTCGGGCTTGGCAAGCTCGCCGCCCCGCGACGAGAAGAACGCCACCGGATCGGGCCGGCCGTCCTCCTGCTTGCGCTGGACGAAAACCAGTGGAAAGGTGGCCCCGACGGAAATGACCCTTTCGGCCGAGCCGGGGAACGAAATAGTCGAGAGCCCGGGCCCGTCGTTGCCTGCGCTCACGGTGAAAACGACGTCGGGATTGAACGCGAGAACCGAGTCGATCATGGCGTCGATCCGGGCCGCTCCTTCGCGCTCGTTTCCGACGCCGAAGCTCATGTTGAAGACGAGAGGGAGCCGCCGGGAGCGGGCGAATCGCAGTGCGTAGTCAATCGCCCGGATCATACCGCCGGTGACCGACACCTCGCCGTGCGCCGTGTTGGCGATCTTGAGGCCGAGCAACTGGGCCCCCGGTGCCACGCCGTCGAATCCTGGTACGCCGTAGAGAGCCTGGCCCGCGGCGATGCCCGCGACGTGGGTGCCGTGGCCGCTCGTATCGAAGAACAGGTCCAGGGTGGGTGTGCCGCGCAGATCGCCGACATTCGCGGCCACGGTGACCGGCGACGGCCGGCCCTTTACCCTCCAGCCGAACACCTCGCGGCCGAGGAGGTAATCGCGAACCGGAGCCTCCCCGGAGAGCGAGCCATCGCCGTCCGTATCGGCCAGGACGACCCAGCCGTTGCTGGCCTCCACAACGAGAAGCGGATAGGTGTCCAAATCATCCCCGTCGCCGTTGAGATCCGCGGCGGGCATCTGGCCGAGCGGCCGCTCGCGGAGGACACCGCCATACCATGGCCCGCTGCCGTTGAGCGCGCGCACCCGGCTCATTCCGTCCAGGCGGATGCCGCCGATCGTGACGGAATCGCCTGAGGGTGCAAGCTGTTCGAGCGGCACAGCGCCCTCGCCGGAGAAATCACGGAGGTCGAGAAGTTTGCGATCGCCCGTCGGTGTGCGCTGGAGTCCCGGAACGCCGGCGTCGATGCCGCTGTCCAGAATGGCGATCAGCACTCCGCGCCCATCGTATTGCGGATGCGCCCGGACGAATGCGTCGGCCCGGGTCGCTGCGCGCGGCATCCAGCCCTTCGCGAACGCGGCATCCGGCGGTGCGACAGGCTCCGCGAGCGGGTGGGGTTCCTGGGGTGCGGGCACTTCCACGGGCGGACGTTCGGCCCGGCCCGGATCAACCGACGGCTTCGGGGGTGCGACCGGCGAAGGCGCGCAGGCCAGCACGCCCGCGACGGCGAGGAAGAGCGGGAGCCGGTTCATCAGCGCGGTGAAGCGGCGTCGAGCGGGGGGAGCACGAAGGGGCCGAGATGCGGCCCGGCAAAGTTGGAGACGGTCCGAAGGACGAATGCGAGCTGATCGCGGGTCTCTTCCGCCGTGAGGATCGCGTCCACGTATCCGCGGGCGGCGGCATATCGTGCATCGAGCTGATGCTCGTAATCGACTCGCATGGACTCCACTGCCTCCCGCACCGCGGGGCTCGGTTCAGATCCGGCTTTCTGCGCCTTCTCGAGCGCCGGGCCGTGGACGGCCATGACGGCCGATTCTCCTTCCATGACGCCCATCCGGCCTGTGGGCCAGGAGAGGATGAAGTCCGGATCGAATCCCTGACCGGCCATGGCATAATATCCTGCGCCCGATGCGTGATTGACGGTGAGCACAATCTTGGGCACAACGGCGGTGGCCATTGCCTCGACGAATCGCGCTCCGGCCCGGATGATGCCGGACTGTTCGGCCTCCTCGCCGACCATGAACCCGCTCACGTCCTGCACAAACAGGATGGGGAGCCGTTCCCGGCTTGCAGTTTCAATGAAATACGCCACCTTCTCGGCGCTCTCGGTGTATACGATCCCACCGAACTTCGGCTTCCCGCCCGGGCGTGGCTTGACGAGCCCGCGCCGGTTGGCAATCACGGCGACCGGCCAGCCTTCCAGGTGGCCGTGCCCGCACAGCATCTCCTTCGCGAGATCGGGCTGGAATTCGTCGAATTCGCCGCCGTCCAGCAGGCATTCGAGCAGATGGTGCATGTCATACGACATCCGGTGATCGTGGGGGAGGATGTCGTACAGTTCCGCCGGATCCCGCCGGGCCGGACGCGCGGGCCGGAGACTGTGGCGTACGCCATCCAGCCGCGGGAGTCTCCCGACATACTCGCGGATCCGGGCCAGGCACTCGGCGTCGGTCGCCGCCCGATAATGGGCGACTCCGCTGATCTCCGTGTGCGTTCCCGCACCTCCCAGGGACTCGGCATCGATGCTCTGGCCCGTGGCGCCCTTGACCAGGTTCGGGCCGCCGAGGCCCATGAAGCTCGTGCCCTCGACCATGAAAATCACGTCCGACAGGGCGGGCAGATAGGCGCCTCCGGCGACGCAGCTCCCCATGACCGCGCTCACCTGGGGCACGTGCAGGTACCGCCGCATGATCGAGTTGTAGTAGAAGATCCTGGCGGCGCCGTACTGTCCGGGGAAGACCCCGCCCTGGTAGGGGAGGTTCACACCGGCACTGTCCACGAGGTAGATGATGGGGATTCGCTGGCGCATCGCGACCTCCTGCGCCCGCAGGATCTTCCGGATCGTCTCCGGCCACCACGACCCGGCCTTCACGGTGGCGTCATTCGAGACCACCACCACTTCCCGCCCTTCGACGACTCCCACTCCGGTGATCACGCCCGCGCCTGGTGCCTGCCCGTCGTACTGGTCGTAGGCGACGAGCAGGCCGAGCTCGAGCCAGGGAGAGGCGGGATCGAGCAGCCGCTCCACGCGCTCGCGCGGAGCGAGTTGTCCCTTCGCGTGCATCCGGGCGATCCGATCCGCCCCACCACCCTCGCGAAGGCGGCGGGCGAGGTCGCGGTACTCATCGGTGAGTTCGCGGAGACGGCTCGGTTTCGGCGCGGGACGGGAGGCGCTCACGCGGTGCGTCTCAATCCGTCAGATGCTCGGCAGCCCATTCCCGGATGTAGGCCACGAGTTCGGAGGTGGGAGTGCCGGGGCCGAACAGGCGGCCCATGCCGCGAGTCTGGAGGGAGTCGACGTCCTCGCGCGGGATGATCCCGCCTCCGGTCACCAGGATGTCCGATCGGCCCATCTCCTCGAGCAGGCCGCGGACGCGGGGAAACAGCGTCATGTGGGCGCCGGACAGGATCGAGAGGCCGACAACGTCGACATCCTCCTGCACGGCGGCCGTCGCGATCATCTCCGGCGTCTGGTGAAGGCCGGTATAGATGACCTCCATGCCGGCGTCGCGCAGCGCCGCAGCCACCACCTTGGCGCCACGATCGTGGCCGTCGAGGCCGGGCTTCGCGACCAGCACGCGGATCGGCCGGGGCAGCTTACCGGCAGGGGTCTTCGTCGCCATCGTCATCATGCCTCACCGAAATCGCAGGAGTGCAGCGAGTCCGTTGACCGCCTTCCTGGCGGCGGGCTCGAAGATCACGTTCAGGGTGACGCCCTGGCGCAGTGCCTCTTCAATCGCATCGTCGACCACGTCGATGATGGGATGCACGTCGTCGTTTCCTCGGAGGTCCGCTTCCGAGAGTGCGATCCTTCCGGTACCGTCCGCCCGGTACCCCGGCTCGCCGGCATCCGCGCTGACCAGCAGCGTCCGCACCTGTCCCCGGCCGAGGGCACGTAGCGTAGCGCGCATGCCGTTGACGGCCCAGCCCGTTCCCAGCCCTTCCTCCATGCCGTGCAACAGGAGGAGCTCGGAGCTGCGTTCCCAGCTCTGGCGCACGGCGAGCGCCGCCACGTGGACCTCCGCGGCCGTCGCCTCCTTGGGATTGAGCCGGGCGGAGCCCATGACCCGATCCAGGAGATACGGATGGAGGAATGGGGTGATCGCCCCGGCCTCGTTGCTCGTCCCCGCGAGCACGATGCCGCGGGCGGGTTCGCGGCGGTCGAGCGCGAAGAGCTGGCGCGCCACGGCATCCCAGTGCCGTTGCTTCTCCTCCCGGATGCGGTTGTGGTAGGAGTGCTCGCCCCACCCCGGCCCGTCCTGGTCGCCCCGGAATTTGCCGCCGCGCGTCGCCCCG
>DASTCF010000066.1:0-13000 GCA_035711365.1 Gemmatimonadales bacterium
AGGGGAATCCGGTTCCGCTCGTCCGGCGGAATGCGCCGGGACCAGAGCGTCTTCGGCACCACCCCGAACATCGCGCCACCGTCGAGGTGCTGGAGGCCGCCTTCGAGGGTGTGACAGCGGAACCGGCCGACGGTGAACGAGGCGGTGAGGGGCATGTCGGGAAACTACACCGCTCAGGACGCCGAGGGACGGGCGCTGAGCAGGCGCTCCAGATCCTCGAGCGTCCGGGCGCCACGATCCCGCGCGAGCAGCAGCAGGCGACGGAGGATCTCAGCGGTGACCAACGCATCGCCCGCGGCCCGGTGCCGGGCCCCGTTGTCGAGGTTGAAGTGGGCGGTGAGATGATCGAGCGCGTGTGAGGGCAGCCCGCGAATGAGCCGGCGGGAGAGGCGCACGGTGCAAAGCCGAGGCCCCTCGAGGGCGAGCGCCCGGGTCCGGCGGAGCTCCGCATCCACGAAACCCCAGTCGAACCTGGCATTGTGCGCGACGAATACCCTCCCGGCGAGCGCGCCCAGCAACTGGTCCGCCACAGCTTCGAACGGAGGAGCATCCCGGACCATCGTGTCGGTGATGCCGGTCAGGCCGCTCACCACCGCCGGTATCGGACGCTCCGGATTGATGAGCGATTCAAAGACCAACTCCGTTCGCTCACCGTGCACCACGACGACGGCGACCTCCGTGATCCGGTCATCGGCGACGGCACGCGCCCCGGTGGTTTCGACATCCACGACCGCGAACGCGCAGCTCTCGATCAGCGGTGAACCGAGGGCCGCCAGCACCAGCGCCCACCGGCCGTCGTCAAGCTGGCGTACACGCGGATCGGCACCGAGGAGCGCTACCGCAAGACGTTCCGCCACCGCCGGCGGTGCCGCGGGCAGGCCAAGCACTTCACGCGCCAGGCGACCAGCATCACACGGCCCCCCCTCCAGCAGCGTACGGGCGCGTTCGGCCAGGGTCGAAGTCGGATGGGCGGAAAGACCGGTCACTCAGATTCGGTGCGCAAGATGGTAGGCGAGGGCTTCCAGCTCGAGCGCCAGGTTGACGGTCTTGACCGTAACGTCGTCCGGCACCGCGAGCTGCACGGGCGCGAAGTTGAGAATTGCCTTGACCTCCAGCTTGACCAGCCGGTCGGCGATCGTCTGGGCCGAGTCCGCCGGCGTGACGAGCACCCCAATCTCGACCGGCGTCCGCGCGAGTGCGGCCTCGAGGTGGGCAACATCCTCGATGACGAGGCCGTCGAGCCGGCGACCAATCTTCTCTGGATCCCGGTCGAAAAGCGCCACGATGTCGAAACCACGTTGCCGGAATCCGCGATTCTGGACCAGGGCACTGCCGATCTTGCCCGCTCCGATCAAGGCGACACGGTAGTGCCGGGTGAGACCGAGAATCTGTCGAAGCGACTGCACCAGCTCCGGTACGGAATACCCCAGTCCGCGCTTGCCGAAGGACCCGAAGAATGACAGGTCCTTGCGCACCTGGGCGGATGTGGTGCCCCCGCGCCCCGCGAGGGCCTCGGAGCTGACGGTCTCGACGCCCTGTCCCTCAAACTCCTCCAGAAACCGCAAATAGAGCGAGAGTCGGCGTACGGTGGAATCGGCGATCTTCCGCATGAACCCGGTTTTGTGAAATGTTTCACAAACCTAAGCGGGTCGCCAACCCCCGTCAACGAGCGCCCGATGGAGTCGGACGAACTCCGGCGGGGCGAGGCCTTCCGGCCGGATCGTTACTGGGAGCTCGATCCCCGCCAGGATCTCCTGAACCCGTGCCGCATTCCACCCGGTCAGCTCTCGGAGGCCTCGCGCCAGCTGCTTCCGCCGGAATCCGAAGAGCCCCACCACCAGCGTGCGGAACCGGCGCACCTCGGTGTCCGGCACGAGGGGTGCCTCGAGCGGCACGAGGCGGAGCACGGCACTGTCAACTTCGGGCGGAGGATGAAAGGCGCCCGCGTGGATCGTGAACAGCACCTCGACCCGGGCCACCGCCTGCACGCCGATACTCAGCGCCCCATACTCGGACCCGCCGGGCAGGGCCCCGACTCTGCGCGCGACCTCTTTCTGGACCAGAAAGACGATCCGCCTGGGGCGAGGCGGAGTCAACGCCCTGTCCAGCAGAGGCGAGGTGATGTTGTAGGGGATGTTGCCGGCGAGCAGGTAGTTCCCTGCCCCCGCGCCTGCGACGGCAGACCAGTCGAGTTCGAGGGCGTCCCCTTCGACGACTTCGACCCTCGGAAGCCTGGCACGGAGCCCCGCGACGAGCTCGTGGTCCTTCTCGATGGCCACCACCCGGCCCGCGCGTTCCGCGAGCGCCGCCGTGAGCCCGCCGGGACCCGGGCCGATTTCCAGTACGGTGTCCTCGGGAGTTGCTTCGAGCGCGTCGGCGATGCGCGCGAGGATGCGCGGGTCACGCAGGAAGTGCTGGCCGAGTCGCCGCTTGGGCCGCGACACCGGTTCAGATCCGGAGGACGAGCAGCGTGCGGTCGTCGGCGGGGTTCGGGGCGAAGGCGCTGACCTCGGCCACCAGCGCGGCGACGATCTGCTCGACCGGCCGGTGCCGCATCGCTGACACGCCCTCGAGCAGGCGGCTCTCGCCGAAGGGCTCTCCCTCCGCGTTTCGCGCGTCCAGGAATCCGTCGGTGCAGAGGCAGAGGAGATCCGCCTTCATGCTCCACGGCACCTGGTGCAGCGCGATCGAGCCGCGGCGGGCCAGGCCGAGCGGCGGGGCCGTCGCCTCGAGCCGCTCCGGGGCGCCGGCAAACGGGATGCGCCACGCGTGCGGGTGTCCGGCGCTGGCGTAGGAGAGCTGGGCCGCCCGGGGGTCCAGCACGCCGTAGAACACCGTGAGGAACATTTCGGTGGTCGCCAGGTCCTCCGCGATGCTGTCGAGGAGGCGCTCCAGGGTCTCGTCCGGGGTCGCGGATCCGCCCGCGTGGATGCCGGCCGCCGAGATCACCAGGGCCATCACCAGCGCGGCCGCGAACCCGTGCGAGGAGACATCGCCGAGCATCACGCCGACACGCCCGTGCCCAAACCGGTTGAACGTATAGAAGTCTCCGCCGACCGAGTCGGCCGGGAGACACCGTGCGGCCACCTCGGCATCACCCATCAGCACCGACGGTGCCGGCATCAGCTTGAGCTGCAGGTCGTGGGCGAGTTCGAGCTCGCGCCGGAGCCGCTGCTGCTGGAGATCCCGCACGGCCAGGCGCGCGTTCTCGATCGCGGCGCCTACCTGATTGGCGACCGCCGAGACGATCTTGCGGTGACTCGGCGAGAAGGCATCCGCGCCCAGGCGATCGGTGAGGTTGATGACGCCCACGCAACGAGGAGTCCCGCCCGGCGCTGCATAGGTGATGGGAACCGAGAGATAGGCCGATCGCTGGTATCCGCGCGCGGAGCCATCCGGGGGATCGCGAGCCGGATCGTTCGCGATGATCCGCCGCTCCCGGTAGGCTCTGGCCGCTACCGAATCGGATTCATGAACCGAGACCACCGGGTTGGCGTCTTCCGGCACGCCCCGCGAGGCCACCACGCGGAGACTGCCCATCGTATCGTCGTACACCATGATGGACGCGCGCCGCGCACCCACCACCGAGCTCACCTCGCGCAGGATTGTTCGCGCCGCTTCCTCGAGATGGAGTGTCTGGCCGAGAATCTCGCTGATGGTGTAGAGCAGGTCGATCTCCTCGTACCGGCCGGCGAGCTCCTCCGCAACCCGCACGGCCTTGCGTTCCGACTGCAGCACGGCCGCGAGAAGCGGACGGATTCGGTCGGCTGCCTCACGGGCCGACTCCTCGGGAACGGCTTCAAGGCTGAACCAGACGCCGGGGGCCTCGGGCACCTGGTCCAGCCATGCGGGGCCCTTGGGTGTGGTCACCATGCCTGTGGCGAGCGGGAGAGACGGGGCCCAGCCCGGATCGTCGCGGCCGGTGGCCCGCACCCGTCGGCCGTCGAAGCGCCACAGGCGGACCTCTCCCCCGACCAGGAGGGCGAGGGCGTCGAGTACGGCATCGAGCCGCCCTAATGGCGGCGCAGCGTCATGCAGAGGGAATTCCCGAATTCGTTGTAGCGGACGTGATCCATCAGGTTGCGGATGAGAAAGAGGCCGCGTCCGCATGCGCGGTCGAGATCCTCGGGTGTGACCGGGTCCCGGATCGTTGCCGGGTCGAAGCCGGGGCCGTCATCCGTGATGTGCAGGTGAAGGACATCGGGCAGGCATTCGGCGCGGACTTCGACCGACCGGGACGGATCCTCGCCATTGCCGTAGAGGATGGCATTGGCCAGCGCCTCAGAGAGGGCGACTCGCAGCCGGAACCGCACGCGCTGCGGAGCATCCCAGCCCGCAAAGCAGTGGCGCGCGACCAGCTCCACCGCCTCCTCGATCAGCGTCACGTCGCTGGGGATCCGCAGGGCGACCTCCACGGCCATGCCGGCCTCGTGCGCGCGATCGGCACGGCGGACGCACAGGCGCAGGGGGGAGGTCATGCCTGGCGGCTCTAGAACGCGACGAGCGCCTGGTCCGGCGTGTCGGTGATTGCGAAGAGGGTGTCGAGCTTCGTCAGCTCGAACAGTGAGCGGAGGTCTTCGTTCAGGCCGGCGAGCCGAAGCTCGCCGCCCTGTTCGCGGACCTTCTTGGAAATCGAGACCAGGGCCCCCAACCCGGACGAATCGATGTAACCCGTCCGGGTGAAATCCACGAGGAACTTGCGCTCGCCGTGCTCCAGCGCCTCCTGCACCGTGTTCTTCAATTCCTGCCGGTTGCCGACGATCAACTGTCCCTCGACCTGGACCATCAGGACGCCGGACGTGTGCTTTGACGCGGTGAACCCCATCGGATGGCCTCCCCCTCAGGTACCCGGCTCGGACTGCAGCGCCGCCAGTGCGGCAATCTCGACAATATCGTCGACGGTGGCTCCGCGCGACAGGTCTGCCATGGGGCGACTGAGCCCCTGGAGCAGCGGGCCGAGCGCCACCGCCCCGGCCAGTCGCTGTACCAGCTTGTATGCGATGTTCCCCGCATCGAGCGACGGAAAGACCAGCACGTTGGCCCGCCCGCCGACGGTGGAGCCCGGGGCCTTGATCGCCGCCACTTCCGGGACCAGGGCGGCGTCGCCCTGGAGTTCGCCATCGGCCGGGATGCCGGGCGCCAGCCGCCGAAACTGGGCGAGGGCCGCCCGCACCCGCTCGATGGACGCACCCTCGGCGCTGCCCCGGGTACTGTAGCTGAGGAAGGCAACTCGCGGGGAATCGCCCACCAGATGGGTGCGGTCGCGCGCGGCCGCCAGGCCGATGCCAGCGAGTTGTGCGGGGGTCGGTTCGGGCACAACGGCGCAGTCGGTGAACGTCAGCACCCGGTCGTCCGGGAGGAGCATGTAAAAGGCCGAGCTCAACACCTCGACGCCCGGTGCGAGGCCGATGCACCAGAGCGCCGCCCGGAGGATGTCGGCGGTGGGGTGCGCTGCCCCGGCAACACAGGCGTCCGCCTGTCCAAGTGCCACCAGCCCCGCTCCGAACCGGAGCGGATCGGCGGCGAGGTCGAGTGCGTGGACGCCATCGGTCACCTTGTCGGGCCGGCGGCGGCGGAGGAGGTCCGCCACCTGGGGCAGGAACGGATCCGGCGCGATCTCACGCGCGCCGTCGCCAAGGACAATCGGGGTGGCGATCCCTTCACGGTCGAGCCGCTCGGCCGCGGCGGCGATTCTCGGGTCGTTTCCTTCCGGCAGGACGATCCGGGCGCCACGCCCCCGTGCGCGCTCGAGCAGCCCGGCGCGGAAGTTCATTTCGCGAACTTCGCCCGCAGCGCCTCGGCCACGACAGGATGTACGAGAGGGTCCACCGCGCCGCCGAACCGCGCCACTTCCCGGACGAGACTGGAGCTCAGGTACGTGAGATCCAGCGCCGGGACGAGGAAGACGGTCTCGAGTGACGGATGCAGCTGGCGATTCATCAGCGCCATCTGGAATTCGTACTCGAAATCGCTGACCGCCCGGAGGCCGCGGACCACCACGCTCGCCCCTCGCGACTTCGCGTACTCCGCCAGCAGGCCGTCGAACGCGGCGAGCTCGACGCGCGGGTCGCCGCCGACTGTCGTGCGCAGCAGGGCCAGCCGCTCCTCGACCGAGAACAGCGCCTGCTTGGTGACGTTGACCGCCACTGCCACGATCACGCGGTCGGCCAGCTGCAGGCTCCTGCGGATGAGGTCCTCGTGGCCCCGCGTCGGCGGGTCGAACGAACCCGGATAGATCGCGATGCGAGTCATGGCGAGTAGCAGAAGGTGAGGGCGGTATCTCCGTAGCGACGGGTGCCGTCGCCCGGCAGGGACAGGTCGGCCGCGTGCTCGACCGATAGAATGCGCGCGAACGGTGTCCGGCGGAAGAGCGTCACCAGTTGGACCGCCGCGTCGTGGGCATAGGGCGGGTCGGCGAACGCCAGGTCGAACGCCGCCGGGGGCAGTCTTCCGGCGAACCGAACCGCGTCGCCCCGGTGCACGGTGCAGCGGGCCTCGAGCCCGAGCACGACGATGTTTTCGCGGAGGGCGCGCAGGGACGGGGCATTGAGCTCCACGAATTCCGCGGTTGCCGCTCCGCGCGACAGCGCCTCGAGGCCAAGGGCGCCGCTCCCGGCGAACAGGTCGAGCACGCGCGCGCCGGGCAGCGATTCCGCGAGGATGCTCATCCACGCCTCCCGCACCCGGTCCGCCGTCGGACGCACGCGTGCGTCGCGCGGCACCACCAGCTTCCGGCCGCCGAACTCCCCGGCGACAATACGCATCAGGCCGCTGGAACGGCCGGCAGGACGGTCACGATCCGGGCCTGCAGCGAGCTTCTGCCCAGATACTCATTGCGCTCGAGCCGGAATGCGACATCTACCGGACCTTCCCCCCTGGGCACCCGCTCGGCGAGGCCGAACCCGATGCCGTCGAGCCGATGTGGCCCGTGGGTCAGCGTCGCCTTGAGATGCCCCTTCCCCACCACCCGGGCGTCGGCCAGCCGGACCCCGCGGGCGGCAAAAACCGGCCCCGGGTTCTCGGTGCCGCAGGGTTCCAGGTGCCGGCACATTTCCTCGAGCCTGTCGCTCGCGTCGGCCAGATCGATCTCGAGGTCCACCCGCTGTTCGGGACCCAGATCCTCGGGGCGCAGGTCGCGGGCCGCGACGGCATGAAACCGCTCCCGGAATGCCTCCAACTGAGGCCGGCGGATGGTGAGGCCGGCCGCCATGCGGTGACCGCCGTACCGCTCGAGCAGGTCACCGCACGCGGAGAGGGCGTCACGCAGGTGGAACCGCGAGATACTCCGGCCGCTTCCCTTGCCCAGCTCGGGGTCATCCTCGTCGAACGCGATCAGGAATGTGGGCCGCCCATAACGCTCGACGATGCGTGAAGCCACGATCCCCACCACGCCGGCGTGCCACTGATCGCCGGCGAGCACCAGGGCCGAGCGCTCCCCGACATCGCCCTGGCTCTCCACCTGCGCGATCGCCTCTTCCAGGATCCGCTGATCCAGATCCTGTCGCTGTGCGTTGAGCCGCTCCAGCTGTCCGGCCAGCTGTTGCGCCTCGGCATCCACATCGGTCAGGAGCAGCCGCAAGCCATCGCCGGCATCGCCGACCCGGCCTGCCGCATTGAGCCGGGGCCCCAGGACGAAGCCGCAGTGGCCGGCCCGAATTTCCTTCGCATGGAGACCGGCGACGCTCACCAGTGCGCGGAGCCCGGCCCACCGGCTGCCACCCAGCAGCTTCAGCCCGTGACGCACGAGGATGCGGTTTTCCCCGACAAGGGGCACCACGTCCGCGACCGTCGCCAGCGCGACGTAGTCGAGCAGGTGAAATGGGAGATTTGCCGGGAGGTGAAGGGCGGGGACAAGCGCCTGCACCAGCTTGAAGGCCACACCGGTCCCGCAGAGTGCCTCGGCGCCACTCTCGTCTCCCGGCTGCTGCGGATCCACAACAGCCGTGGCTGGGGGGAGCTCGGGCCCCGGCAGGTGATGGTCCGTCACCACGACCCGGAACCCGGCGGCCTCCGCCTGTCGCACGGTATCCACCGCCGTAATGCCGCAGTCGCAGGTGAGGATGAGTCCCGCGTCGATCTCGCGCGCCTTGCGCAGGCCCGCGTCCCGGAAATCGTACCCGTCGCGCATCCGATGGGGAACGAAGGGCTCAACCCGGGCGCCGGCATATTGCAGAGTGCGGGTCAGCATGGCGGTCGCACACTGACCGTCCACGTCATAGTCGCCATGCACCAGGATGCGGCGGCCCGCGCGCACCGTCGCGACGATCGCCTCGACCGCGCGGTGCATCCCGGCGAGTGCGAATGGGTCGCTCAGGTCGTTGAGATCGGGTCGGAGAAAGCGGCGCGCGCTGTCCGGCTCATCCAGCCCACGCTGCACCAGCAGCGCGGCGACCACGCGATCGATGCCCAGCGCCTGCGACAGGCGGTCGACCGCCGCCTCGGGCGGCCTGGGGGCCACGACCAGCCTCGGCGCGCGGATGCCCGCGGCGAGCGGCATCACGGCAGGCGCCTCATTCATCAGGAGCGGGGACATAGAGGATGACGCCGCAGGCCTCGCAGCCCTCGATCACGGTCCCATTTCGGATCAGGGACCTGCGATTCATCGGGACGGCCGTGTAACACGCCCCACACGCGTCCCCGGCGAGCGGCACCACGGCGCGGGGGGCGCGCGAACGCCGGAGCCGGTCGTACCTGGCGCGCAGCGACTTCTCGATGAGGGCCGCGCTGCCCTCACGCAGTTCGAACTTCGTCGCGCGCTCCGCGCCGAGATCGGCGATCCGTGTCGATAGTTCCCCACGTGGCCCCGCCTGTTCGCCCCGGAGCACCTCGACCGCCTGCTCCGCGTCCTTCACCCTCCCCTCGAGGCTGGCCACCGTCTCGGCCGCCCGCATCCACTCTGCCTCCTCACGAGCGAGCACCTGGCGGGCCAGGTCGAGCTCCGCCATCAATGGCGCCGTCTCCTTCCCCGGCCGCGTCACCTCCAGGCGCTTCCGGCGGCCCTCCTGCAGCTTGCGGTACGTCTCAACCTTCGCCTCGACCTCATCCCTCCGGCGGAGCCCGTCCTGCACCGCGCGACGGGCCGCCTCCACCCGCGCCTCCGCCTCGCGTACGACCTGGTCCAGGGACTCGACTTCCTCCATCACGGCCTGGAGTCGCTGATCCACGTCGAGCAAGGCAAGGTCCTTCTCCTGCAAATCCAGCAACTTGACGAGTTCTGGGTGCATCCTGTCTCCGAACTGAGAGGTCCACGGTCGAGTGGGACGGCTAGGGCGTGGTGCCCTTCCGCTGCTTTTGCCACTGCACAGTCTTCTGAAACGCGCGCGGGAAACGCGACTGAAGGTCCTGACGGCGGGACATCTTGCCCGTTCCCGGCGGCATCCGTTCGTATTCGCGCCAGAGCGGGCGAAGCTCGAGGGTCTCGCACGCGCTCGCGTATACATCGTCGGCGATTGCTTCCGTCAGCGACTCTCCCCGTTCCCGCAGGCGGGACCAGACCTCCTGAGCTGGGGGCGACAGGCCCGCCGCGGCATCCCCGGGAGGCGTACCGGGCTCGGACGCAACCAGGGCCTCGAAGACTTCACGACTCGTCGCGTCCTCGAACCATTCGGACCGGACTTCCGCACGCGCCCGATCCCGGTACTGCTCGTGTGAAACGAGGACCCGAAGCAATTCGAGCTCCGCCGAGGCACCCGCCCGCACCGGTGACTTCACCGCGGATGCGGCTGCGGGCGTCGGCATCCGCCTCGACGTGGGCACCTGGACGGTTGGCGGAAGGGCGGCGACCTCCGCGGCGAGCACGTCCCGGCTCACGCCGGCGCGCTCGGCCACCCGCCCCAGATAAAGATCCCGGGTGATCGCGTTTGAGGCGGCGCGAATCGTCGGGAGCAGGCGGTCGAGGGCGTTGCGCCGGTGCTCAACACCTTCGAACCAGCCCTTCAGCTCGAGCAGCTGAATCTTCCGCTCCAGCACATCGACCGCCTGCTTGAGGATCGGCGCGAGGGCGGCGGCACCTCCCGCTTGTACCAGCGAGTCCGGGTCCTCGCCCGGCGGCATCGTCGCCACACGCACGCGGATGTCGTGGCGCAGGAGCTCATCACCCGCACGGAACGTCGCGCGGAGGCCGGGACCGTCGCTGTCGTAGAGCAGGATTACGGTCTTGGTGAAGCGCTTGAGCAGCGCGGCCTGGTCTGGCGTCAGGGCCGTCCCCAGCGGCGCCACGACGTTTTCCACTCCGTTCAGCGCGAGTCGGAGCGCGTCGAAGTAGCCCTCGACCAGGATGGCATTTTCCTCGAGACGGATCGCCTGCTTGGCAAGGTGGAGGTGATACAACGTCCTCCCCTTGTGGAAGATCGGCGTCTCCGGAGAGTTCAGGTATTTCGGTTCCCCGGGCCCGAGCAGGCGTCCGCCGAAGGCCACCATCCGGCCCGCGAGATCCTGAATCGGGAAGAGCAGCCGGCCGCGGAAGCGTGGCGCGATGGTGCCATCTTCCCGGCGAACAAGCAGCCCGGCGGTGACGAGCCCGTCATCCTTTATCCCGAGCTCCGCCATCGCCTTCTGGAAGTCTCCGCCGCGTGGCGCGAAGCCCAGGCCCAGTTCGCCGGCGACGTCGGTCGTAATGCCGCGGCCCGCGAGATACTCGCGGGCACCCTGCGCCTCGGGCGACTCCTGCAGCTGCCGTGCGAACCAGTCCTGGGCGACGCCGACAGCACTGTAGAGCGGCTCGTTGGGGTCGGGGCCCTGTCTCGCACTGCGTTCGGGAATGGTGATCCCCACACGCCGGGCGACTTCGCGCACTGCGGTCGGGTAGTCCATCCCGAACCGCTTCATGAAGTAGGTGAAGACATCTCCGGCCTCGTGACAGACGTAGCAGTAGAACAGGCCCTTCCGCGGCACTACCGCGAAGTTCCGGTGGGTCCCGCCGTGAAACGGACAGGGGCCTCGATAGTCCGAGCCGGTGCGCTTCAGCTCGACGGACTCGCCGACGATGGCAACGAGGTCCGCGCTGTCCCGGACCTGCTCGATCAGTTCCTCGGGGATCCCACTCACGGCCGGAACTCCACCACGGTCACGCCGGTCCCGCCCTGATTACTGGGAGCGAAGGCAAAGCTCGCGACGCGGGAGTCCCCGGAGAGGAGTCGCCGCACCCGTTCCCGGACCACTCCCGTGCCCTTCCCGTGAATGATCCGGAGGTGCGGGCGATCGGCGAGGACCGCGGCATCGATGGCCGCCACCGCGGCCGCTTCCGCCTCGTCGCCCGTGAGTCCCCGCAAATCCACTTCAGCCGGCGCTTCGACGGCGACCGGCGCGTCGCCGCGCGGCTGCACCCTGCGCGATTTCTCGCCGGCCACCACGGTCAGGAGCCGGGTTTCGACGACCATGCGGAGCGCTCCGACGAGCACGACGGCCCGTCCATCACCGCGGACTTCCAGGACCTCCCCGGTTCCCGTGCCCGGCACACGCACCCGGGCGCCCGGGCCGATACTTCCGCCGCCGGCGGGCCCCTCGACATCTGCCTGCTCGGAGAGCGCGCGGGCCTCCGCGGCCACGCCTTCCTCAACCAGCCGTCGCGCCTCGCGCGCCGTCGCCTCGTCCACAGCCGCCCGCGCTACGCCGAGGGCCTGCTCGACCCGCTGACGCGCTTCGAGCAGGTAAGCGCGCGCCTGTTCCCGGGCCCGACGCTCGGCCTCGCGCTCCTGGCGCCGGAGCGCCTGCTCGCGGGCCGAAATCTGCCCGAGTTCCGCCGCCAGCCGGGCGGCGCGCGCCTCGCTCTCCACCTCGCGCGCGGCGGTGGCCGCTTCCCGCGCATCCAGCTCCCGTCGTCGCTGCTCGACATCCGCGAGGAGCGCGTCGAGGGTCCTGGCTGCCAGCGGCATCTCCGAATCCGCTTCTTCGAGCACCGCCGGATCGACGCCGAGCCGGCGCGCGATGGCCAGGCCGTACGACCTGCCGGGAACGCCTTTCTGGAAGCGGTAGGTCGGCCGGATCGTCGCCGCGTCGAATTCGAGCGACGCGTTCACCACAGCCGCGTGCCGCTCGGGGAGCGTCTTGAGGGCGCCGAGGTGCGTGGTGGCCAGCGTGGTCGTCCCGCGGCGGCTGAGCGCGAGCAGCGCGGCCGAGGCGAGCGCCGCGCCTTCCGCCGGATCGGTCCCGCTGCCGACCTCGTCGAGCAGCACGAGCGTCGCGGCGTCCGCTTCATCGAGGATCCTGCGGAGCGCGGCGACGTGCGCAGAGAAGGTGGAGAGGTTGGCGGCGATGGACTGGTGATCGCCGATGTCGGCGAAGAAACGATCGAAGACGGGCAGCGCGCTGCCGGCGCCCACGGGCGGGATGATTCCGCTCTGCGCCAGCGTCGCCATCAGGCCGACCGCCTTGAGCAGCACCGTCTTGCCTCCGGTATTGGGCCCGCTTACCACCAGCGTGCGTTCACCCTCGTCGAGCGTCAATTCGAATGGAATGACCGGGTCGGATCCCGCGAGCAGGAGCGGATGCCGGCCGTGTCGGATCACCAGGGGTCCCGGTGACAGGTGCAATTCGGGTCGCGCGCCGTCCGCGGAAACCGCGTAGCGGGACCGGGCGACGAGCTCGTCGAAACGAACGCTCATTTCCGCGCCGTCGCTCAGGGCATCCCGTTGCGGCCGCAACCGTGAGGTCAGGGCACGCAGCACGGCCAGCGTCTCCCGTTCCTCGGCCGCCTCGGCCTCGCGCATCGCATTACCCAGCTCGATCGCAGCCGAGGGTTCGATGAAGAGTGTTCCGTGGCTGGCGGATTCGTCGTGGACGATGCCATCGGGGCGCTGCCGCGAGTCCCTGCGCACGGGAATGACGTAGCGGCCGTTTCGAACCGTCACGCTTCCATCTCCGCCGCCCTCCGCCGTCCGGAGGAGCTGCTCCAGCTTCTTTACAAGGCGGGTGCGCGCGCCCTGGACTTCGCGCCGTGCGGCAGCCAGCGCCGGGCTCGCCGTGTCGAGGACGAACCCGTCGTCGTCGATCGCCTGTTCCA
>DASTCF010000067.1:0-8139 GCA_035711365.1 Gemmatimonadales bacterium
AGACTTACCAGCGGCAGTTCGCCACGGTCATGCGCTCCACCAGCGGCGTGCGCCGCGCCGGCTCGGCCGCGCTCGACCTGGCCGACGTCGCCGCCGGACGCTTCGACGGATTCTGGGAGCTCATGCTGGCGCCGTGGGACATCGCGGCGGGGATCCTGCTGGTGCGGGAGGCGGGAGGGAAGGTGACGGATTTCAGCGGCACGGATGTGGGGCCGGCCCACACGGCAATCGTGGCGGGGAATCCGGGGATTCATGGGTGGTTGATGGGGGTCATTGGGAAGGACTGAGGACTGAGGACTGAGGACTGGGGACTGGGGACTGAGGACTGAGGACTGGGTCGCGTGTTTCAGTCCTCAGTCCTCGTTTCTCAGTCCTGAGTTGTTAATACCCTCGGCCCCTCTTTCGTAATCGCCACCGTATGCTCGAAGTGCGCCGAGAGACTGCCATCAGCGGTCACGACGGTCCACTTGTCCGGCAGGGTCTTCGTGGCGGGATTGCCCATCGTGATCATCGGCTCGATGGCGAGGGTCATCCCCTCCAGCAGCCGCGGGCCGCGCTTGGGGCTGCCGTAGTTCGGCACCTGCGGCTCCTCGTGGAAGCGCGCCCCAATGCCGTGCCCCACCAGCTCCCGCACCACCCCGAAGCCTGCCTTCTCCGCCACGCCCTGGACCGCGTGGCCGATGTCGCCGACGTGGTTGCCCAGCCGCGCTGCGGCGATCCCGGCCGCGAGGCACTCCTGGGTGACGTCCAGCAGGCGCTGCGCCTCGGGCGAGATCTCACCCACGGCAATCGTCGTGGCGGAATCGGCGTGCATCCCGTCGAAGTGCACGCCGACGTCCACGCTCACGAGGTTCCCCTCCCGGAGCACCCGCTTGGTCGACGGGATGCCGTGGACGATCTCCTCGTTGATCGAGGTGCAGAGCGTCTTGGGGAAGCCGTAGAGCCCCTTGAAAGACGGCGTGGCGCCCGGGTGGCTCCGGATGAACGCCTCGGCGATGCGGTCGAGGTCTTCCGTGGAGTGACCGGCGCGGGTCTCCCGGCGCAGGAGCGCGAGGGTTCCGGCGACGATCCGCCCCGCGTGCGTCATCGCCTCGAGCTCGCGAGGCGACTTGATGGTGATCATCCTTCGCCCATCCCGAGGGCGGCCCGGATGCGGGCGGCCACCTCGTCCACCGTCCCGACGGCCGGGATCCGGGTGACGCCGTTGCGCGCCTCGTACCAGGCCAGCACCGGCGCGGTCTGCTCGCGGTAGGCGCGGAGCCGGGTGGCCACGGCGGCGGGGTCGTCGTCCGCCCGTCCCTCGAGCGTCCGCCGCTTGTCGAGCCGGCCGAGGATCTCCTGGTCCGACACGTCGAGAAACAGGATGTGGTCGAGCCGCCGCTGCCGCTCGCCGAGCAGCCGCTCCATCCCTTCCGCCTGCGGAATCGTCCGCACTACCCCGTCGAAGAGCACGCCCCGGGCGGCCTGAGGCTTATCCAGCTCCTCGCGGATCACGCCGAGGATCAGGTCGTCCCCCACAAGGTGCCCCGCCTCCATCACGGCCCTTGCCTTGAGTCCGAGGGGCGTGCCGCGCTTGACAGCGTCCCGGAGGAGGTCGCCCGTGGCAAACTTGGGGAGCCCGAGCCGCTCGGCGAGCAGCGCGCCCTGCGTTCCCTTCCCCGCGCCCGGCGGGCCCATCAGCAGGATGTCCATTTCGTGTCGGTCTCTCCGAAAAGAAGCGAGGACTGAGGACTGAGGACTGAACAGCGAGGACTGAGAAGCGAGGACTGAGGGCGGTACCCGAGCCCAGTCCTCAGTCCTCAGTCCTCAGTCCTCAGTCCTTTCGTTCTGGCCCGCGGTCCGCAGTCCGGGTTACATGTATCTCTGCTGCCGCCCCCGGAACTTCACCCGGCCCGTCTTCATGAATCCGTCGTATTTCCGGAGCTGGCGGTGCTGCTCGATCTGCGCGATCGTGTCCAGCAGGGTGCCGACCACGATGAGCACCGACGTGCCGCCGAACTGCTGCTGCACGCCCACCCGCTGGCTGAGGAAGATCGGCACCAGCGCGATCGCCGCCAGGAAGATGGCGCCCGGCAGCGTGATGCGGGCCAGGACGGCGTCGATGTACTCCGCGGTGCTCGCGCCGGGCTTCACGCCCGGGATGAACCCGCCCTGCTTCTTCAGGTTCTCCGACAGGTCCACCGAATTGAAGATGATGGACGTGTAGAAGTAGCTGAACAGCAGCACCATCAGCGAGAACACGATGGCGTAGGGGAGGCTGCCGGGATAGAAGAAGTTGGCCACCTCGGTGAGGAGGGGGGCCTTCGTGAAGCTCGCGAGCGTGCCCGGCACGATGATGATCGTCTGGGCGAAGATGATCGGCATGACGCTCGCCGTGAGCAGCCGGACCGGAATGAAGGTCTTCTGCCCCTCGCGAATCCGGCCCCGGCCCATGACCTTGCGCGGAATCTGGATCGGGATCCGCCGCGCGGCGATCGTCATCGCGGTCACCGCCGCGATCGCGAGCACCAGCATGCCCATGTAGAACGCGCCGCCGAGGATCGACACCGCGCCGCCCTTGACCAGCGAGCCCAGCTGGAGCAGGGCCGGCCACAGCCGCTCGAGGATGGAGAACGTGATGAGCAGGCTCATCCCGTTGCCGATGCCCCGCTCGGTGATCTGCTCGCCCAGCCACATCACGAAGATCGCGCCCGCCGTCAGCGTCGTCACCATGATGAGCCGCGAGGCGAAGCCGGGGTTCACCACCGCGCCCGGGATGGACTCGGTGAACAGCGTGAACGTGTAGGCCTGCGCGAACGAGATGAAGACCGTGAGGTACCGCGTGTACTGGGTGAGCTTCTTCCGGCCCTCTTCCTCCTTCTGCATCTTGCCGATCTGCGGCACCACGCCGCCGACCAGCTGGAAGATGATGGAGGCCGAGATGTACGGCATGATGCCGAGCGCGAAGACCGTCGCGCGCGACAGGCCGCCGCCCAGCATGTCGTAGAGGCCGAAGAAGCCGGCCGCCGCGGAATTCCGGATGAAGTCGGCCAGCGCCTGGACGTTCACGCCCGGGGCGGCGATGTGGGCGCCGACGCGGTAGATGAGCAGCGCCAGCAGCGTGAACGTGATCTTCCGCTTCAGCTCCGGGTCGATCGAGAGAGCGGGAACGCGGGGTGCGGTCACTTAACCCTCGACCGTGCCGCCGGCCGCCTCGATCTTGGCGCGCGCGGACGCGGAGACGGGAATGCCGCGCACCGTGAACGCGCGCGTCGCCTCCCCGGTGCCCAGAATCTTGGCCTTCTGCCCCGGACGGATAATGAGCCCGGCCGCGGCCAGGGTCTCCGGGGTCACTTCCGCGCCCGTGATCCGCTCGAGCCGGGACAGATTCACCGCCTGGACGGTCACCTTGAACGGGTTCGTGAACCCGCGCTTCGGCAGCCGCCGGTACATCGGCATCTGGCCGCCCTCGAAGCCCGGGTTGGTGCCGCCGCCGGTGCGGGCCTTGTGGCCCTTGTGTCCCTTGCCGGACGTCTTGCCCAGCCCCGAACCGGGCCCGCGGCCGACGCGCTTCCGCGACTGCGTCGCGCCCTTGGCGGGCCGCAGCGACGAGAGGGTGACGGTCGGGGTCTTGGTCTCGCTGGCCATCAGGCCTCCTTGACGGGCGTCACGTCCACCAGGTGACGCACCTTGAATAGCATGCCTCGCACCGACGCCGAGTTGGCCAGCTCCACCACCTGCTGGTGGTGCCGGAGGCCGAGCGCGCGGAGCGTCCGCCGCATCGTCTCCGCGTGGCCGATCGACGACCGGATCTGCTTGACCGAGAGCCGGGCTGCCGCCTCCTCGGTGGGAATCGTGGCGGCGTGCCACTTCGGGCCCTGCCGGCCGACGACGGGATTGCGACCCATGACTCAGCCCTCCTGGCGCGGCTTGTAGGCCAGCTGGTCCGCCTCGATGCCGCGCTCGCGCGCGAGCTGGCGGACCGACACCAGCCGGGCCAGGCCGTCCATCGTGGCCCGCACCATGTTGTGCGGGTTGGTGGAGCCGAGGCTCTTGGTCAGGATGTCGGTGATGCCGGCGCACTCGAGCACCGCGCGCACCGGGCCGCCGGCGATGACGCCGGTACCGGTCGCGGCGGGCTTGAGCAGCACCCGGCCTGCACCGTGGCGGCCGATCACCTCGTGCGGGATCGTGGCGCCCGTGCGCGGGAGGTCGATCATCGTGCGCTTGGCGGCCTCGACCGCCTTGCGGACGGCCTCGGACACCTCGTTCGCCTTGCCGGTCGCGACGCCGACCTTCCCCTTGCCGTCGCCCACCGCCACCAGGGCGTTGAACGAGAAGCGCCGGCCGCCCTTCACGACCTTGGCCACGCGATTGATCGCGATCACGTTCTCGACGTGGTCGCTGCGCTCGCGGTCGCGGTCCCGGTCCCGCCGGGGCCCGCGCTCACCGCGCCCGCCACGGCCCCGGCGCGCCGGCTGGCTCGGGGCCTGTTCGGTGGCGGCCGGAGCCGCGCTCACTGCCTGTTCGTCCGCCATTTAAAACTCCAGTCCGCTCGCGCGCGCGCCGTCGGCGACGGCCTGCACGCGGCCATGATATCGGTAACCGGCCCGGTCGAAGACCACGCTCTTGAAGCCCGCGGCCTTGGCCTTCTCGGCGAGGAGCTGGCCCACGGCCTTGGCGCGGGCGACCTTGCCCGCCCCCTCGACCGCGACGCCCTCGCTGGTATCGCTCACGCCCAGCAGGGTCACGCCGAGATCGTCGTTGACGAGCTGGGCGTAGGTGTGCTTGAGCGACCGGAACACGACCAGGCGCGGCCGTTCCGCGGTGCCGGCCACCTTCTGCCGGACCCGCAGGTGCCGCCGGCGCCGCAGCTCCCGGCGCGTCTTCGGTGCATGAATGGCACGCATGGTTACTTGGCTCCTGTCTTGCCGGCCTTGCGGCGGACGTGCTCGCCCTGGTAGCGAATGCCCTTCCCCTTGTAGGGCTCGGGCGGGCGGACCGACCGGATCTCGGCGGCCACCTGGCCGACCAGCTCCTTGTCGGGGCCATCGATCCGGACCAGCGTGTTGTTCTCCACCGTCAGCTTGATCCCCTTGGGCGCCCGGATCGGCACCTGATGGGACAGCCCCACGATCAGGTTGAGTCCGTATGGCTTGGCCTCGGCCTTGTAGCCGACGCCCTGGATCTCGAGCACCTTCTGGTAGCCCTTGGTCACGCCGTCCATCATGTTCTGGACCAGCGTGCGGGTCAGGCCGTGGAGCGCCTTGTGCCGGGTCTCCTCCGAGGGGCGCGTCACGGAGATGTTCCCCTCCGCCTGCTCGAGCCGCATCTCCGGGTGCAACTTCCGGTTGAGCTCGCCCTTGGGACCCTTCACCGCAATCGTATTGCCCGAGAGCGTCACGGTGACGCCGGCCGGCACGGCCACGGGCTTCTTGCCGATACGCGACATGGCGCCTCCTACCAGACCACGGCGAGCAGCTCGCCGCCGAGGTTGGCCGTCCGCGCCTGGCGGTCGCTCATCAGCCCCTTGGGGGTCGAGACGATCGCCATGCCGAGGCCGTTCTTGACGCGCGGGAGGTCGCGGCACTTCACGTAGCGCCGGAGGCCCGGGGTCGACACGCGGCGGAGCTCCCGGATCACCGGAAGTTCGTTGTGGTACTTCAGGTACAGCCGCAGGAGCCCGCGGCCACCGTCGTCGAGCATCTTGTACTCGGCGATGTAGTGGTTTTCCTGGAGCAGCCGCGCCAATTCCACCTTCAGCTTCGACGCTGGAACGTCGACCCTCCGGTGCCCGGCAGTGCAGGCGTTCCGGATGCGGGTCAGCATATCCGCGACGGGATCTGTCATGCTCATGGTTCTCGCGTCCCCTTACCAGCTGGCCTTGCGCACGCCGGGGATCTCCCCCTTCAGCGCGAGCTCACGGAAGCAGATTCGGCAGAGGCCGAACTTGCGCAGAGTGGCGCGTGACCGCCCGCACCGCGCACAGCGGCGGACGGTGCGCACCTTGAACTTCGGCGTACGCTTGGCTCTCTCGATCCAACAGGTCTTCGCCATCGTCTCTCCAATTGGCATCCCGGAGGATGCCCGGTTCACGCCACCTTGAGCGGGGTCTCGCCGCGGAACGGCCAGCCGAATTCCCGGAGCAGCGCCATCGCGAGGTCATCCCGGCCCGCGGTGGTCACGATCGTGATGTCCATGCCGTGGATCTTCTCGACCTTGTCGAAATCGACCTCGGGGAAGATCATCTGCTCCTTGATGCCGATCGTGTAGTTGCCCCGGCCGTCGAAGCTGCGATCCGACAGCCCGCGGAAGTCGCGGATGCGCGGAATCGACAGCGTGATGAACCGGTCGAGGAATTCGTACATCCGCGCGCCGCGCAGCGTCACCGATGCGCCCACCGGCACCCCGGCCCGGAGGCCGAAGTTGGCGATCGACTTCTTGGCCCGCCGCACCACCGGCTTCTGCCCGGTCACCTGGGCCAGCTCGGCCACGACGGCGTCCAGCGCCTTCGGGTTCTTGCTCGCCTCGCCCAGCCCGACGTTGAGCACGATCTTCGCCAGCCGCGGCAGCTGCATCGGGTTGGTGATGCCGAACTGCTTGGACAGGTTCGGCCGCACGACCTGGTCGTAGTGGGTCCGGAGGCGCGGCGTGCCGTCCACCGCCTTCGGCGCGGGATCGGTCGCGCCCGCGCCCGCCTTCTCCTTCGGGGCCTTCGCGGCTCCGCCCTTCGGCGCGCCGCCCTTGGCCGGCTTTTCTTTCGTGTCTGCCATCTTACCTGCTCCTCGGAATCGGCTGACCCGACTTCACCGCGATCCGCTCGACCGTGCCGTCGGCGTCCCGGCGCCGGCGCGTGCGGGTCGGCTCGCCGCTCTTGGGATCGAGCAGCATCGCCTTCGAATGGTGGATCGGCGCCTCGAACTGGACGATCCCGCCCTCGGCGGTCTGCGTCGCCCGCCGGTGCCGCTTCACGATGTTCACACCCTCGACCGTCACCCGCCCGGTCTTGAGGTGGACGCGGAGCACCTTCCCCCGCTTGCCCTTGTCATCGCCCGAGATGATCTGGACGGTGTCGCCCCGGGTAATCCGGAGCTTGTGGCGGACAACCGGCTTCTGCCGGATCCGCTTGGCCTTCTTATAGACGAGCGGCTTCATGCTAGAGCACCTCCGGCGCCAGCGAGACGATCTTCATGTACTTCTTCTCGCGGAGCTCCCGCGCCACCGGGCCGAAGATGCGGGTCGCCCGCGGCTCGCCCTTGTCGTCGATGAGGACCGCAGCGTTCTCGTCGAACCGGATGTACGACCCGTCCTTGCGGCGGGTCTCCTTCACGGTGCGGACGATCACCGCCTTCGCCACGTCGCCCTTCTTCACCTGGCCGGTCGGGATGGCGTCCTTGATCGCCACCACCACCGTGTCGCCGAGGCCGGCGTAACGGCGTTTGCTGCCGCCGAGGACGCGGATGACCAGCGCCCGCCGGGCGCCGGAATTGTCCGCGATCTTGAGCATGCTCTCTTGCTGAACCATGTGTTCCTCGAGTTCCGCGTACTGTTGGGGCGCACAGCTGTGCGCCCCGCCCTACTTCGCCCGCAGCACGATCTCCAGCACGCGCCAGCGCACGGTCTTCGCCAGCGGCCGGGTCTCCATGATGCGGACGGTGTCGCCGATTTTGGCGCCGACCTCGTCCCGCGCCTTCACCGAAGTGGTCCGGGTGATCTGCTTCCCGTAGACTGCGTGCGAGAACCGCCGCACCAGCTGCACGGTGACCGTCTTCGTCATCTTGTCGCTCGTGACGACCCCGGTGCGCGTCTTGCGCTGGGCGCGGGCCGCCTGCTCCGTCTGTGCCATGTGCGTTCGTTCTCCGTGTTCCGGCGGCGCCGCGGCTACTGCGCCGCGCGCGACCGCAAGGCCGTCAGGATGCGGGCGATGTCCCGGCGCAGCGTCCGGAACCGCATCGGGTTGTCGATCGACTCGGTGGCCGAACGGAAGCCCAGGTTGAAGCGCTCCGCCTTCAGCTCCGCCAGCTTCTTCTCGAGCTCCTCCGTGGAGAGCTCGCGCAGCTCGCTACCGTTCATGCCTCAGATCTCCTCGCGCTTGATGAAGCGCGTCGTCACCGGCAGCTTGGCCGCGGCGAGCGCGAGCGACTTCTTCGCCAGCTCCAC
>DASTCF010000068.1:0-4329 GCA_035711365.1 Gemmatimonadales bacterium
TGGCCGTACGCGACGACGACCCCAAGCTCGGCCCCAGCCTCACGCACGGCTGCGGTGAAGGAATCCCCGATCGGACGCTCGGGCTGCAGCAGCCTGAGGCCGGCGCGCAGCGCGGTGTTCTTGACCGGAGGAGGGACGAGGGTGGAACGGGAACGGCCGTGCGGGCGATCCGGCTGGGTCACGACGGCGGCCACCTGGTGGCCATGGCGGATCAGCGCCTCGAGCGACGGCACCGCAAACTCCGGGGTGCCGAAGAAGACGACGCGCATCAGCGCTCGCGGCCGGTCGGCCGCGCCACCTCCCGGAGATGGCCGGCATCGTCCTTGTGCTCCCGGCGGTACTTGGCGGCGAGCAGCCGGCGCTTCATCGGGCTCAGGCGATCGAGGAAGAGAATGCCGTCGAGATGGTCGATTTCGTGCTGAATGGCCCTCGCCTTGAGGCCCGTTGCCTCCATCCGGAAGGACTGTCCGTTCCGATCGAGCGCCTCCAGCACGACCTGCTCGGGCCGGGTGACCTCTGCGTAGATGTCGGGAATCGACAGGCAGCCTTCCTCCGCCGTCGAGCGGCCCGACACCTCGACGATGCGCGGGTTGATCATCGCAAAACGGTCGCCCTCGGCATCGACCACCGCCACCCGCTGCCCGATTCCGACCTGGTTGGCGGCAAGCCCGACGCCCTCCGCCGCATCCATGGTCTCGAACATGTCGTCCACGAGCCGCCGCACCGCGTCGTCGACCGCCGTCACTGGCGCGCTCGCCCGGCGGAGGATCTCGGAACCCAGCAGGTGGATGGAGAGCAGCGACATCAGGCCGGGAGCTGGGGCGGAGCGGACTCGCCCACCTGGATGATGCGGGAGCGGTGCACCACAACCGTGCTGCTGCCGCTTTCGATGGTGACGCGGTCGTCCTTGATGTCGCGCACCTTGCCCATCAGGCCGCCGGTCGTGATGACATCGTCGCCCTTCTTGAGCGCCGTCAGCATCTCGGCATGCTTCTTCCGCGCCTGCGACTGCGGGCGGAGGATCAGGAAGTAGAACACCATGCCGATCAGCAGCAGCTGGATCAGCAGCAGGCTCATTCCGCCCTTCTGACCGGGAGCGGGCGCCATCAGGCTCACCAGGGAAAGCATCACGTCTCGCCTCGTGCGTGAAAGCGGCGGAGCCACTCACGGCTCCAGCCGTCAAAAGTGCCATCCAGGATGTGGGCCCGGGCCTGCTCCCCCAGCCGGACGAGGAACCGGACATTATGGATCGACACCAGCCGGAGCCCGAGCATCTCCTCCGCCACGAAGAGATGGCGGAGATAACCGCGGCTGAACGTGGTGCAGGTCTCACAATCGCACTCGGGATCCAGGGGCTCGCGTGAAAGCCGGTTTCCCGCCCCGCGCACGTTCACCCGCCCGGTCGCGACCCACGCCGTCCCGTGCCGGCCGTTCCGGGTGGGGGCGACGCAGTCGAAAAGATCCATCCCCCGGGCGATCCCTTCAAGCAAATCCGCCGGAAATCCGACCCCCATAAGATAACGGGGCGCCGCCGCGGGCAGCACGGGCGCGAGGCCCTCGAGAACGCGATGCATCACCGGTTTCGGCTCCCCGACCGAGAGCCCGCCGATCGCGACGCCGCTCCACGGACCGCGCGCCAGGATCCCGTCGAGCGAGGCCCGCCGCAGGTCGTCGTGGCTGCCGCCCTGCACGATGGGCCAGAGCGCCTGCGGAACCGGGGGATGGGCGGATGGGCGGATGGGCGGCTCGGACTCCAGCGCGAGGTGGCGGGCCTTGCACCGATCGAGCCAGCGGAGCGATCGCTCCATCCCTTCCCGCGCGAGGGCGTGGTCGGCCTGGCCCGGCACGACGTGATCGAACTGCATCACGATGTCGGCGCCGAGCGCCTGCTGGATCTCCATCGACCGCTCGGGCGTGATCGTCCGGGTGCTGCCATCCACGTGGCTCTGGAACTCCACACCCTCCTCATCGATGCGCCGAAGGCTCTGGAGCGAGAAGACCTGGAAGCCCCCGCTGTCTGTCAGCATCGGGCCGTCCCAGTGGGCGAACGCGTGCAGGCCGCCCAGGGCCCGCACCACGTCCTCACCGGGGCGCAGGTGCAGGTGATAGGTGTTGCCGAGGATGATCTGGGCACCGGCACGACGCACTTCCTGAGGGTGCAGGCCGCGGACGGTTCCGTAGGTGCCGACCGGCATGAAGGCCGGCGTTCGCACCTCCCCGCGGGGCAGGCGAAGGGTCCCGGCGCGCGCGAGACCCTGGGTGGCCTCAAGGGAGAACGTATGCATCAGATCACGCACATCGCATCGCCATAGCTGTAGAAGCGGTACCGGGCGGCCACGGCATGCCGATAGGCCCCCATCGTCGTCTCGTACCCCGCGAAGGCCGCGACCAGCATCAGGAGCGTCGAGCGCGGAAGGTGGAAATTGGTCACCAGGCGATCCACAGCGCGGAACTCATAGCCCGGCGCGATGAGCAATCGGGTCTCCGCGCCGCCGGCAGCGATGCCGCCGTCCGGCCGGACTGCGCTCTCGAGCGCCCTGACGACCGTCGTTCCCACGGCCCAGACCGCGCCGCCCTGGTCTCGCGTCTCGCCCACCGCACGGGCCAGGCGATCGGGAATCTCGAATCGTTCGGGGTGCATCGGGTGCTCGGTGATCCGCTCCGCCTCGACGGGCCGGAAGGTGCCGGGACCCACCTCCAGGTCGAGGGTCTCGATCCGCACGCCTTTCGCGCGGAAAGCGTCCAGCAGCTCGCCGGTCAGGTGGAGGCCCGCCGTCGGCGCCGCGACGCTTCCCTCCCGCTCGGCGTAGACCGTCTGGTAGCGCAGCTCATCCGTGGCGTCGGGCTCGCGGTCGATATAGGGCGGGAGGGGCAGCCGGCCGAAACGCGCGATCGCGTCTTCCATCGTCGCCCCGACCGCGCGCACGACGCGCTCGCCGCTCTCGAGCACCTCGACCGTCTCGATTTCGACGTCGCCGCCGAGGCGGACACGCTTCCCGGGGCGTAGCGCGTGACCCGGCTTGCCAATCGCCAGCCAGCAGTCGCGCACGGTGGGGTGGAGCAGGAGCACCTCCGCCGGTGCGCCGGTCGGCCGGGTCCCCAGCAACCTGGCGTGTCGCACGCGGGTGGAATTGAGCACGACGAGGTCTCCCGGCGGGATCAGCCCCAGCAGGTCGGAGAACCGGGCGTCCCGGATTTCACCTCCCCCCTGGCTCGCGGGCCTGCCGGCCCGCTGAACGATCAGCAACCGGCTCTCTCCGCGGCGCGCGGACGGGTGCTGTGCGATCAGCTCCGGCGGAAGATCGTACTCGAAGTCGGCGGTGCGGAGGGGGGTCTCAGCCGTCAAAGATGGTGGTCTGGCCGGCCGGAGGCGTGATGTCGAATCGGCGGTACGCATGGACTGTGGCACAGCGGCCCCGTGGGGTCCGCTCGAGGAATCCCTGCTGAATGAGATAGGGCTCGTACACTTCCTCGAGCGTGCCGCTGTCTTCGCCGACGGAAACGGCGAGGGTCGTGAGTCCGACCGGGCCACCGCCGAACTTCTCGATCAGGGTGCGGAGAATGCGGGCGTCCATGTCGTCCAGGCCGAACTCGTCCACATTCAGCCGCGCGAGGGCATCACGGGCGACCGACCCGGTGATATGTCCCTCCGCGCGCACCTGTGCGAAGTCGCGGACCCGCCGGAGCAGCCGGTTCGCGACCCGGGGCGTGCCCCGGCTGCGGCGGGCGATTTCTTCCGCGCCCTCCAGGTCGGTCGGCACCCGGAGAATCCCGGCCGAGCGCTCCACGATCAGGCGGAGGTCCTCGGCGGGGTAGAAGTTGAGCCGCTCGACCAGCCCGAACCGGGCGCGCATCGGCGGCGTCAGGAGGCCGAACCGCGTGGTGGCGCCGATGAGCGTGAACCGCTCGAGCGCCATGGGGATGGTCTGGGCATTCGGCCCGTCCGCGATCCGTACATCCACGCGGTAGTCTTCCATCGCGGAGTACAGGAACTCCTCGAGCGCAGGCCGGAGGCGGTGAATCTCGTCGATGAAGAGAATGTCACCCTGGCCCAGGGTGGTGAGGAGGCCGACCAGGTCCCCCGGCTTTTCCAGCACCGGGCCGGACGTTGTGCGGATCTGCACCCCCATCTCCCGCGCCATCAGGCCGGCGAGCGTGGTCTTGCCGAGACCGGGCGGTCCGAAGAACAGCGTATGGTCGAGGGCTTCGCCCCTGCCGCGGGCGGCATCGATCGCGATCTGGAGCGACGCCTTGACCTGAAGCTGTCCGACGAACTCGTCCAGCCGCGACGGCCGGAGGGCGGCTTCGGCGCCGCTCTCGTCCGGCAGG
>DASTCF010000069.1:0-2978 GCA_035711365.1 Gemmatimonadales bacterium
GCTCATGTAGTGCGGCGTGCCGAGGCTCATGCCGGTTTCCGTCATGCGGGTGCCGCCGGCCTTGCTGGCGGCGAGCGCGATGCCGAAGTCGGCCACGAGCGCGCGGCCGTCGTGCAGCAGGATGTTCTCGGGCTTGATGTCCCGGTGGATCACGTTGTGGCGGTGGGCGTAATCGAGCGCGCTAGCCACTTCGGTGGCGATGCGGACCGCATCGGTCACCGGGAGCTGCTTCTCCCGGCTGATCCGGTCGCGAACAGTTTCTCCTTCCACGAACGGCATGACGTAGAAGAGGAAGCCATCAGCCTCGCCGGAATCGTGCAGCGGCAGGATGTGCGGATGTTGGAGATTGGCGGTGGTCTTGATTTCGCTCAGGAACCGCTCGGCGCCGATGACCGCCGCCAGCTCCGGGCGGAGCACCTTGATGGCGACCTTTCGGTCGTGCTTGAGGTCCTGCGCGAGATACACGGTGGCCATCCCACCCGCGCCAAGCTCGCGCTCGATCCGGTAGCGGTCGGCGAGGGCAGCGGCGAGGCGGGTCTGGGCTTCGGTCATCGGGGCACCTTCGTCCGCAGCTCTGTGAGCCAATTGAGCACCACCACCATGTCGCCGGACACATCGGTCGCATTGGCGCGCTGAATCATCAAGAAACGCCCGCTCGCCGAGGCGGCGAACAGCCGGTTGCGGGGGTTGCCCTCGAAATCGTCGCTGGCCGGCAGACGGGTGACGACGCGCTGCGTTGCCGCCGCCGGTCCACCCCGCAGGTCCACGCTCAGGATGGTCGAGCGATCCAGGCTCCGGAAGAACAGCTCGCGGCCATCGCTGCTCCACAGCGGCTCGACTCCCCCGTCGGTTGTCAACTGCCACTTGCCCAGGCGCGTGTCCGGGAACGGCCGGAGATAGACCTCGCTACGCCCCGATTCGTTGGACACGTAAGCCAGCCACCGCCCATCGGGTGAGAGGGCCGGGAAGAACTCATCGAACGACTCGGTCAGCACCGGCTGCGGCAGGGTATCCTGGCCGACGTGGAGCGCCAGAACATCGTCCGATGGGCCTCCGACGCTCACTACCAGCCAGCGTCCGTCCCGCGACGATTCCGCGTAGTGAATGTCCCGGTCGAGCTCGAACAGCAGGGAATCGCTGCCGCTGCCGTCGGCCGCCACCCGCCGGACGGCTCGACTACCCTGGCGCAGCGACACGTACGTGAGGAAGCGCCCGTCGGGCGTCCAGGTCGGCGCCGCGTTGTAGTCGCCGGCGAAGGTGAGTCGGGACAACGGGCCGCGGTCGAGCTGCTTGATCCAGACGTCTCCGCGGTTGCCCGCCTCGATCACCAGCGCTGCGCGCCCGCCATCCGGCGACAGCGCGAGTCCCTCGAACTCCCAGTCCCGGGTCCAGGCTGGGTCGACGCGCGCCACCGTGCCGCCCCGGCCGACCCAGGATACTGCCTCGGGCGCGTTGAGGCTCGGGGTGGTGTAGGCCAGCGTGCCGGCCGGTGACAGCGCGATGTCGGTGATCCCCTGGACGCGAACGTCCACGCCCTCGAGAAGTGCCACCGAGCGGCCGGTGAAGGTCAGCGAGCCCTGATCGAAAGGCGCTGCCAGCAGGACGCCGTCCGCAGTCGCGTACACCAGGTGTCCCGTCGGCGCGTACCGGCCGAACACACCCGTGACGGCACCCCGCGACGCGCCGGTTGCCAGGTCAAAAACCTGGACCGCCAGGCGGTCGCCTGTCGACACGGCGGCGGTGCGTTCGGGACCCACAGTGAGGATGATGCCCTTCCCGTTGGGGAGGACCGCAGGCCAGTCATAGACCGCTCCGGCGGGCCCCTGCAGCCGTGTCACCCGCTCTGCCGCTCCCCCCGCGGCCGGCACGCGATATACCTCGGGCTCGGTAGGGTGCACGAAGTAGAGATTGTCATCCGGGCCCCACGCGACGGCGCTTCCCACCCCGGAGTCCAGCACCGTGACCGGCGGTCCACCCGAGAGTGCCACGACGCGAATCGCCAGTCCGCCAGTCACGTTCACCACGAAGGCCACTCGCTCGCCGTCGGGCGCGAACTGCGGCGCCCAGGCGCCCTCGGTCCCCGGCAGCTCGCGGGATTCCATGTCGCTGAAGCGGTGATGAATCAGCGCGCTGTTGCGGCCGGCACTCCCGAAGCCGCTGGTGCCGGAGCCCAAGATAGACGAGCCCAGGTTCCCGATGCTCACCACGCCGGTGCTCTCGGCCACACCGACGTACACCAGCTCGGCGCCGGACGGGGACACGGCGACTCGCGGCGGATTGGCCTGGCCGGTAAAGAAGAGCTGGCGCGTGGAATCGAGTACCATGCGGAACCGGGCCACAGGCGCGGGCGCTGGCGGGCGGGCAAGGACCGCCGCCACGACGACCAAGGCTGCCGCCAGCGCGGTGGCACCAATGCTGAGTGGGTTCCACAGGGTCCGTGCACGGGGAATGGGGCGTCTCGGTGAGGCGCCGACCGGTGATGTGAACCCGGGGCTCACCAGCGCGGCTGCGAACTCGGCTGCTGAGGCGTAGCGGTCGGCCGGCAGCTTCTCCAGTGCGGTGAGGACGGCGTCCTCGACCTCGGGCGGAATCCGGTCCCGCCGCGCCATGAGCGGTGCCGGTTTCTCGGTCATCACCTTGGCCACGATCGACTGTGCAGTCGGGCCGGTGAAGGGTGGCTCGCCCAGCAGCATCTCGTACAGGACGCAGCCGAGGGCATAGACATCCGAACGCGCAGTGATCTCCCGCTCGCCCATGGCCTGCTCGGGGCTCATGTAATGCGGGGTGCCGAGGGACATGCCGGTCTCGGTCATCCGGGTGTCGCCCGCCTTGCTCGCCGCGAGCGCGATGCCGAAGTCCGCGACCAGCGCGCGGCCGTCATGGAGCAGGATGTTCTCGGGCTTGATGTCGCGGTGGATCACGCCGTGGCGGTGAGCGTAATCGAGCGCACCGGCCACCTCGGTGGTGATGCGGACCGC
>DASTCF010000070.1:0-19091 GCA_035711365.1 Gemmatimonadales bacterium
GGCCACGGCCCCGTTCTGGGCCGAGGATCAGCCGAGGATCGCCGGGATCAGCCGGGGCGACGTGGTGCAGGTCATCGGAGAGCTGGGCCGGTATCGCGACCAGCGCCAGCTCAAGGTCAGCTCCATCCGCCCGCTGCCGAAGGGATCCGTGGAGCTCAACAAGCTCGTCCCGGCGATCGGCGATCCGGGGCCGTACTGGAAGGCCCTCGACGGCTGGCGCGCCGAGATCACCAGGCCGCGCCTCGCGCGAACGCTGGCGCTGTTCTATCAGGACGATGAATTCCGGGAGCGGTACCAGGCGTGCCCCGCGAGCCTGGGCGGACATCACGCGATGCTGGGCGGTCTCCTCAAGCACACGTTGGAGGTGGCGACCATCGCCCGGGCGATCGCCCGCATGTGTCGCGCGGAACAGGACGTGGTCCTGGCGGGCGTCCTGCTGCACGACATCGGGAAGCTGGAGGCCTACCGGTGGGAGGGCGGGCTCTTCGAGGCCACCGAAGCGGGCACGCTTCACGGACACGTCGTGCTGGGCACGCTGATGCTGGAACGGCGCGTGCGCGTCGCGACCCCGATGCCCTGCACCGAGGCCGAACTCGCCATCCTGCACCACCTGATTCTTTCCCATCATGGCCGGCTGGAATTCGGCGCCGCGGTACCCCCACTGACGCTCGAGGCGGAAGTGCTGCACTATGCCGACAACGCGAGCGCCAAGACGGCGAGCATGGCGGACGCCCTCGCGGATCCCGCGAATTTCGAGGGCGACGCCCTGGTGAGCGCGCGGACGCTCTGGCAGCTCGATCGCCGACGCGCGTATCGCGGGAAGAGTGACTGGGGAGCAGGGGAAGAGTAGAAGCGCGGCGCGACGCGGGGGCATGAACGCAGAGACGGCCGTCCGGTTATTCACCGTACGGCCGTCCCTCACATCGACTACCCGAGGTCGGGGCCTAGTGGCCGCCGTTCTTCTTCCACCTGCCACCGGTTGGCTGGTCCGCCGCTCGGTAGGGCGAGGCAGAGCCTCGGCTTCGATCCCCAGGCCGGATGGCCGTCCCACCTGGTTCGTCGGTGTGCGCGCTGCGAGTCGGATCGAGTCGCGGACCGACCCTTCGCACTGCACCCCGAGGCGCTAGATCGGGGTGGGTGAAGCACGCGACTGGCTTCACCTGTCCAGTTGGGGTGTTCACCAGGATCACCAGCTGCCTGAGCCCTTGGTTGCTTCGGCGGCCTCCCCTGACGTCCCATCCGGACACATCTGCCAGGTACGCCAGGAACCCGAGGTTCCAGATGTGGCCTGACCGATGACGCCTCTAATCTAGGGGTCGCTAGATATCTTGCAAGTGCCTGTCTTTATTCGGGTTACGCTCGCTGTTGTGGCTCGAATGTGGATGGCTAACCCTGCCTGCTGTCACGTGCTGGCCCGACTCTCCACGTGTTGTGGAAATGTGAATCCACAATTCCCCACCGAAGGTCAGTGGACTTCCGGCGGCGTCCCGCTCCCAATCGAGGGCAGTTTGACGCCTTGGGTCGAGGCGTAGGCCAACAGTTTCTTGTCGAACGTCTGCAATTCCTGCTTCAGGGCCTCGACCTCGCTCGGGCCCCGTTCGCGGATGGGCGAGGCGTCGGCGGCGGCGGCTCGTTCCCTCCAGGACGTCTCGCACGCCGTGAGAGTCGTGTTGAGTCCGGTCATCGCGGCGAGCAGCGTGCGCCGGGCGTTGACCTGCACCACGAGTGAATCGGCGCCCCCTTCGACCGCTGGGCGCGCTGCGACCATCGTCGTCTGGGCACGAGTGCAGGCGCCTGCGATGTTCCGGGCGCGGGACTGGAGCCATGCGGGCGAGCTGGTGGGGCCGACACCGCGCACCAGGCGCGCGCCTGCGGCGGTGATGCCGTTCAATGAATCGCGCAGCATTGCAATGGCATCGCGGGTGACGGTCTGGCCCGGATCGAGCGGCTTCTCGGGCTGGATGACGGTCTGGGCGGTGACGGGGGAGGCGGCGAGGAGCAGGGACAGGCCGAGCAGGACGGCGGAACGGCTCATGGTTCGAGTCCAACCTCGATATAACGGGAAATGGCCTCGCCCTCGGGATACGCAAAGAGGCAGCCCGCCGCCGTGGCGGCGAACCAGCCCCCGATCAGGGGACGGGGTGCATCGAGCTCCTGAAGGATGGGGCCCAGCCAGCGGCGGAGATGGCGCACTTCGGGCGCCCGGCGCCCGAGCATCGCAAGAATGGCGCCGGCACCACCGGTCGCGCGGAGGAAGTGGGCCAGGGCGTGCGCGTGCTGGCGGAACTCGACCGCCTTGACGCCCGGTTCGTCGAACAGCACGGCCCCCTCGAAGACGTCCATCGGGGGCGCGTCGAGACGCGGCCCCAGGAAGACATACTGCCGGCCCTCGGGCGTCTTGCGTTCGATCACGGCCGCGGCGGTCTCGGTCGTGAGGCGACCGGCGTGCAGCAGGTCGTCGTCGTGGAGGATCCCGACGGCGACCGTCCACTCCAGCGCCGCGAGCGCGGTGTCCATCGGGCAGCCCATCGCATCGTCCACCGCGATCAGGCGCGGGGCTTCCCCGGCCCGGAGCATCAGGTGGGCGAGCCCCTCGCCGCGGTCGGCGAAGGTCCGGACAAGGAGGTTTTGGGCGGTGGACATAGGAAGAGAAAGATAGCCGAATCGAGGTGGCGGGTCAGGGGGATGGGCCGATGGGCCGATGGGCCGATGGGCGGATGGGCGGATGGGCGGCTTACCCGAGGTCACTGCCCATCTGCCCATCTGCCCCGCCGTCCTACGGCACCCCCTCCACCTTCGAATCCACCTTCACGATCCACAGCCCCGAGAAGACATCCGGCACGTAGATCATCCCATTCCGGTAGATGGCCCCCCATGCCATGGCGGCATTCGGGGTGTTCCCCTTCGCGTCCCCGGTCACGACGTGGGCGATTTCACGGCCCTGCCGCAGCAGGTCTCCCCGCATCTCCCCCGCGACGTCGAGCACCCGGAGCCCGCCCTGATAGTCACCGAGGTAGAGCGTGTCGCCCGCCACCCAGACGTTGTGGGTGCCGCCGTCCATCGGTTCGTACCAGGCCACCCCGCGGGGCTTGGTAATGTCGGACACGTCCACCACGTGGAGCCGGCCGAACGCCCGGCCCAGCCCGAGCAGCGAGGGCCCTGCGGTGGGGGACACCTTCGCTGGGAACACCTCGTCGCCGAGATACACGTACCGCCCGCTCCGCCACGCGGTATGGGTGCCGCGGATGAACCCGGGTCCCCCAACCGCCTCCACGTGCCGGTACAATCCATCGAGGTCGTACTTGAACTGGGAGACGAACGCCGGCTTTTCGGGGCTCCCACCCTTCATCCCATTGCCCACGTCGAGGATCACGAGGCCGTCGTTCCAGTAGCTCAGGTACGCCAGTCCGTCCTTGACATCGATGTCGTGCAGCATCCGGCCGGCATCGCTGCCCGGGGTCTCCCACCTCGCCACCTGCTTCGGCTGGTACGGATCGCGGATATCGATCACCCGCATGGAGCCGGTCGCGTCGTCCGTCAGGAAGACGTAGCCCCGGTAGATGAAGGTGCTGTGCACGCCGCCCGTCACCGTTTCGGTGAATTCAGCGATCGGCTTCGGGTGGGCCGGGTCCTCGAACGACAGGATCACGATCCCGTTCTTCCTCGTCGAGGCGCCCTCGCGGGTGAGCACCCCGTACCGGCCGTCCTCGGTTGTCATCACGTCGTTGATGGCACGGGCGTCGACAACCACGGAGTCCGTGATGACCGGCTTCGAGGGATCGGACAGGTCTATCGCATAGATCCGGTCGCCGATGGTCGAGAGGTAGCCATGCTTCCCGTCCGGGTGCAGCCAGAACTCCGCGGACAGTTCCTTGATGGGCACCCGGCCCACCAGGGTCGTGGGACGGACGACATCCCGGGGACGGGCCTCGATAGCGGCCTCGGCCGTGCGCCCGGCGAAGGTCGCCACCGCGCGGTAATGCCCCGGCAGGTCGGCGACGAAGGCGCCCTCGGCGTCCACCTCGGCATTGCCGGGGCTCAGTGTCCACTCGGGGCGTGCGTCCGCGACGGCGCGGCCGCTCCGGTCCTTCGCCACGAATTGGAGCCGCACCACGTCGCCGGTACGCACGGTGCTGGTTGCCGGAGTGACCTCGACGGAGGCCACGGGGTTCGGCCGCACCTCGATGGTCAGGGTCTGGCTGGCGAGGCCCGCCCGGCCCGTGATAACGGCCCGACCGGGCCGCACCGCGCTGAGCCGGCCGTCCGGACTGATGCGGGCCACGCCCGGCTGATCGGAGCGCCATTCGACGGGATCGTGGCGCGTGTCGCCGTCGGCCGAGAGAACCGTCCCGGAGAGCGAAACTGCCTGGCCGACGTAGAGCGACGCGATCGCCGGCTCCACCACGATGCGTGCGGCGGGACCCGGCAGCACCGTCACCCGGACAAACCCAGGGACAGGACGCCCGCCGCCCGCCGGTGAGATCACGGCGGAGGCCTTGAGCGTGCCCACGGCCCCGCCCTTCGCAAGACCGGTCGAGTCCACCCGGCCCTCGAAGTACCCCCCGGACTGGAACCACCGGACCCGGATGGCGGATTCGGCGATCGGCCGGCCGGCCGAGTCGAACGCCTGCGCGACCAGTTGGATGGAATCCCCGACGGCGATGGCGGCCTCGGCCGGCTGGACGCTGACCTTCGCGATGACGACGGGGGCGGCGGGGGCCGGGGTCTGTTGCAGCAACACCAGCAGCGAGAACAGCATCGGATCCTCGGAAGAGTGACGCTCGGGATGTTACCGAATGCGGGCCGTCTTGGCCATCCTCCGCGGGACGGGGTAGATTCTGGGGGAGAGGTCGCTGCCAATGCGAATCGAGTGGTTCCCCTATATGTCACCGGTCGGTGCGCTGACCGTGCTCGAGGCGCGGGAGGGTCCGCTCGTCGTCGAATTCTCGGCGCGCGCGAGCCGGACCCACCTCCTGGAGCGACTCCTCGAGCGGGTACCCGGCGCGACGATCACCGCGGGCCCGTGCCGCCAGGCGACCGAGTGGCTCACGGCGTACTTCGCCGGCAGGCCGAGGCCCTTCGCCTACCCCGACTATCTGACCCAGTATTTTGCCGCGTCCCCGTCGCAGGTCGCGGTCTGGCGTGCCCTGTGCAATATCCCGTTCGGCGAGACCCGGTCCTACGAGGACATCGCGATGCTGACCGGCATCCATCCGCGGGCGGTCGGCCAGCTCAACGGGTCCAATCACCTGGCCATCCTGATCCCGTGCCACCGGGTGGTGGGCAAGGACGGCGGGTTGGTCGGCTACGGGGGCGGCATCGAAACCAAACGGTGGCTCCTGGACCACGAGCTCCGGACGGTCGGTGTCACGCTGACCGCGCCCCGGATGTATTGACAAACGCCCGCCCGGGCAACAGCTTAGCAACCATGCTCTGGTGTCGAAGTTGGTAGTTGCAGGGCCTCACGCCGCTCGGACGCTCACGCATCCGATCGGCCGTTTTGTTTACCCGTCTCACGAGGTTGCAGCGATGGCGAAGGGCACCGTGAAGTGGTTCAACGACGCGAAGGGATTCGGTTTCATCGCGCAGGAAGGCGGCAAGGACGTCTTCGTGCACCACACCGCCATCACCATGGAGGGCTTCCGGTCCCTCGCTGAGGGTGACACCGTCGAATTCGAGGTCGTCGAGGGCCCCAAGGGCCTGCAGGCCTCGAACGTCCGGAAAGTCTGACTCCCGGTCGTCGCGAGCTCCTGAGGGGCTCGGCCGTTCCACCGCGACCGCGCAGGCGCGTGCTTCGTCTGGGAGCCGCCGGCGCGGTCGTGGCGCTTTGCGCGAGCGGACCGCTCCCCGCGCAGCTTCAGCCCCTGGAATTCTTCGGGCTTCGCCCCGGCGCGACACTGGCGGCCACTGACGCGCAGGTGCGTCGGTTGGGAGCCGCCCGCGGCCTGCGGTGCAACCGCTCCACTGCGGATCCCCGGGTCCGCGACTGCAAAGCCACGATCGCCGATCCCGTGGATGGCACACCGCTCCGCATCTGGCTCGCGGCAGTGGACAGCCTGACGGGAATCGTGACGGTATCGGGGGACCTGACCGGCGGCCAATTCGAGCATTGGCGGTCACCGCTCGAGACCGCGTATGGGGAGAGCGGGGCGCGGGTGCAGGGAACTCAGTGGATGATGCAATGGATCCGCGGCCGCCAGATGATCCGGCTTACGTGGCGGGCGCGTCCGGGCCGGATCGAAGCGTCGGTCAGCCTGGTGGATGGGCCCGTTCTCGACGGGTGGCAATTCAGCGGGCGGAAGGGCCGGTCGGCGAAGCCAGCAGCAACCGACTCCCTGACCAACTGACCCGCTGACCCGCTTCTATACTGTTGCGCCCTCACGCCCGCCCCGCTAACCTACGACAATTCCCCCTTGAGCATCGTGCCTGACCGGCATCCCACATACGCATTCAGTCCGGAGCCTGACGTGGCCCAACTTCTGTCCCGGGGGGTCCGCGCGCCGTCGTGTGTCGCGCTGCTGTGCGCCCTGGCCTTCGCTGCCTGCGGCGGCGGCAGCACCATCAAGATCGGCGTCGCGGGGAATTTCGAAGACCCGCTGAGCGCGCCGATCCGCTACGGCGCGCGCCTGGCGGTTGAGGAAATCAACGCCGCGGGTGGTGTCAACGGACGCAAGCTCGAACTGGTGGAGCGCGAGGACTATGCGGATGTGGATTCCGCGGTGGTCGTCGCCACCGACTTCTACACCTCCGACGTGGTGGCGGTGATCGGGCACGGATTCTCGGGGCCCACGCTCGCGGCGGCGCCGATCTACAACGGCGGCGATGATCCCATGCTGGAGATCGCCCCGGCGTCCTCTTCGCCGGCGGTCTCGGAGGCCGGGCCGTACACCTTCCGCCTCTGCCCGAGCGACGTCGCGCATGGCGCCGCGCTTGCCCGCTGGGCACGCCAGCGCCTGAGCCTGGACCGCGCCGCCGTGCTCTATCTGAATGATGACTACGGACGGGGGATCCGGCAGGCCTTCGAACAGGAGTTCCAGGCGCTGAAAGGCGAGGTGGTGGCGGCCCTGCCCTACCTCGGCGACATCCCCGAAGTCGGGCCGTACATGGACCGGCTCGCCCGGGACGGCCGGGCCCAGTTCATTGTCGTGGCCGGGTACGACAGCGACGCGAAGGAGATCCTCTCGCAGGCGCGCCGGCGTGACATCACCGTCCCGGTGATGGGCGGCGACGGCCTCGAGCAGATCTTCCGCGCGGGCGACATCGCCGAAGGCACCTACGCCACCTCGTCGTACTTCCCCAGCGTCGACACTCCCGTCAACAACAAGTTCGCGGCCGCGTACGCGCAACGGTATCCGGATGCGGGCCCGCCGAACGGTTCGGGGGCGGCTTCCTATGATGCGGTCTACATGCTGAGGGACGTCATCTCCCGGGTCGGGACGCAGCGGAAGAAGGTTCGCGACGCGTTCGCGGAGATCGGCCGCTCGGCGCCGGCCCACGAGGGCGCGATGGGAACGCTGGCGTTCGACGAGAACGGCGACGTGCCCAGCCTCCGGATCTACATGGGCGTGGTGCATAACGGCCGCATGACGATGGCGGAGGGGCAATGAACCCGCTGAGAAGCCTCCGGAGCCGGGTGATCGTGGGGATGGTGATCCTTACCACCCTGGTCCTGCTCATCGCCCTGTCGGCCACGAGCGCCGTGCGGTCGCTGAGCCGCACCGTGGCGGAGGAGACCAACGTCCTTCTCGCCGGCGCCGACGCCGGCAACGGGCTCGTCGGATCGGTGCTGAACGAGATCCGGAGCGCCGAGCAGTACCTGCTGGATCCCTCGCCGCGCCTGCAGCGCGAGTTCATTTCGAGCGGGGATTCGGCCTACGCGTACCAGCGCCTGTTCCGGCAGCTGGGCGGCCTGTCCACCCAGGACCGGGTCATCATCAACAAGATCGCCACCGAGCAGGCCCAGATCGAGGTGGCGTACGCACTGGCCCACGCGCTGGCCGATCTCGGCCGCGATGCCGAGGCCCGGCTCCGGGCCGACCGCGCACGCGCCCCGGCGGACACCCTCGTGGCCGATGTCCGCTCTCTCTCTCGTGCCCAGAGCGTCCGCGCGATCGCGCGATCGGAAGGCCTGCGCGACGAGGCCCGGCGCCGGGAGCGGGGGGTCTGGCTGCTGTTCCTGCTGGCCCTGGCGCTCGGCGTCGGGACGACCCTCTACACCGTCCGCTCGGTGGATCTGCCGCTGCGGCGGCTGATCGGCGCGGCCGAGCGCTTCGGCGGCGGGGACCTCCGCCCGGTGCAGCTGGGCGACATGCCGCTCGAGCTCGGGCGGCTCGCCGGCGCGATGGACGACATGGCGGCGCGGCTCAGGGATGTCGTGACCACCGTCGTCAAGGAATCCAACCAGATCTCGTCGAGCGCGGGCGATTTCAGCGCGATGAGCGAGCAGCTCGCGGCGAGCAGCGGGCAGATCTCGACCGCCATGGTCAAGATCTCCCATAGCGCGGAGAGCCAGGTCCGGGGCATGCGGGACGCCGACGGGCTGCTCGGCCAGCTTCGCACCGCTTCGCGCCAGACCGCCGACTCTTCGGCCAAGGTGGTCGCGCTCGGCGAGGAGATTCGCGGCCTGGCCGCGCGCCATCGCACCGATGTCGCCGCCGCCGGTCAGACGCTGCTCGATGTCCGGGAGGTCGTCCAGACCTCGGCCCAGCAGGTGCACGAGCTGGCGAAGCTCTCCGAGTCGATCACCGAATTCATCGACCTGATCAAGCAGATATCCTCGCAGACCAACCTGCTCGCGCTGAACGCCGCAATCGAAGCGGCGCGGGCCGGCGAGCACGGCCGGGGGTTCGCGGTCGTCGCCGAGGAGGTCCGACACCTGGCCGACTCGAGCGCGCGCGCGGCCGAGAACGTCACCAAGACGGTGCAGTTCATCCGGAATCAGGTGCGCGAGGTCTCAGGCACGATGGAAGTCGGGACCACGAAGGTGCGCGGCATCCAGACCGTGGCCGATGCCGCGGCCCGCGCGCTGGACGAAATCGTCACTGCGGTGAACCAGGTGCGCGACGCCTCGGCCCAGGTGGCCGCGCTCGCGGCACAGAACCAGGTCATCGTGGACCAGCTCGGAGTGAAGACCGGCGAGGTGGCCACGACGTCGGCCGAGCACGCTTCGGCCAGCCAGCAGGTGACCGCCGCTGCCCAGGAACAGAGCGCCTCCACGGAGGAGATGGCCGCCTCCGCCGGGGACCTGCTGACCGGCGCGACCCGGCTCACGAGCGCGGTCTCCGCCTTCCGTACCTAGCAGCCGCCAGTCCCGGAAGTGCCACGCCCCCCGACACCATCGGTGCCGGGGGGCGTTCTGTCCTGTGCGCTCGCGACGTGTCGCGAGCCCGCCTAGTGCCTCTTCTTCTTCTTTGCCGGCGGTTTCTTCCCGGCGGGCTTGTGTTTCGCCTTCGCCTTGGGCTTCGCCTTGGCCTTGGCCCTGGCCTTCGCGGCGGCGACCCTGGGTCGTTCCGCCGCACGATCAAGCTTCTTCTGCCGGGCCGCGTGGATTTCGGCGAGGAGGCGGTCGCCCTCCTCCTGTCCCAGGAGTCCGCGCCGGGTCGCATACCGGACCAGCTCCTCGGCATCCGCGACGTCGAATTCCGAAAGCCGGGCGGCCGCGCGCATTACGTTGACGAGCGCATCCGCGACGGGGCTTCGCAGCACATTGGCGATGCCCGGCAGGCTCTCCAGCAGGGTGGACATCTGCGCGCCACCAAGTTCCGACACCACGGGACCTCCTTCACCGGCGAGTGGGGCCTGACCGCGACGTAACACTATGTCAGGAGAGGCCTTGCCGGCGCCAACGTACCACGGCATAGGAGGCGAGTCAAGCCGAGTCACCATTCGTACCGAACAAACCCCGTAGCTCCCCATCCGGTCAGGTCATAATCGGTCCCGGATGGCGACGCTATCGAGCCAGTGTCGAGACGCCCGCCGGCGCTCAGCGAGAAGTGATCCCCTGCCGCCACCCGGAGCCCAAGCCCGGCACCCGCGAGAAACCCGCTCCCGGCGTCGGGCGCCCACGACCGCACCTCGACCAGCGACAGCAGCGAGAGCGACCGGGTCAGCGGGGAGGTCGCGGTCACGCCCGCGTCGAGCAGGTTCTCCGCGTTGCCGTAATCGCCGAGTGTGTTCGATCCGTCGCCGGAGTTGGTCCGGTAATAATCCCAGACGTAGGCGGTGAGCGTGCTCGCGCCAAGCGGCGCAATCAGGGTCGCCTCGCCGACCAGCCGGTTGCCCGGCCGGTACGAGCCGTTGGTGAACTCGTCCGTGCCGAAATCGCTGACGGTGAATCCGAGGGAGAGCCGTGAGTTGCCCACCAGCCGGTCCGCGCCCAGCCGGAGCCGCCCCTCCAGGCCCGGTTGATACGTCACGTCGGTGCCGGCGTAGGGCTCGTACTCACCGCTCACCCGCGCTCCGGCCGAGAGGCCGAGATTCCAGCTCCCCGACTGGAGGGCGAAGGCGAGACCGCCGGTCAGCGACGCGCCGTTGGTGTAGCTGTTCACAGGGAACAGGAGGAAGCTCGACGAGATCGCCCCCGCGGCCTGGAGGTCGGGCAGATTGGTTTCGGTCCGGGTGCCGGTCGGCAGGTTCGCGACGAGCGTCGCGACCACCTGATCCTGCCCGAACACGTACGAGGCCCGGACCTGCGTGTCGGTCAGCCCGCTGATTTCGCCTTCGGTGCCATCGGGGGCCTCCCGAACCGTGTACGCGTACGCCGTGCCGATGTCGAATGACAGCCGTTCCCCGAACGGTATCACGGCCCCGATCGGCGTTGACACCTGGCGGATCGATCCGCTCGTGAAACCGCCCGCGAACGAGTAGCCACGGGCCTCGATGCCCCCAGCGATGATGCTGCGCGGATACACCGGAACCTGGGCGGCACCGGAGACGGGCAGCGCCAGCAGCCACCCCGCGAGAACCGCCCGCCTCACGGCCGGCCCACGATGATGATGATGAGACCGACCTGGTCGAGCGTGCGAGGATCATCCAGCCGAAGTGCCTCGGAGAGGCTGCTCCGCGACGGCGGGCGGCCGCCGATGCGGCGTTCGATCGCGGCGCCGGAGCTCGGAGCCACACCGGTCATGGCAAGCCGCAGGGCGGCCGGCCGGAGCTGCCCCGCGTCCCGCGCATCGCCGAGCCGGGCGAGCAGCTCGGGCGCGAGCAGCTGCGCCTGGGAGAGTCGCCGGACGCCATCGCGGCCGTCGCGCGCGGAGCGGAATGCGGGATCGGACTGCAGCGCGGCCTCGTATTCCCGTTCTGCCGCCGAGAAGTCGCCGCGATCCTCCGCCTCGAGCCCGCGGCTGAACGCGAGGAACGCCTGCAGGTCGGCGGTCGGCCGCTCGGAGAGCGCCCGTTCCTCCGCGGGGGTGAGCGTGATGCCCACCCGGCGGAGCAGCTCCACCACGACTTCCTTTTCCATCGCAAACAGCTGCCGCAGGTCGTCATCGGCCGCGCCGGTCGCGAGCACGGCCGCGTCGGTGGCATTCACGATCGTACCATCGAGCCGGTAGCGCCCGCCGGCGGTCTCCTGAAGCGTTCCCTGCACCACCTGCCCCGCACGAAGCAGCCGCCCGCTCCGCGCGCCCGAAGAGGGATCCACCCGGCCGCTGTCGGTCAGCGCCAGCTCGTCCACCAGGGCCTGCACCCGCTCACGCTCGAGCAGGCGCAGCCGGTTCACCTTGCTCAAGTCGGTGATGACAAGGTGAGTCAACCCGCGTCCCAGCGGCTCGAGTTCCGCGTTGGCGCCCGCGTAGCGCCACGGCAGCACCGCCACGGTGTTCGCCGGCGGCGGCTCCGCGCCGAGGGTGCTCTCGCGCGCCACGGCGGCCCGGGCCTCTTCCGCGAATTCACGCCGGGTCACCAGGCGAAGCAGCGCGTCGATGTTACCGCGCTCCCGACCCGACAATCCAGACTGGGCGGCTGCGGACGCCAGTGCCTCACGCGCCTTCGCGAGCTCGCCCGCCTCGAGATACGCGGCGCCGAGCGGCACCAGGACGCCGGCGTCGTTCGGACGGAGCGCGCGCTGGGCCTCGAGCGACGGCACGCTCGCCGGCGCCGGGCCAACCGGCACCTGGTTCCCGGCGCAGGCGCCGGCCGCCAGGATGAGGATGAGCGGCAACGACAGGCGTGGCATATGGTTGATCCTGACTGCGGGAGTGCGAGGTGGGGCTCCGCCCAATGTAGAGACGCCCGGGAGGCCGGGCAACGGCTTTGCGCTCGTCGAAAGCCGCCGGTACATTGAAGACGAACGGTGGAGCGCACGAGGCATCTCCACCGGGAAGGACCAATCGTGGGACGTCGGGGCGTCAAGGAGTTCCGCGCGCCTGAGGCGCTCGCCCTGATCGCGGCTGATCGCGACCGGAAGCCGCTCGTCTGCCCCTCCTGTAACGACTCCACCATCGAACGCACCCCGCACCGCCCCGCAGGGAGCAATCTCGAGCTGGCGCGCATCACCCTGCATTGCGGGCGCTGCGGCCGGACGGCGGCCTACCTGGCGCGCGGGCCCGATCCGGCCCGCGGGCCCGAGGCCCCGTACCACGGCCCCGAGGCGGATCAGCGTCCGACGACGCCGCGGTAGATGAGGTAGGGCAGGACGACGTAAAGCAGGGTGTCGCGGACCAGATAGAACAGGATGAAGGCGAGAATCATCCGCCAGCCGAGCCGGCGGACCTCGGACCACGTCCGCGGGAAGCGCAGCCAGCGGGCCCGCGGGGCGCGGGGGTCGCCGGCGGCGCCCACAGGGGTCAGCGCGGGCGGCTGAGGATCCGGTCCCATCGGATGGCGGTCAGGAACGGCAGCGGGCGCCAGTGCTGCGGATCGAAGCTGTAGTACACGAACATCGGCCGGCCTCGCACGTTCGTCCTCGGCAGGAAGCCCCACATCCGGCTGTCGTGCGAGTTGTCCCGGCTGTCGCCCATCATGAAGAACGAATCGGGCGGCACCACGATCGGCCCCCAATCCTGCAGGTCCGGGTTGTAGCCCGCGGTGTCCGGTCGGGCCAGGTGCTTCACCTGCCACTGCCGCATCTGCGCCCGCTGCAGCGGTGTGGCCTGCGGCATCGGATTGGCGTGGACCACCCACGGCTCGTCGACGACTTTCCCGTTGCGGATGAGCTGGCCGTCGGCCATCGCCAGGGTATCTCCCGGCATGCCGATCAGCCGCTTCACCACGTCGATGTTCTCCTCCACCGAGTCGAACACGAGGATGTCGCCGCGCTGCGGCTCCCGGAACGCCGGCAGCCGTTTGTGAATGAGCGGCACCTCCGCGCCGTACAGCGCCTTGTTCACGAAGAGGAAGTCGCCGACGAGCAGGGTATTCTCCATGCTGCCGGACGGGATCCGGAAGGCCTGGATCAGGAAGGTGCGCAGGATCAGCCACACCACCAGCGCGACGGCGATGGACTTGATCCAGTCCCACAGCCAGAGGACGAAGGCGGACGAGGCGGACGGCTTCGCGGTATCGGACATGAGCTGCCGGGTCAGGGTAAACGGGACTCGAAAACTAAACCGCTCGACTCAGTTCACCCAGTCCGCAATGAAGATGTTGGTCTCGCCCGCCGCCTTGCCGTAGCGGTTCGAGGCCCAGACCACCTGCCTGCCGTTGGGGCTGAACATCGGGAACGCGTCGAAATCCTCATCATCGGTGACCTGCTCGAGCCCGGTGCCGTCGAGCCGGATCACGTACAGGTCGAAGTTCCTGCCGCGCGGGTTCGTGTGGTTGGACGCGAAGATGATCCGCTTGCCATCCGGATGGAAGAACGGCGCGAAGTTGGCCCCGCCGAGCGACGTCAACTGCCGCGGGTTGCTGCCGTCGGCGTTGGCGGTCCAGATCTCAAGCTTCGACGGCCGGACGAGGCGCTGCTCGAGCAGGGCCCGGTAATCCGCCGAGTCGGCGGCGGCCGCCGGGTAAGAGGCGCGCCAGACGATCTGGCGACCGTCGGGCGAGAAGAAGGCGCCGCCGTCGTAGCCGACCCGATTGGTCAGCCGGCGCACGTCGGTGCCGTCCACGTTCATGGTATAGAGCTCGAGATCGCCATCCATCGTGCTGGTGAAAACGATGCGCTTCCCGTCGGGTGAAAGTGTCGCCTCGGCGTTGTACGCGCCGTTCGACGTCAGCTTCTGCAGATCGGATCCGTCCGCCCTGGCGCTGTAGATCTCGAAGTGGCCGATCGGCCAGACGTATCCCTTCGACATGTCGGGCCGCGCCGGACAGGCCGGATCGTGCTCGAATGTGGAGCTGTAGAGGATGCGACGGTCATCGTCGTAGAAATAGCCGCAGGTGGTCCGCCCCTGGCCGTTGGACACCCGGCGGAGTCCGGAACCGTCGATGTTCATCACGTACTGCTGGTCACACCCCGCCGCCACCGATTCCTGCCGCTGGAAGATCAGTTGCTTTCCCGAACGCGAGAAGTACGCCTCCGCGTTGTTCCCGCCGAACGTGAGCTGGCGGACGTTCCGGAGGTGCTTCTCACCCGGACGGAGCGGGACCGGCATGGCGGGCGTCGCGATCACGGAATTTCCGCTGCTGCACGCCGCGGCCGCCATCACCACACCGGCCAGCATCAAATGCACGGGACGAATGGGAACCTCCTGAGGGTTGGCGGGGCGCAGATTACGGCGCCCGGGTGTCACCCGGCAATCCGTACGATTACGGAACGTCGTGCTGGTCCTCGAGCGCCGCGAGCACCTCGGCAGCGTGCCCTTGCGGCTTCACCTTGGTGAACACCCGCGCCACGCGGCCCCGCTCGTCGAGGATAAACGTCGTGCGGAGAATGCCGTGGTACTTTCGCCCGTACATGCTCTTCTCTCCCCACACGCCATAGGCCTCGGCGACCGCGTGATCCTCGTCGGCCAGGAGCGTAAACGGAAGCTCATATTTTCTTTTGAACTTCTGGTGGCTCGCGATGCCGTCCGGCGAGACACCGAGCACCACCGCACCGGCGCGGCGCACGGCGGCCCAGCTGTCGCGGAACTCGCACGCTTCGGTCGTGCAGCCGGTGGTGTCGTCCTTGGGATAGAAGTAGAGGACGACCTTGCGTCCCTTCAGATCCTTGAGCGCGACCGTCGTCCCCTCATCCGAGGGGAGCGAGAACGCGGGGGCGGGGGAACCGGGAGTGAGCATGGTGACTCAGGGGGTCGGTGGGTCAGGGAGGCCGATCCTGGACACCGTCAGCGCCGTGCGCACGCGCCAGATCGGCACCGGTTGTCCCCGGCGGAGGCTCCGGTCCAGGAAATTCCAGGTGATCACGCCGTCCTCTGAGGCGGGCTCCAGCAGGTACGCGGCGAGCCGGCCGAGGCGCTGCGCCGTCGGGACGTAATACCAGCCGGCCGTCACGGCTCCCTCCGCTCCCACCCACACGCCTTCCACCGTCACCGTGCGGTGCCCTTCGAACACGAATCGCTCCACCACGATGCTGTCCACCCGAAACTGCTCGACGGCCCCGCGCCACGGCGCGGCGAGCCGCTCCACCGTGACTCCCTGGCGACCGAGCAACTCGGCGACGTGGCCGAGTGAGGGGGGCAGCAGATAGCCCGCCGGCACCGCCTCCCGGCGCGCGGGGGCGAACCGGTCGTACACCGGCATCGTGATGGTGCGGTATTCGCCCGTGCGCGTCCGGTGCGCGAACGGCCCCCCACCGTCGCCGGCGGGTTTCGTAATCTCGGCGATGACCGCCTGGCGCGTCGCCGGAGCCAGGACCGCACGGATCGTCACCGAATCGGCCGGGACCGGTGCGGCATTGCGGGCCTTGATCGTGGCGCGCTCCTCGGCGGCGAGGCTCAGGATTTCCCGTACGAAGTTGTAGGTGGCCGAGATCCGCTCGCCGAAGGGCGCGTTGCTGTAGGCCTCACTCAGGATGGCGATCCGGCCGCGCAGGCCGATCCAGTTGGTGCCGTAGCGCGGCCGGTAATCGTAGGTCTCCCAGCCCTGGATGAGCGAGTCGGGCTCCTGGTTCCGGAAGTTGCCGTACGGGAACGTTTCCTGGTGGTGCCGGGTCCGCATCCGCTCGCGAATGGCGGGCAGGAACCGGTCCCGGGCATAATCGTTCGCCGGGTTCGGATCCGGATGCAGTCCCGGCGCCCAGGTCAGCGCGTAGCCGTGATAGCTGCCGTTCGTGGTATGCAGGTCGATGAAGATGTCCGGGTCCCACGCGTTGATCAGCGCAGTGGATGCGCGGGTCTCCGGGGCTTCCTCCTTCACGTAATCGCGATTGAGGTCGAGCCCCTGGCCGTTTGCGCGCCGGCCGACCACGGCCGGACCGTTCTGCCCGGGACGGTTGGTCTCGCCCGGCCCGAACTGATCATTCCCGTCGGCGTTATAGATTGGCACCGCGAGGACGATGACGCTGTCGAGGAGCGTGCGAAGCGGCCCCACTGTGAGGTCACGCAGCAGCATCTGCAGCGCCTCTTTCCCCTCGACCTCGCCCGCGTGGATGTTGCCCTGCACGTACACGATGGGTTTCCCGGTGCGGTGCGCCTCGCCCGGGCTCTCCACCATCGGCCGCGCCGCGATGACCAGCGGGAGCCGGCGCCCTTCGGGACTCACGCCGAGGGTGCGGAGGCGGATGCCGGCGCCGGCGGCCTCGAGCGAGTCGAGAAAGGCCACCACATCGGCGTGCGACGAGGTCTCGCGGTTGCCGGTGCGCTCGGGTGTCGCCTGCTGGGCGGCGAGCGGCGCCGCCATGAGCACCGCAACAAGAAGCGCGACGGACCTCATGAGGAATCGGTTCACCATTCAGGGAATGACCCGTATCCGGGTCTCGACGACATCGGCCACGCCATCCTCCACCGTGAACACCGTCTCGGGCACGACGCGCCGCTGTCCGCGGGCCGGGAGCACGCGATCGGGCAGGTTTGCACTCCGCCACCGCGGAACTTCCGCGGCGATCGCGCCCGGATCAGTCGAGTGGCGGACGACCAGCTCCCGCACCCGGGCCGGTTCGCCGAGCGCCGTCTCCAGCGCCTCAAGCATCCGCAGGCCGTACACGTGCGGGTCCTGCGGGCTCGCGGCGGCGAGGTAGGCCAGTTTCGCGGCATCGCCCGCCGCCAACAGGGGGGTCTCTTCCGCCACCGGCGCCAGGATCCGCTCCGTCATCCACTCCGCGAGCCCCTCGGCGAGGAACGGATCCGAAGGCCGGATGAGCACGGCGTTCGCCGTGGCCTGCATCGGCGCGCCGTCCGGAGACTCGTAGCGCACGCGCTCCATCAGCAGGTGCTGCCACTCGTGCACCACGGTGCCCAGCGCGAGCAGCGGCACGAAGCCGGCATCGACCAGGATTTCATCGACCGGCTCCAGGAAGCCGCTGGCGCCGGTCCGGGCCTCCCGCGCCACCGAGGTGAGCCGCACCGGGCCATCCGCGGACTCGAGCGTAGCGCGGGGACCGAAGCCGAGGTCGAGGGTGCGGAGCAGCGCCAGCACCCCCGCAGGTCCGTGCCGGCTCGACCACTCCCCGGCGGTCCAGTTCTCCGCCACCACCAGCCGGTCCACCTGTTCCGGCGGCACGGCCACCCTGGGCGCGCCATCGGGATGGCCGAAGTACCACGTCCGAATTCGCAGCCCGCGGGCCTCGGGCCGGCCCCAGGCACGCGCGATGAGCACGCTGATCGAGGTCCGCCCGGACGCATCCACCACCCACGGTTGCGTCAGCAGGAAGTCGAGCGCGCGCTCGTGCCACCCCGCGGCCTCCTCGTATCCATCCAGCAGGGCGTCCACCGCCTGGAACGCGGGCTTCCCGCTGCCGCCCAGCCGCTCCCGCACGGCGGAGAAGGCGGCGCTATCACGCTGGCGGAGCGCCGAGAGCCGGTAGAGCGAGTACCGCACGGCATCCGGCGCCGGCAGAGCATCCGAATCCATCTGCCCTGCGCCCTGCAATGCCGGACGCGCATCCTCCAGCTCGAGACTCTTCAGGCGAAGGCGGGCCCGTTCGAGTGCCGCATCGTGGAGGTCCACGAGCCAGCGCCCGCGCGGCCGGAACAGCTGATCGAATTCGGCTTGCGCCCGGCCCGCCGGCAGGCGTGCCCGCACCGTCTCGAGGGTGCGAATCGCCGCCGTCGTAAGCTCCGCGCGGCGGTAGAGGCCCAGCAGGGGAAACAGTCCCGCGGTCCCGATCGATTCGGCGGGCATCGGCGTCAGGCCGGCTTTCCGGGAGCGCACGGCGGCGATCGCCGCGAAGTCCGGCGGCGCCTCGTCCACCGCCCGCGCCCAGGTCCCCGGCAGCCGGTACTCCGCCGCGTTCCGCCCGATGAGCAGCTGGCTCGCGCGGAACCGGGGAAGCGCGGCATAGAACTCCGCACCGTCCGCCAGCCGGCTCGCGCTCCACGACCACCGGCGGCCGCCACTGATCACCAGCCCGTTCAGCCGGCCCGACGCGGACGCGCCGGAGAAGCGGAGCTCCTCGCCGTTCCCGGTACGGAACGCGAACGCCCCATCGTCTTCCACGGCGCCGTCCCGAATGGGCACCGGCGCGGCATCGCTGGTCTCGAGGGCGATGGTTCCCTCGAGCCGCCGCCCGGTTTGAACCATGCGGAGTTCCGCGCGGATCAGGTCAGTTCCCCGCTGGATCCGGACGTGCCAGCGGCCGGCGACCGGGCTCTGAGCGGCCACGGCCCCGGCCGCGACGGGCAAACTGAGTCCGAGGACGAACAACGCCCGTGCGAAGGGGATCAGGATCCTCCGGCGGCCGGCGGTGCGGCCCCTTCCGCCGGCTTCGGCCCGGGCTCCCGCTCAGCGGGCTTGCCCTGAACGGGCATCCCGTCCTGCAGGCGCTCCTGGCCACCGACCACGACCGTGTCGCCGGCGTCCACGCCGCTCGTGACTTCTGTGAAGCCAGGGATCCGCACGCCCACCCCAACCTGGCGGCGGCTGGCCTTGCCCTCGCGCACGACCCACACGAAGGTCGATCCCTGAATCGGCAGGATTGCTTCCTCGGGCACCAGCACGGCGTTCGGCCGCACCTCGGCGGCGAGCCGCAGGTCGATGAACATTCCGGGCTGAAGCTGGCGGCGAGGATTCGGCACCAGGGCCTTCACCGTGATGGTCCGGCCGGGGAG
>DASTCF010000071.1:0-10004 GCA_035711365.1 Gemmatimonadales bacterium
ATCGCGTTCTACGAAAAGGCGGGATTCAGAACCGCCGGCGTCCAGGTCTTCGTGCTCGGGTCGGACCGGCAGACGGACAACGTGATGGTGACCGAGGTGAGGTGAGCCCGTGCCGGACATTCTCCACGACTTCCCGATCAACGCACCGGTTACACGGGTCTTCGAGGCCGTGAGCACCCCCCGAGGGCTGGACCAGTGGTGGACCAAGCGCTCCGCCGGGGCGGCCGGCACCGGGGCCACGTGGGAGCTGTTCTTCGGCCCTGAGTACGACTGGCGGGCGATCGTCACCCGATCCACCCCGCCGGTGGAGTTCGAGCTCGAGCTCGTAGTGGCGATGGACGACTGGATCGGCACGCGCGTCGGCTTCGCGCTCGAGCCGCACGGCGAGGCGACCCAGGTGCGGTTTCGACACCTCGGCTGGGGCGAGGCGAGCGAGCACTATCGGATTTCCACCTACTGCTGGGCGATGTACCTGCGGATCCTCAAGCGTCACCTCGAGCACGGCGAGATCGTGCCCTACGAGGACCGGCTGGATGTGTGAAAGACGTGTTGCGTGACGAGGGAGACGATGAAATGGCGGTGAGTCCCAGTTACCGGGCTTTCGTCCTCGATCAGCTCGGCCGGGTCGCCGTGAACGTGCGCGCCCGGAACATGTTCGGGGGCGTGGGGATCTACGCGGAGGAGGTATTCTTCGCCCTGATCGACGACGACATCCTCTATTTCAAGGTGGATGACGTGACGCGCCCCGACTTCGAGGCGCGCGGCATGGGACCATTCCGGCCCTTCGGCGAAGACGGCGAGGTCATGCAGTACTACCAGGTGCCGGAGGAAATGCTCGAGGACCTGCAGGAGCTTCGCGCGTGGACCGAACGGGCCCTGATGGTGGCGCGGCGCGCGAAGACCCGTCGCGGTCGGCCTCGACCACGATCGTGATGCCGTCCGGGCCGGAGCTCCGGCCGGCCCGGAGCCACAGGCGCATGGTGGCGCCGTCCGCTCGCCTCAGGAGCGCGGGAATGGCGAGGCCGGGCCTGATGCGGGCCTCGTTGATGACTTGCGACAATTCACCGATCCCCGCGCCTTCCTGAAGGTCGTGCCGCGACGCATAACCGAGCAGTTGCAGCAGCCAGGCGTTCGCCAACCGCACTTCACCGCCGGGATCCACCACGAGCAAGCCCACCGGCGCCTGGTCGATGGCGAGCCGGCAGAGAGCCTCCGCGGCACGCACGGCATCTTCCACACGGCGCCGCGACAGCGCAGCTTCCTTGAGGTCCTGCACCTGCTTCCGCAGGGCAATGGCCTCGAGTACGAGCTCCCGCTTGGACTTGTGCTCGTCGTTCATGGGACCACAATTCCTCCCGACGGGAAGTCCACCCCGGGGATCGTCCGGGGATCGTGCCAGCATGTTGTGGACGATTCCATCAGAGAGCGGAGACACAACGTTTCGAATTGGGAGGGGTCGCGGGTGATCCTCGCCACGATCAAGGTCGTGTCGCTCTGGCTACTCCTGCTCCTTATCTGGTCGATTGCCGCGGCCCTGCCGCTCGTGTGGCCGTATGGCGACGCGGTAAGCGCGCTCTGGGCTATCGGGTGTTTTGCCTTGTTCCTGTTTCTCGTGGTCTGGCCCCGAAATCCGGTCCGGCGTGCCGCAAGCGTTTCGATGGCCCGGCTGGTGCGCCCGCTCGGTAACCTGCGCTGGCTCGTGTTCAGTGCGGTCGTCACGATGCTGCTCTCGATCTCGCTCGCGATCACGGTCGTCGCCCTCGGCGTGCCGACCAGAACACCGGAGTTCCTCGAGGCGAGCCTGCTCGAGCCCTCGGTTACCACCGTCTTTCTCTTTGCCGTCGGCGGTCCGTTCGTGGAGGAGTACATCTTCCGGGGCCGCATCCTGCCGGCACTGAGCCCGCTGATCGGTGCCCGTCTTGCCGTGCTGGTGAGCGCCCTGCTGTTCGCGATTGTGCACTTCAACTGGGCCGGATTCGCCAGCGAGTTCACGATCGGCCTCGTCGCCGGTGCGGTGGTGCTCATCACCCGATCGCTCTGGTCCGCGGTCGGCATTCACGCGCTGAACAACGCGACCGCGGTGATCGGCAGTGCGTTCGCGGCCGCCGGAGAGAACCGCGCCGGCCTCGAACCGACGGAGGGGACCCTGGCCGCGCTTCCAGTCGCCATCGCCAGCGCCGCCCTGCTGGTGTATGCGCTGTCCCGATTGCGGGCCACCGTGCCGGTTGCCGGTTGACACGGCGGGCGACAGTTTGAAGGTCGGACCCGCTGACCCGCCGTCCTAGAGGCCCCGATGCGCATTCCCACGTTCGAACCACTCGTGATCGCCGCGCTTCTTCTCGGACTCGGCGGTGCCGCCGGCGGCTGGCTCGCGGGAAACGGCTTCGCGCGTAGCCGCAGCAGTGATCGCTTCGTGACGGTCAAGGGGATTTCCGAGCGGGAGGCGCGGGCGGACCTCGCCTTTTGGCCGCTCCGCATCGTCGTGGCGGACAACGACCTCCCGCAGGCGCATGCCCGCCTGCGCACCCAGATCACCCAGGTCCGCGGCTTCCTCGCCCGCCACCAGGTCGATACCACGAAGATCGACCTTCAGGGGTTCTCGGTGGCCGATGCATACGCCAACGAATACCGGGAGGCGGGCACCGCGGCGAACCGCTACGTGATACGCCAGGTGGTGATGGTGCGGTCGGATGATCCCGAGAAGATCCTGCGTGCGAGCCAGGAGGTGGGGGAACTCGTGAACGCGGGCGTGGTGCTCTCGTCAGGCGGCGAATACGGGTCCGGCGGGCCCACGTTCGTCTTCTCGGGGCTCAATTCGCTCAAGCCGGCGATGATCGCCGAGGCCACCGCCAGGGCCCGGGAGTCCGCCGAGCAGTTCGCGCACGACTCGCGGACGACACTCGGCGGCATCCGGCGGGCAAGCCAGGGTGTCTTCGAGATCCTGCCGCGGGACCAGGTGCCAGGGGTCGACCAGGCCGGCCAGATCGTGAAGACTGTCCGGGTCGTGAGTACGGTCGAGTTCTTCCTGCGGGACTAGGCTCTCCAGGTCCGGCGAGGAGCTCGCATGCCCGTCACCTATCGCATTGATGCGTCGCGGAACCTCATCCACACGACGTGCACGGGGATGGTGACGCTCCAGGAAGTCCTGGACCATTTCGCGGTCCTGATGCAGGACCCGAATCGCAGCCACGGGCTCGACGTACTCCTCGATCTTACCCAGATCGATTCCGTCCCAACGAGCGACGAGCTCCGGATCGTCACTTCCCAAATCGCGCACATCCGGCCGGCCATCGAGTTCGGCCGGTGCGCGGTGGCGGCCTCGCGCGAGGCGATGTACGGGATGTCGCGAATGTTCGAGGTGTATGCGGAGGATCACTTCACGAAGGTCCAGGCGTTTCGCACATTGGAGCAGGCGGCCGGCTGGCTCGGGCTGACCCAGCCCTAGCGGGACGCGGGCATCGCCATCCTCCAGAATGCTATGCCGCCCGCCTGCTGCCCGACGTCCGCCGATGCCACACGGCTGAGCGCCCTGAGGTCGTAGACATCGACCTTTCCCGGCTCCGCCCCCTTCCCCTCACTGCTCACGAAGGCGTAGCGCGAGTCGGGGCTGATCGCGACACCGTGGGTCACCGTCGTCGAGCTCTTCATCTCCAGCACACTCGCCCCCGACGACAAGTCAAACACCTGCACGCTTCCCCCCTGCTTGAGCGTCGCGATGAGCAGGCGTCCATCCGGCGTCACCGCGAGATTGTAGGGCCCGCGGCCGGTCTTGAATCGCCGGACGATCGTCCATGACGTCCGGTCGATGGCGACGATCTCATCCAGCTTGTTGCAGGCCACGTAAATCGTCCGCCCGTCGGCGGACGGTTGCGCCCAGGTTGGAGAGCAGCTCGCCGGGGGCATCGGCTGGCCGGGCTGATGCGACGCGTGCATGGTATCGACGGCTTCGGCGGGAATCGGCCCCTCCTTCCCCTTCGCGAGGCCGAAGCGCCGCGAGACCCGGAACGTCCGCGCGTCGATCTCGACCAGCTGGTCGTCCATCATGCATGCCGAATAGTGGTGAAGCCCGTCGGGGGCGAGGCGGCTGCCATGCGGCATGGTGCAGGTGACGGTGCGCGCAACTTCGGTGCTGGTCGGCGTATAGACGACCGACACGGAGGACGGCGTCATCTTCCCGTGCAGATTGAAGTTCACGACGAACGCGTAGAGGCCGTCGGGCGTGACGTCGAGTGACGCCGGGAAGAACCCGAGGAAGATGCCGGGACCGGCCAGGGTGTCGGGCCCAAGCGCATAGCGCCAGTACTTGCCGTCCGGCGAACCGTGGCCCGTGGTCAGGTGGAGCCACTGCCCGTCGCGGGAGATCTGCAGCCCGTGCGGTCCCTCGAGCTCCACCGCCGATTCGCCCACGGGGAAGGTCTTCTCCACCACCGCCCCGTCCGCGCCGAACCGGATGCGATGCACGAGGTCCGCCGATTCGGCGCCCACGTACACCCAGTAGGTGGCGGCCGGACGCGGCGGGGCGGCCGGCGGCTGCGGAGCGGCGGCACATCCGCCGTGGAGGAGTGCCAACAGCGCGGCGCCGGCGCGCGCACGGTGCTTGCGACAGGCGTGAGCGGCGGTCATTATCCGGGATCACCCGAGAGGAATCTTCCATGAACGTAACGCACCCGGCCCGCTTCGGCAGGGCCGCCGCGCTGCTGCTGGGCCTCTGGACGATGCCGGCCGTGCTTGTCGCGCAGCAGACGCCGGCGCCGCGGCCCGTGGTCTCCCGGATCACGATCGAGCCCGCGAGCATCACGCTGCAGGCCGGGCAGACCGTGCCCGTGAAGGTCACGGCCTACAACCCGCAGGGCGGCGTCGTGCTGGATCCTCCCCTCCGGGTGAGCGGGGCGCGCTCGGGGCTCTCGCTGACCGACAATGGCGTCAAGGGGCTCCGGGCCGGCAAGTATGAAATCGTGGTCAGCAGCATTCCGCCCGACTCCACCGTGCAGGCAGTCAGGGTCACGGTTCCCGTCACGGTGACCTGGCCCGCGATCGAGAAGGTCGAGATCACCGCCGATCCGGGCCGGCTCTACACCGCGGTCACCCTGGCTCACCGGGCCCGTGCCGTGCACGCCGACGGAACCGGGCGGCCCGGCACCGAGGTCGCGTGGCGGTGGCGGAGCTCGGACGAATCGGTGGCGAGCGTGGACCGCTTCGGCTACGTCACGGCGCACAAGCCGGGGCCGGTGACCATCTCGGCGGAGGCCGAGGGCGTGTCGGCCGGGCTCAGGCACTCGGTGGTGGCAAACCCGGTGCGCGGCCTCTCGATCGACATCCCGGATGCCGCGATCCGGACCGGCGACGTGCTCCACCTCGCGGCCGCCGCGAAGCGGTCCAATGGCCAGCCGGTGGCCGACGTGCCGATCCTCTGGAGCTACACCTACGTGCCGGACGACACCATAGCGGCGCCGGGCGCCACGGGCGTCATCGATCGCGGGCTGTTCGCGGCCGAGGTGCCGGGACGCTACACGCTGCTCGCGTCGGCCGGCACGGCCACGGCGCGAAAGGTGATCGACGTGCGCCCCCGGGACGTCCGGCGGCGGATCAGCGTGACTGGGCGCGGCTCCATTACCCACGTCCATACCTCGGATTTCTGGCCCTGGACCGGGAAGGACGGCAGGGATTACGCGCTTGTGGGCACCTGGGGCGGGGACGGCTGGGCGTACGTCATGGACATCACCGACCTCGCGAACATCGTGCCTACCGACTCGATCAAGGTGGACGCCCGGGTCATCAACGACGTCACCGTCTCGCCCGACGGCCGCTACGGCGTGCTCTCGCGCGAGGGCGCGTCCAACAGGGTGAACGGCGTTGTGCTGCTCGACCTCGCGACGCCGGCACATCCCGTCGTGACGGCCACGTTCGACCAGGAGCTGACCGGCGGCGTCCACAACATGTTCGCGACGAACGACTACCTGTTCGCCATCTCGGGTGGCGACAAGTACGTGATCGTCGACGTGCGCGACCTTGCCCATCCCAAGTACGTCAGCGAGTACGATCACCCGAACAGCCGGGTGCACGATGTCTGGGTCCGGAACGGCATCGCGTACTCGTCCGAGTGGGGCACCGGCGTGGTCGCCGTGGACGTCGGGAACGGCAAGTGGGGTGGCACCATCGAGCAGCCGAAGCTGATCGGCACCTTCCCCACGACGAGCGGTGCCACGCACGAGATCTACCCCTACGTCCAGCAGGCGACCGGGAAGGTCTACCTGTTTCTGGGTGACGAGATCATGAGTCGCCAGGGCCGGGTGTGGGAGGGCACCAATTACCTGCAGAACATCAATCAGAAGGGCGGGGTGCCGCAGACCTCGGCCGGGTACACGCACATCATCGACTTCACCGATCCGGAGCACCCGAAGGACATCGCGAAGTACCACCAGGAGGAATTCGGATCGCACGACATCATCGTCGAGGACGACGTGATGTACCAGGCGTATTACGACGGCGGCCTCCGGGTGGTCGATGTCTCGGGCGAACTCGTGGGAAACCTCGCGGAACAGCGCCGTGAGATCGCGGTCTACAAGCCGTTCGACCCGGCGGGGTACACGGCGAACGCCTCGTTCGTGATGAATGCGATGCCGTGGAAGGGCCACGTCCTGTTCACCGATTTCAACAGCGGCCTCTGGTCCGCGCGGCTGGAGCCCAGAGCGCCGCTGGTGCCGTAGCGCGCCGTGTACGAGCACCGGACCCACCGCCCACTCGCGCGGAAGTTGTTCGTCCGCCGGCTCTTCCTCCACTTTCTGGCGGCGGCAGTCCTCATCATCGGGTCGCTCTTGCTCGGGATGGCGGGCTATGCCTGGTACGAGGGGCTCAGCTGGCGGGATGCATTCCTGAACGCCGCCATGCTGATGGGCGGCATGGGCCCGATCGAGAGCCCCCAGACCGACGGCGGGAAACTATTTGCCGGGTTCTACGCCCTCTACGCCGGCCTGGTGTTCATCGTGGTGGCCGGCATCATCCTGGCTCCCCTCATTCACCGCTTACTGCACCGGTTTCATTGGGATCAGGAGCAATGACCGCAGCGGTTGCAGCCGCACCCCGGCGCTGTCGCTGAGGCGGCGTGACGCCGTTCTTCCTCGCCGCCTTTCTCGCGGCACAAGTCCCCGACACCTGCGCCGCCATCTTCCCGTTCGAGGCGGGACGGAGCTGGGGCTATTCCGGGCAGGCCCTGTGGGCCGGTCCGGGCGCGAGCGGGCCGGATTCGGGACCGGTTGAGTGGGAAATGGCGGTCGTGCGCGTCCGCGATGTCCCCGGTGGGCGCATCGGGCTGATTCGCGGATTCGTGCAGGATCTCGCCTGGTACCAACCCGGCACGGTCCCCCGCCTCTCGATCCTGGCCTGCTACGGGGCCGAGCTTCGCCTGGCCACCTTCGCCGACGATCCCGCCGCCGAATGGGCTTATGCTCAATGGAGCGATTCCCTGGCTTCGGGGGCCGAGCTGTGGCTCGCCCTGCCATTACGTGAGGGACAGGTCCTCGGGCAAGTGGCGCCGCGGGAGGATGTCATGTATGGATGGCTCGTCGGGACGCCGGAGGCGCCCATCACGATTCCCGACTCGTGTCCGCGCCCGGCCGGTCCGCGCTACGAGCTCGCGTACCGATCGCTGCCGGATCATCGCATTGCCGAGTGGCAACCCGGGCTGGGCGTGACCCGCTTCGTGTACGGGCATCACGGGACTCCCGCGTCGGCGGACGTCCGGCTGGTGGCATGCAGCGGGCAAGGGGAGGGCTAGATGACAGTCAAGTTGGCGAAACTGGTCCTGGCGTGTATCGTCTTCTTCGGCCTCATTTGGGTCGTGGTCGTCGTCCTGAAGCGGCTGTTCGCCTGATCCCCCTGGTCGTTACCCATTCGAGGGAGGAACCGATGGCGCTCGCCAAGAACATGAGCAACACGGACCGGCTCATCCGCGCGATCGTCGCCCTGGTCATCGTCGTGCTCTACGCCACCGGTCGCATCAGTGGCACCCTGGCGATCGTCCTCGGGATTGTCGCGCTGGCGTTCCTCGTGACCAGCTTCATCGGGTGGTGCCCGTCGTACCTGCCGTTCGGGATTTCGACGCGCAAGGACTCCACCGGCAAGACCTGAGTTCACGGCCGCTGCAGCACCCGCATCCGGGCGATCTGCTCCAGCTGCTGCCGGGCGCCTGGATCATCGGGCGCCACCTCTACCAGCTGTTCGGCCCAGCGGCGGGCGGCGGCCAGATCGGCGGTCTGCAGGCTGAAGCTCGTCAACGCCTGGAGGATGTCTCGATCTGTCGGATGGCGAGCCTCGCCGGCGGCGAGGACGGCCATCGCCTCGCGCTGCTCGCCCCGATCGAACAGGGCCACCGCATAGACATAGCAGAACCGCGCCGAGGCGGTGTCGAGCCGCGCGGCGGCACCAAGAGGCGCCAGCGCCTCCGCTACCCGCTTCTGCCGCACCAGCGAGAGCCCGAGCGCGTGGTGCAGGTCTGCCGCCCCGGGCTCCGCGGCCAGTCCCTCCCGGAGCACACGCTCCCCGTTCGCCTCCCGCCCTCCGTCCGCATACAATTGCGCCAGTGCGACATAGCCGGCCGCAAACCGCGGGGCGAGCCGGATGGCGGCCCGATACGCCAACTCCGCCCCCGCGGCCCGCCCGAGCCGCGACTCGAATGCGCCGAGGTTGAGCCACGACTCCGGCCGGTCGGCGTTCACGCGCTGACTGAGCCGGTATTCCTCGGCCACTTGCTCGAATCTCGCACGGTCCTTGGCCTCCCACTGTGACGCCGGCACCGCCGCGAGCGCGCTGACCGCCGGGAGGCGCACCGTACGGATCGAATCGTCGAGCAGCGGCCGGCCGATGCGCATCCGAGAGGCGGGATCTACGCTCTGCAGCGCCTCGGCCGCGGCCCGGCGCACCAATTCGTCAGGATCGCGGGATGCGCGCTCGATCCCTTCGAGTGTGCGCGGGCCAGAATTCGACGGCAACAGGCTCAGCGCCGTGGCCCGCGCAATGGCCGGCACCGAGGTATCGAAGGCCGCGCGCATCAGGGCATCCTCGGACCCACGGGCATGCTGCCGTCCCGCGGCGATCGCATCCGCGTAGTGCCACCCGGTCCGCCGGCCCGCGCCGTACCACTTCCCCACCCACTCGTCCGCCCACTGCGCACTCTTGCCGTCGTGGCAGTCGGTGCACGCGTTGGGGGTGCCGAGGCGCACGGACAAATCGGGTCGGGGCACGCGGAAGCTGTGGTCGCGGCGCCCGTCCACCACCATGTAGATCCGCTCCGCCATATGACACGACACGCATCGAGTGCCCTCACCTGCGGCGTGGAAGGTGTGGGCCGGCGCGTCATACCGTGATGGCAGGTGGCACTGGGCACAGACCGCGTTGCCTTCCGCGCGGAGTCGTCCGCTGTGCGGCTCATGACAGTCGGAACAGGTGACCCCCGCCGCGTACATCCGGCTCTGGCGGAATGAGCCGTACTCATAGACCTCGTCGAGAATCTGTCCGTCGGCGTGGTACAGCCCCTCATCGAGCAGCGCCACCCGATGGGTCTGCGCCAGCGGCGCGCCGTAGCGATAGTCGCCCCACTCGGCCGACCGGCGTGCATGGCAGCGGCCACAGATCTCCACTTCGGAGCGGCCGGGGAGCGGAGTGGTGCGGCGCGCAATCGGCTCCCCTTCGGTGAAGCGCCAGGTGCCCGCCGCCGCCCGCGGCAGCGCCACGTCGAAGCCCGAGTTCGCGGTGGGCGTTCGCTCCTCACGGCGCTCCACAGCGTGCCGAGATCCGGGCCCGTGACACGCCTCGCAGGACACGCTGATCTCCGACCAGGTGGTGTGATACGTCCCGCTGTCGGGCCGGTAGTTCTTGCGGAGGTCGGTCGAGTGGCACTCCGCGCACATGAAGTTCCAGTTCTGCAGGGGCCCGGTCCAATGCAGGATGTCGCGGTAGCCCACCTTCTCGCCGGGATACAGGTGGAACCATCGCTGTCCGCCGTCGGC
>DASTCF010000072.1:0-5329 GCA_035711365.1 Gemmatimonadales bacterium
TGGGCTGGTGCCGCCCTCCGTTCCAGCGATCGGCGTGGCCCGGATCTCGTTGCGCCGCTTGAGGAAGAGCTGAGTGTCATCGCCGGCCGAGTCGGCGAACACGATACTCGAAGCGTCCGGCGCGATCGCAACCCGGGACTCAACCCGGAGAGAGCTGGGGATGAGAAAGTCGGGGAACTCCTTGTTCCAAAGCAGGACGCGCTGACGGCTGGGGAGGGTGGTCGGTCCGGGACGGAGCCATCCCCACAGCGCCAGCGCGAGCGCCACTGCCGCCAGACCCGCGAGGCCAACCAAGGCACGTCGTGGGACTCCGGAGGAAACGGTGGAACCCAACGCGGTCCTGGCGCCGACGACGGTGAAGCCGGTGTTCGTCAACGCATCCGCGAACGCCTTCGCGCTCTCGAACCGGTCGGCCGGCAGCTTCTCGAGGGACTTGGCCACCGCTGCCGCCACGTTGGGTGGCACCGATTTCCGGACGTTGGTGACCGGTGCCGCCTCCTCCGTCACGATCTTCATGATGATCTGCTGGGCCGAGGCGCCGGTGTGCGGCGGATTCCCCGTCAGCATCTCGTAGAGCACGCTGCCGAGTGAGTAGACGTCGGACCGGGCGGTAATCTCCTTCTCCGCCGTCGCCTGCTCGGGACTCATGTAGTGTGGGGTGCCGAGCGAGAGGCCGGTCTCGGTCATCCGGCCGCCTGCCGCGGCGGAGAGTGCCAGCGCGATGCCGAAATCGGCCACCATCGGCCGGCCATCGTGCAGCAGAATGTTTTCGGGCTTGATGTCCCGGTGGATCACGCCGTGGCGGTGGGCGTAATCGAGGGCGTCGGCGACGGCAGTCGCAATCTTGACCGCCTCGTCGATGCCGAGCTGGGTCTCGCGGTTGAGCTTGCTTCGGAGGGTCTCGCCGTCGATGAACGGCATGACATAGTAAAGGAAGCCGTCGGCGGTGCCGGAGTCGAAAAGCGGCAGGATATGTGGATGCTGCAGCGCCGCCGTGGTAGTGATTTCCTGGACGAACCGCTCCCCGCCGAGCACCGCGGCCAGCTCCGGCTTCAGGACCTTGAGCGCCACCTTGCGCTTGTGCTTGAGATCCTCGGCGAGGTAGACGGTCGCCATGCCACCCTGGCCCAGCTCGTGCTCGATACGATAGCGGTCCGCCAGGGCGGCCGAGAGGCGGGCAGGATCAGCCACCAATATTCCTCCGATTACTCACGGGCGAGCAGGGCTTGAAAGCGAGGATGCCCGCGGAGCGACTCGAGATCGGAATCGTGGTGCAACCACTCCCAGTGCCCGAACCCGTTCCGGATCGCATTCTCCAGGCAGGTGATGGCCTCCTCCGGCTGTCCGGCCGTCGCGTACCCGCAGGCCACGTTGTACAGCACGCCGGAATCGTCAGGATCGAGCACGGTCGCCTGGTCGAGCAGGTCCAGCCCCCTCGCCTTGTTGCCGAGCCTGCAGTGCGCCACCGCGCCGAGCACCAAGGCGCGGGATTCGTCCGGATTGAGGGTCAGCCGCTCCTCAGCGAGCTGAACCCCGCGCCGGTTCGCGGCTTCCGCATCGGCGGGCCGTCCGAGCGCCTGGTACACTTCCGCGACGAGGATGGGTGACTGATAGTCCTCGGGACGGAGCTCGGACGACTGCTCGAACAGTGCGGCGGCCTCCTGGTACTTCCCCTGGGCCAGGCAGGCGCGGGCGAAGTAAAAGCGGGCCTCGAACAGCTTGGGGTCGAGCCGCATGGCGGCCCGGAACTCCGCCTCGGCTTCGTCATACTCTTTCCGAAGCGTCAGGGCGAGTCCCCGCGCCGCGTGTCCCTCGGCCAGCTCGGGGTCCAGCTCGAGCGCCCTCCGACTGTAGGTGTCTGCGCCCTCGAGATTGGACCGGCTCGCATCCCACCACGTGAACAGCGACGAACAACAGTCCGCCGCACCCGCGTGAGCCAGGGCGTAGTCGGGGTCGATCTCCATCGCCCGCTCGAACATCCGGCGGGCGTACTCGACGCCCTTCTTGCGCCACTGGTGGAAGTATTGGCGGCCCCGGAGGTAGAAGTCATAGGCCTGCACGTTCGCGGTGGGCGCCTTCTCGATCGCGCGCTTCTCCTTGTCGCTCAGCACCACCCGGAGCGCCTTCACGATGCTGCCCGCGATCTCGTCCTGGATCGCGAAGACGTCCTCCAGCTCCCGGTCGTAGCGCTCCGACCAGAGCTGGTAGCCGTTCGACACACTCACCAACTGAGCGGAGACCCGGAGCCTGTTGCCGGCTTTTCGAACGCTCCCCTCCAGTACGGTCGCCACCTTGAGCTTCTTGCCGATCTCGCCCATGTCCTCGCTCTTCCCCTTGAAGGCGAAGGTGGAGGTCCGGGACGCGACATGAAGCGCGTCGATGCGACTCAGGGCGTTGATGATCTCCTCGGCGATACCCTCGCAGAAGTAGTCCTGGTCCTTCTGGGGGCTCATGTCGGTGAAGGAGAGCACCGCAATGGATTGCTTCTGCGCCACTACCGGCGTGGTCAGCGGGGTCGCGTTCGGCGGAGTGACGACCTTGGGCGATCCCAGCGCCTGCACTACCTGGGACGCGGTGGCGAACCGCTCGGCGGGATCCCGGGCGAGCGCCCGGGTCACCACCTGTTCCAGCTCGGCGGTCACTTCCTTCCGGATCGCCCGCACGGCGGGCGGCGGTTCGGTGAACCGCTTGGTGATCAGGGCCTGGACCGAGCTTCCGGTGAAGGGCGCCGATCCTGCGAGCATTTCATACAGCACGCAACCGAGGCTGTAGACGTCGCTCCGCCCGTCGGGCTCCCCCTCGCCGGCGGCCTGCTCCGGGCTCATGTAGGCGGGGGTGCCCACCGCGAGGCCCACCTGCGTGAGGCTCTCTCCACCGGCAGCGCTTACCGCCTTCGCGATCCCGAAGTCGGTGACGATCGCCTCGCCCTCGCTGAGCATCACGTTCTCGGGCTTGATATCGCGGTGCACCACGCCGTGGCGATGCGCGTAGTCGAGCGCGGCCGCCACGTCGCGCGCGATCTTGACCGCCTCGTCGATCGGAATCTGCCGCACCTGGTTGAGACGGTCCCGCAGGGACTGGCCATCCACGAATGGCATCACGTAGTACAGCAGTGTGTCCGCCTCACCGGAATCGAACAGCGGCAGGATATGCGGGTGCTGGAGCCGGGCGGCGATCTGGATCTCGCGGAGGAAGCGCTCGGGGCCGAGGGTGGAGGCGAGGTGAGGGTGGAGCACCTTGAGGGCCACCCGCCGGTCGTGCTTGAGGTCCTGGGCCACGTAGACCGTGGCCATCCCGCCGCGGCCGATTTCCCGCTCGACCTGATAGCGGCCGGCGAGGGCGGTGCTGAGGCGGCCGAGGGCGTCCGTCACTTTGCTGCCGCCGCGCGAAGCACCCACACATCGCTGGTCGAGCTCTGGGCCTCGACCACCGCCCGGCGTCCATCGTGCGACAGGGACGTCACCTGTCCATCGCTCTCGAAATCGAGCGGAGGCTCCTCCTCGAGCTCGCCACCGGAAACCGGAGCCCGGTGGAGGTGTGGCGTCCGGTCGCGCGGATCCCACACCGGCGTGTGGACCCAGCCGTCACGGGTCCACCAAAGGCCGCCCTGAATGCGATGGGCAGTGGTTCGGGTGATGAGCGTCAGCTGGCCGGAGCGCAGATCGAGCCAGCTGAGCAGCGATTCCTCCCGGTCCCCGCTGTTGTTCCGGCTGTTCAGCGCGAGGGCCGGAATCGACGGCGACCTCCCGGACTGGTCCACGAGCCCGATCGAATCCGGAAGGGCAACCTGGGTCACCGATCCGTCGCGTTCGACCACTTCAATGTGCCGGCGGTCGTCGCCGATCAACGTCAGGCGCCCGTCGCTCAGCCACTCGGCGTCGTTCACGGCCCCGCGGAAGGTCCCGCGGCGCACCGGCCTTCCGGAGGGCAGGGGGTAGACGTTCAGATCGAACTGCCCGGGTGTCGGGCTGGTGAACACGGCGATGCTGTCGTCGGCAGGGGCGAAGGCGAAGTCGTTGCGCTGTGGCGCCGAGGGCTCGATCACCTGGCGCATGCCGCCCTCGAACGGCTCCACGGTGAGCCGGATCCGAAGACCTGCGGGCGTGCCCATCTGCTCGCTCAGCAGGAGCCACCGCCCGCCGGGCGAAATCCGCGCGATGAGCCGTCCGGTGGATGTCCCGATGCGCCGTCCCCGGGCGAATGGCCCACTTGCGCCGGGGCGGACGGCAGTCCAGATCACGGTCTCGCCGAGTCGCTCGGCTCCATACACCAGCGCGGCGCCATCGGGACTGATGCCGCCGATCACCCCATCCTCCGGGACCGCGCGCAGTGTGTCGGATGCCGGGAGGAACCGCCCTCGCGCATCGAGCCGCCGCCGGATGAATTGACGCCCGCCGGCGCTCACCCAGCGGTTGAGAATCAACTCCCCGGGCCGGCCGGCCCAGCGCGCGATCGCGTCAACGCGGAGGGTGTCGAGCACCGCTCCCTTCCGGTCCAGCACGGCGACCTGCCCCTCGTCGTCACCCGCCTGGTAATGCGACGCGAGCAGGCGCCTCCCATCGCTCGAAGGCTCCAGTCTGTCCAGGTAGGTGCCCACTGGAAGGAGCACGCTGTCCACGACCTGGCCGGTCGAGACCACGATCCGGCGGAGCCAATGCGACTCACCCTCGAACGGCGCCAGGACGATCGTGTCTGGGGCGACGAACCCGCCGGTCACGAAGCTCTCGGGGATGAGGCGCCGAGGTGTGCCCCCGCGCTGCGGCAGGACCGAGGTGCCGAGCCCCCGGTTGCTTTCCAGATCCCAGGTCGAAACGACGATGTACCGCGAATCGGGACTCCATGCCACCGATACGGCGGCGATGCCGGGCTCCGAATGAATCGTGCTGACGCCCTCGCCGGTCACTTCGCGCACGACCAGCTCGCCGCGACAGACCCGCGCCGACTCACACTTCCGCTCGCTGTATGCGACCAGCGAGCCGTCGGGCGACATCAGCGGCTCGAATGCCTCCCCCGACGTGGTAAGCTGCACCGGCACTGCCGCCGCGAACGGGGACGGCGTTGGCGCGGAGCCGCGACCTCGCAGAACGAACGCGGCCGTCAGGACGAGAAACGCGCCGGCGCCGACCATCCAACTCGTCGGGATCCCGCGGCGGGTGGATGCCTCCGGTGCGCGACTCCCCGCGGTGAGCGCCGCCGTGAACGCGGCTGCTCCCGCGAAACGGTCGGCCGGCACCTTGCTGAGGGCCTTGGCGACCGCGTTGTCGATGCCCTCCGGCACCGTATCCCGCACCGTGCGGAGCCGGGTGGGGCGCTCCGTCATGAGCTTGGC
>DASTCF010000073.1:0-46998 GCA_035711365.1 Gemmatimonadales bacterium
GTCCGATCGCCGGCGGATTCGAGATTGGCTGGCTTCCCTCGGTACCGGCCACCCCGCGTATCGGGGAGTCACGGGAGAGATCAGCTTCGCTCCAACCCGGCGCCACCGACTCCGGATGGTGCGGCTGCGCGGTGATTCCACCGTTGCCGCGGACCGTCCGCTGCCATGACGGCTCCCTCGGGCTCCGGGCGCGTCAGGCGCCGCTCGCTGAGCCTCCGGACGCTCCTGCTCCTGCTGGTGAGCGGAGTCGGGGTGTATGTGCTGTTTCTTTCCCTGTTCCTGGCCTTCCGGATGCATCCGGCCGCGATCGTGCTCCGCAGCGACACGCAGCCGGTCCTCCGGATCTTCGGCGTCCTCACCGAGCGCTCCCAGCGCCTCGACGCCGCCATGCGCGACTTGAAAGGCCTGGTCGACCTCGGGCCGCCGGGCTACCCCGCCGCGCTGTCGCGCCTCCGGCAGCAGATCGCGGAAGTCTCCGACCCGACGACAGCCCCGGTTTATCTCGGCCTTCCGGAGGCGATGCGCGCGCCGATTGCCCGGGCCGACGAGGCGATTTCGCGCCTGGAATCCGGGGTGCTCGAGGTGATCAGCCTGCTCGAGCTCGGCCGCTATGAGGAGAGCCGCGCCCGGATGCTGGCGGCCGAGGCGCTGAGCGGCGAGACCGATCGCTACCTGGCCGAGGCACAGCGGCGGGGATTGGAAGACCTCGTCGGACGGGAAAGCGAGCTGGCGCGGGCCTCCGCCCAGGCGCTCGGCGCGGCCCTCTGGTGGCTGCTGGTGGGGCTGATCTTCCTCCCGCTCGTGATGCTCATCGCCCGGCGCCGGCTCGGCACCCCGCTCGAACAGCTGGAGGCGGGACTCGCCCGCGTCGCCGAGGGCGACCTGCACGTGGCGGTACCGGTGCACCATCCGGACGAGATCGGGCGGCTCGCCGAGCACTTCAACCAGATGACATCGGTCCTGCGGGAACGCGCCGAGGAACAGGGCCGGTTCGCGGCGGCGGGTGAGCTGATCGCGGGAGTCGCGCACGAGGTGAATAATCCGCTGATGGCGATCTCGGCGGTCGCCCAGCATCGGCTCGACGACGAGCACCTGCCAGCGGAGTATCGCCAGGACCTGCTGCAGGTGCTGCGCCAGGCGCGGCGCGCGGGCAAGCTGCTGTCGGGCCTCCTCCGGTTCGCCGGGAGCGGCGGGGAGCCGCGCGGCAACACCGCCAACCTGAACCAGGTCATTCGCGAGGCGATCGACCTGGTTTCCTACCAGTTCGGCGTGGCGGAAATCACGCTCGAGACGCGGCTCGACCCGACGATTCCGACCGTCTACGGTGATCCGGCCCGTCTCGAGCAGGTGCTGGTGAATCTGTTGAGCAACGCGGTCCACGCCGTACGCCAGGTGAGCCCGCCACGCCGCCTGGACCTCAGCACGTGGCAGGACGCCGAGGGCGTCCATCTCGCCCTCGAGGACAATGGCCCCGGAATCCCGGCGCCCCTGCGCCGCCGCCTGTTCCGCCCCTTCGTCACCACGAAGGGGCGCCAGGGAACGGGCCTCGGTCTCTACATCTCGCGCCAGATCGTGCGCGACGCGGGCGGCGAGATCACGGCGTCCACCCCCGCCGCAGGCGGCGCACGCTTCCTGATCCAGCTCCGGCCCTCAGGCACGGTGCCGGCGGTCGAGAAGCTGCGGGAACTGCCCGAACGGCGCGGCGTGATGCCGCTCCGCGGCATTCAGGTGCTCGTGGTGGACGACGAAGAGGCACTGCGCCGCCCCGTGGTGCGGTTCCTGACGCGCCGGGGCGCGCGGGTCCTGGAGGCGGGAGACGGGGTCGAGGCGCTCTCCCGCCTGGACGAAGCGCAGGGGGACGTGCACGCCATCCTGGCGGACCTGCGGATGCCGCGGATGGACGGTCTGGCGATGCACGCGGTGCTGCAGACCACGCGCCCGGAGCTGGCCGACCGCGTGGTGTTCCTCTCCGGCGATGTCTCACACCTCACCGAGCGCGGGGATCATGCGGTGTCGCCCGATCGCGTCCTGCTCAAGCCGGTGGCCCTGGAAGAAGTGGAGCATCGGCTCCTGCAGGTCGCGAACTGGACCAGCCGGGCGTCCTGACATCGCTCCGGTTGCGCCACCGGGCCACTTCCTCTCCGCACCGGCCCGCCTCCCAACCCAACTCCCGGCCCATCAGTGCCGCCACACGCTCCACGGCGGCAGCCCCTCGATCAGGCGTCTCGTATCCGAGATGAATCCGGCGAAGCATCACGTCTTCCACGCGCACGGCCAGTTCCCGGCGGACGTGATGGAGCACTTCCGCCTCGATTGCCGGGTGGGCTGGGTCCAGCGGCGCGAGCAGCGATCGATCGGTCGCGACGAGGTTGCAGATCGCAGCTGTCTCGGTGCCATAATGCCGGAGCAGGTGATCCGCGGTCCCGGCCGCGAGACCGAGGTCGAGCGCGGCCTGCCGGAGCGGCGAGAGGTCGCCTGCCTCGCCACCGGGGAGCGGGACACTGTCGGTGGGCGGGGCGGGAGTACGCGGGCGCCGCTCGCGGCGCGCCAGTTCGGCCTCGACGAGGTCAACCATCTCGGCGGCCATCGCGCGGTAGGTTGTGAGCTTGCCCCCGGCGATGGTGAACATCCCCGCCGGTCCCCGCTCGATGACGTGCTCCCGCGTGATGTTCGAGGCGGGGGTGGCCCCATCGCTTGCCACCAGTGCCCGGACCCCGGTCCAGGTGGCGAGCACATCGTCCTCGGTGAGGTGGGCGTGGGGAAAACAGGCGTTCGCCGAACGGAGGAGATAAAGCACGTCCGCCTGCGAGGCGGCCGCCGCCTCCGGCGGCCCGGTCAGTTCGGTCTCGGTAGTTCCGATGTAGGAGAACTCGCCCCAGGGCAGCACGAACATGACCCGGCCGTCGATGGGGCTCGTCATGGTGATCGCGGCGCGGTGACCCAGGCGGGTGCGTGGAACCAGCGCGTGGGAGCCGGTGGTGCGGTGGAGGAGCGCTCGTGCGGCCGGGTCCTCCAGGCGGCGCAGCTCATCCGCCCAGGGCCCGGCGGCGTTCACCACGACGGAGGCGCGGATGGATCCCCGCTCGCCGGTGAGGAGATCCTCCACCGTCGCGCCTCGCACCTCGCCTCCGGCCCGTTCGAGCGCGCGGACCGGCATGTAGGTGGCCACGGCGGCGCCGCACGTCATGGCCGCGCGGGCCGTCGCCAGGGTGAGTCGCGCGTCGTCGCATTGGGCATCGAAGTAGCGTGCGCCGCCGACCAGGCCGCGCTCGCGCAACATCGGTTCCTCGCGCAGCAGCGCGCGCTTGCCGAGGATGCGGTGGTGCCGCACATTCCGGAACGCGGCGAGCAGGTCGTACAACCACAGTCCGGCGGCGAGCTTCCAGAGCGGCACCCGGTCGCCGTGGTGGACCGGAAACACAAACGGCAGCGGCCGGACCAGATGCGGGGCGATCCGGAGCAGGACGCGGCGTTCGCGACTCGCTTCGTGAACCAGCCGCAGCCGGCCCTGTTCGAGGTAGCGCAGGCCGCCGTGAATGAGACGGCTCGAGCGCGAGCTGGTGCCCGCCGCGAGGTCGCCTGCCTCCACCAGCACGGTGGAGAGTCCCCGCATCGCCGCGTCCCGCGCGATGCCGGCGCCGGTGATCCCGCCGCCGATCACGAGCAGGTCGTGCGGCGTGGCCGCCAGCCTATCCAGCGACGCGCGAACGAAGGGTGAGGTCCTAGTGTCCATCGCTCCTGCCGGCCGGATCGCACGGCCGAGTACCTGGTTCACCTGGCACGAGTATCTGATCCGCCCTGGCATCCGCGTGCTCGACTTCGCATGCGGTGAAGGCCGGCACGGGCTCGCGGCCGCGGCGCGGGGCGCGTCGGTCGTCGCCGTGGACCGCGACGGGGCGGCGCTGGAGACCGGCCGGGAGCAGGCGGAGGCGCGCGGGCTGACGATCGACTGGCGCGTGGTGGACCTCGAGGGTCCGTGGCCCGCGCTCGAGACTTTTGATGCCGTCCTGGTGTTCAACTATCTTGACCGCGCGCGGATGCCGCAGGTGCTCGAGCTGGTGGCGCCGGGCGGTGTGCTCCTGATGGAGACGTACCTGGTCAGCCAGCGGCAGCTCGGCTGGGGACCATCCCGGGACGACCACCTTCTCGCGCCGGGTGAGCTGGCCCGTCTCGTCGACCCGTTGCGCGTGGTGCACGGACGCGAAGTGCTGGAGCCGGTCGATGTCGAGCGCTGGCGCGCGGTGGCGAGCATCGTCGCCGAACGGCGTGTCCGCGAACCCTTGCCCGAACGATAACATGCTGACGATCCCTGCCGGCCGGCGGCCCGTCGTCGTGGCCGGAGTGCGGACGCCGTTTGCCAGAAGCGGGACCATCTTCAAGGACGTTTCCGCGATGGCGCTGGCGCGCCACGCCGCGAAGGAGCTGCTCTACCGGGCGGAGTTGGCCGGCGCGGAAGTGGACGAGGTCATCTTCGGACAGGTAGTGCCGTCGGTGCTCGCGCCCAACCTGGCCCGCGAGGTGAGCCTCCTCCCGCAGTTCCCCCGCACCATCCCGGCCTACACGCTCAACCGCGCGTGCGCCTCCGGCGCGCAGGCGATCGTGAACGCGGCCGATCAGATCGTCCTGAACCGCGCCGACGTCGTGCTCGCGGGTGGGGCGGAATCCCTTTCCGACATCCCTATTCTCCATTCCCGGCGCTTCAGCCAGATCCTCGTCGACGCCAGCCGCGCGAAGTCCCTAGGGGGACGCCTGGCGGTGCTGGCGCGCACCCGGCCGCGCGACCTCGTCCCGGTCACTCCGGCGATCGCCGAGCCCTCCACCGGCGAGTCGATGGGCCAGTCGGCCGAGAAGATGGCGAAGGAGAACGGAATCAGCCGGGAGGAGCAGGATCGTGTTGCCCTGCTGAGTCACCAGCGCGCGGCGGCAGCGACCTCCGACGGGCGGATTCCCGCGGAGATCGTGCCCTGGTTCGGCGGCCGGGGAATGGATGAGGTGACAACCACGGACAACGGCGTCCGGGCGGACACCTCGCTGGAAGCCCTGGCCGGCCTGCGACCGGTGTTCGACCGCCGCTACGGCTCGGTCACCGCCGGCAACGCGTCGCCGCTCACCGATGGCGCGGCCGCGGTGATCATCATGGCGGAGGAGAAGGCCCGCGCCCTCGGCCATACTCCGCTCGTGAGTATCAGGAGCTATGCGGTGGCGGCGGTGGATCCCGGATGGCAGCTGCTGATGGGGCCGGCCTTCGCCGTCCCCCGCGCCCTCGAACGCGCCGGCCTCTCGTGGAGCGACCTCGGACTGATCGAGATTCACGAGGCCTTCGCAGCCCAGGTCCTGTCGAACATTCAGGCCTGGGCCTCGCCCGACTGGGCCCGGCGGCTCGGCCTTCCCGAGCCGGTCGGCGAAGTCAACTGGGACATCACGAACGTCATGGGCGGGTCGATCGCGATCGGCCACCCCTTCGGCGCCACGGGATCGCGTCTCGTCACGACGCTCGCCAACGAGATGCGGCGACGCGACGTCCAATTCGGCCTGATCTCCATCTGCGCCCAGGGTGGGATGGGCTTCGCGATGGTGCTGGAGCGAGCATGAGCGCCTTTTCCGTCGTCACTGAGAACGGCATCGCCGTCGTCACGCTCGACCTGCCCGGCGAGCCCGTGAACAAGCTGAATGAGGCGGTCAAGACGGAGTTCGAGGCACTGCTGCAGCGACTGGCCGGCGATCCCGCGGTCCGCGCCGTCGTGCTGATCTCCGGCAAGCCGGACACTTTCATCGCGGGTGCCGACATCGATGAGTTCGTGGCGCTCCGGAGCCTTGCGGAAGCGGAAGCGCTGTCGCGGGAAGGGCAGCAGATGATCAATCGGGTCGCCGCCTTCCCCAAACCGGTGGTCGCCGCCATTCACGGGGCGTGCCTCGGGGGCGGCCTTGAGCTCGCGCTTGCCTGCCACTGGCGCGTCGCGACGGACCATCCGAAGACCCAGCTGGGCCTGCCCGAGATCCAGCTCGGCATCCTGCCTGCCGCTGGCGGATGTCAGCGGCTGCCGCGCCTGATCGGAGCGCGCGCGGCCCTCGACATCATTCTCGCCGGCAAGTCGGAGCGCAGCGCGAAAGCGTTCCGGCTCGGAATAGTGGACGAGCTGGTGCCTCCGGCCATCCTCCGCAAGGTGGCGGTCGCCGCGGCGGAGCGCCTGGCCGAGCACGGCATTCCCGCGCGCCCGCGCAAGGGCGGACTCGCCGGGTGGCTGCTGGACGGCAACCCGCTCGGCCGGCGCCTCGTATACCGCCTGGCCAGGCAATCGGTCCTCAAGAAAACCGGCGGCCACTATCCGGCCCCACTCGCCGCGCTGGACGCGGTGCGGGCCGGACTGGAGCACGGGACGGAGGCGGGCCTGGTCGAGGAACACCGGCGCTTCGGTCAACTGGCCGTGACCGACGTCTCCCGGAAGCTGGTGCAGATCTTCTTCGCGACGACCGCGCTCAAGAAGGATGACGGCGTGCCACCCGGCACCGCCCGCGCCCGGCAGGTTTCGCGGGTCGGCGTGGTGGGTTCCGGCTTCATGGGCGCGGGCATCGCCGGTACCGCCGTTGCGCAGGCCGAGGTCGAGGTGCGACTGCGCGACGCGGAGCTACCCCGCGTAGGGAAGGGACTCAAGGCTGCGACCTCGATTCTCGACGGCCGGCTTGCCCGCCGCCGGATCACGCGGCACGAACACCAGCGCCTCGTGGCCCTCCTGTCGGGCGGCGGGGATTACTCCGGATACGGCAGCGCGGATCTCGTCATCGAAGCGGTCTTCGAAGACATGGGCGTCAAGCGCCAGGTCATCGCGGAGCTCGAGGGCGTCCTGCCGCCGGCAGCGATCATCGCCACCAACACGTCCACGATTCCGATCGGGGACATTGCGGCGGAAGCGCGCCATCCGGACCGCATACTGGGCATGCACTTCTTCAGTCCGGTGGACCGGATGCCGCTCCTCGAGGTGATCCCGTCGGAGGCGACGTCACCCGAGGCGATCGTCACGGCGGTGCAATTCGGGCGAAAGCTGGGCAAGACGGTCATCGTCGTGGCCGATCGGCCCGGATTCTGGGTCAATCGGATCCTGGCGCCTTACTTGAACGAGGCCGGTCATCTCCTGATGGAGGGCACCCCGATCGAGGCGATCGACCGGACGATGACCGCATTCGGATTCCCGGTCGGGCCGATCGCCCTGCTGGATGAGGTCGGGCTCGACGTCGCGGGGAAGGGTGGAGCGGTCATGCACCAGGCGTTCGGCGAGCGGCTTCGGCCGGCCGACGCGATTGCGCGAATGCTCGCCGACAAGCGGCTCGGCCGGAAGAACGGGCGGGGATTCTACCTGTACCACGATGGCCACAAGGTCGGCGTGGACGAGAAGGTGTACGAGCTTCTCGGCCTGCGCCCGACCGACCGGGTGAGCCCGCAGACCATCGAGCAGCGGTTGATCTATGCGATGCTGAACGAAGCGGCGATGGCGGTGGGGGAGGGCGTCGTGCGGAGTCCGCGCGACGCGGACATCGGGGCGATCTTCGGGATCGGCTTCCCGCCATTCCGGGGCGGGCCGCTCCGCATGATCGATGATCTCGGCGCGGCCCAGGTCGTCGGCACCCTGCGCGCGCTGGAGGTGGAATTCGGTTCCCGCTTCGCGCCCGCCGCCCCGCTTGTGGCGCTCGCGGACGCGGGTGATCGCTACTACCCGGCGGAGACCCGGGCAGCCTAGTTGTGATCGAGCACGTCGCGGAGCTTCCGCGCGAGCTCGTCCAGTGTGAACGGCTTCGGCAGGAAAGACTGGCCGCCTTCGGTCACGCCGTGCCGGTCCATGGTGTCCGCGGCATAGCCTGACATGAAGAGTACCCGCGTCCCGGGGCGCTCCTGCGCCAGTCGCTCCGCCAACTCCCGCCCGCTCATCCCCGGCATCACCACGTCCGTCAGCAGCAGGTCCACCGGGCCGGAATGCGCCGCCGCCAGCGCCAGTGCCGCGGGGCCGTCCGGTGCATCGAGCACCCGGTACCCTTGGGCGCGGAGGGTCTTCGAGACCAGCCGGCGCACCGCGTCCTCATCCTCCGCGAGGAGCACCGTTTCGTGGCCGCGCGGTGGCACCGTGACGGAGGGCGGCGCGGCGGGCTGATCCACCGGCGCGTCGACGTGCGGAAGGTAGACGAGAAAGCTCGCTCCAGCGCCGGGGGCGCTGGACACCCGGACGTAACCGCCGCTCTGCTGGACGATGCCATACACTGTCGAAAGCCCGAGCCCGGTACCCTGGCCCATCGCCTTCGTGGTGAAGAACGGTTCGAAGATTCTGGCGCGCGTTTCCTCGTCCATGCCAGGGCCATTGTCGGACACCGTCAACAATCCATACCGGCCTGGCACCAGCCCGCCGAGGTAGCGGCCGCGGGCCGCGTCGAGATCGACCAGCGCCGTCTCGATGAGCACCGCCCCGCCCTTGGGCATCGCATCGCGCGCGTTGATGGCGAGGTTCAGCACCACCTGGTCCAGCTGGCTCGGGTCGGCGCGGACGTGCGCCGGCGGGCCGACGGTCCGGGTGGTGAGGGAAATGTGCTCGCCGATGAGCCGGCGCAGCAGCGGATCCAGGGTCCGCACCACCTGGGGCAGCTCGAGGATCCGGGGAGCCCGGACCTGCTTGCGGCTGAAGGCGAGGAGCTGGTTGGTCAGGCCGGCTGCCCGGTCGGCGGCCTGTTTGATCGCCTCCGCGTCCGCCCGGAGCGGCGTGTCCGGGGGCAGCGCGCCCAGCAGCAGGCCGGTGTGTCCCGTGATGGCGGTGAGGATGTTGTTGAAGTCGTGCGCAACACCGCCCGCCAGTTTGCCCACCGCCTCCAGCTTCTGCGACTGTCGCAGCTGTTCCTCCAGCGCCATGCTCTCCGTGATGTCATCCACCAGGGAAGCCACCCCGACCACCATGCCGTTGTTGTCGAGGATCGGCGAATTGTACCAGTCGCAGATGATGTACCGCCCGTCGCGGGTTCGGTTCCGGCTGGTGGTCCGGAACCCCGTGCCCCGGCTGAGCAATTGCTTCCAGGCCTCCTCCACCTGGGCGCGTTCGGCGTCCGCGGTCAGGAAGGCGAGGCCGGCGCGATTCAGGACCTCCTCGCGGCGGTAGCCGAAGATCCGTTCCGCCGCCGGGTTCCATTCCAGAATCCGCTGGTCCACGGACCAGTCGATCGCGGCAAGGGGTGTCTGCTGCAGGTGAGACACCATCCGCTGGCGGGAGCCCTCGAGCTCGACCTCGGCACGCTCCCGTTCCAGCTCGGCGAGCTTCCGGCCCGTGATATCGCTGATGAAGCCATCCACGCGAATCGGGCGGCCGGCCTCGTCCCGCACCAGGCGGCCGTGGTCGAGCACCCAGCGGATCGTGCCGTCGGGGCGGACGATCCGGTACTCGGCGCAGCTCTCGCCCTCCTGGCGCAATTCACGGAGCGCGTTGAAGTACTGCTCACGGTCCTCGGGGTGGACGCACTCGCGCCGGAGCTCCCGCTGATTGTAGAAGTCCTCACGCGGGCGGCCGAAAATGCGGGTCACCGCCTGGTTCACGAACAGGACCCGGTCGAGCGACGGCGTGGTGGACCACACCGCGTCCTCGAGGGAGCCCAGGATGCCTTCCAGCCGTTCTTCGCCCTCCCGTAACTGCTGATACGCGTGGGTGCGCTCGCCGATGATGGCGGCGATCGCCTGTCCCGATACGGCCAGGATGAAAACGAAAACCTGCAATCGCTCGAGCGCGCTGGCCGAGGCGACCGTGACGAACGGGCCGGCTCCCGACGCGAAACCGAGCACCGCCGCCATCGTGAGTCCCAGCGATACCAGGGCGGCGCCCCGCGCGTCGAAGCGCGCGGCCGCCCAGATGAGGAACGGGAAGAAGGCGAAGCTGATGGGGTACTGGGATGCCTCGTAGGAGACCGGCCGGAGCAGCAGGTAGTAGCTCAGCACCACGGTCCCGGCGGCAATGCCGGCGGCTTCGTACCAGTTGCCCCGGGCGCGCCGGGTCAGGGGCACCGCGAGGAAGGCGAGCACGGCCGGGGCGAAGGCTGCCACTCCCACGGCGTTGCCCAACACCCAGAAGCGGAGTACCGCCGCTACGCTCGACATCGGCAGGAGGCCGCCGATCAGCAGCGCGCCCACGCCGGCCACGGCGCTGATCATCGGGGTCACGACACCGCCGATGATCACGAGCGCCACCACGTCGCGCAGCCGCTCGAGGGTGGGGCGGAAACGGACGTAGCGCCGGAGCAGAATCGCAGCCGTCAGGGTCTCGGCCGTGTTGCCGAGCGCAATGATCAGCACAACCGGCCACGGGTTGCCGATGGCGAGGCCCAGGACGAACGAGCCGAGCAGGACCCCCAGCGCCACGTGCTGCCCGAGCGCCGTGACGGCGGCGATGGCGAGTCCGCCCGGAAGCCAGATGGCCGACACCCGGCCGACCGAAAACGGAGGCAGGAGGCTCAGGTGCCCGACCAGCACATAGGCGGCCGCCAGGAGGAGCACCTGGAACCAGGGGCGCACCGCCGGAGGCATCATTGCCGGGGCCCTCTGGCGATCCGGCGTCCGGGACGGCAAGATACGGCCGCCGTACGCGACGAGTCCGGGCCGGTCTCCGAAGTTGCCGCAGGCCGTCTCACGCCGAATCCCCTCGTTCAGGAGTCACGATGATGCGCCGCCTGTTCGCTGTCGGTCTGGCCACGGTCCTCCTCCTCACTGCAGCCGCCGCCCAGGCTCAGAATTTCCCCACGACGGATTCCATCATCAAGCGCATCTGGACCCTCGGGATGGACAGTTCCCAGGCCGGCACGCTGGCCCAGGCGCTGATGGATTCCATCGGACCGCGCCTGACCGGCTCCCCGGGCCAGAAGTCCGCGAATGACTGGGCCGTTGCCCAGTACACCCGCTGGGGCATTGCCGCCCGCAACGTACAATACGGAACCTGGAAGGGCTGGAAGCGCGGATACACCCACATCGACCTGCTGAGCCCGCGGGTCCGCACCCTCGAGGGGATGATGCTCGCGTGGAGCCCGGGCACCAAGGGCAAGCCCGTGGAGGGTCCCGTGGTGATCCTGCCCGACGCCGCGGACTCTGTGAGCTTCGCCGCGGCTCTCTCGAAGGTCAAGGGCGCCTACGTCCTCACCTCCTTCGCCGAGCCCGCCTGCCGTGCAGACTCCAGCTACAAGCAGTCCGCCACTCCGGACGGCTTCGATCGCATGGTCAAGGAACGGACTGCCGCCCGTGAGGCCTGGACCGCGCGGACCAGGCGGAGCGGCCTCGACAACCGGAACTTGCCGAAGGCGCTCGAGCGGGCCGGGGCGCGGGGGGTGATTACGACGACGTGGTCGAACGGCTGGGGCGCCGTCCGGATCTTCGATGCCAGGACCGAGCAGGTGCCGACGCTCGGCCTGAGCTGCGAGGACTACGGCCTGCTGTTCCGGCTGGCCGAACACAACCAGGGACCAGTCATTCGCGTGGCCGCCGAGGCCGAGTGGCAGGGAGAAGTCCCGGTCTTCAATACCATCGCGGAAATCCCGGGCAGCGAGAAGCCCGACGAGTATGTCGTGCTCTCGGCGCACTTTGACAGCTGGGATGGATCCTCCGGTGCCACCGACAACGGGACCGGCACCGTCACCATGATGGAGGCAATGCGCATCCTGAAGTCCGTCCTGCCCCGCCCGAAACGGACCATCATCGTCGGGCACTGGAGTGGCGAGGAGCAGGGGCTCAACGGCTCCCGCGCGTGGGCGGCGGACAACCCGAAAGTCGTCGCCGGGCTTCAGGCACTGTTCAATCAGGACAACGGGACGGGCCGGGTGGTGAGCATCGGAGCGGCCGGCCTGGTGGGTGGGCCACCTTTCCTGGCGGCGTGGCTCTCCCGTGTGCCGCAGGAACTGACCCGTCACATCAATAACTTCGCGCTTCCCGGCACGCCGCCGGGTGGCGGGTCGGACAACGCCTCGTTCGCGTGTTACGGCGCGCCCGGTTTCGGGCTCGGCTCGTTGCCATGGGAGTACTTCAGTTACACCTGGCACACCAACCGCGACACCTTCGACAAGGTCGTTCTCGAGGAACTCCAGGGAAACGCGACCCTGACGGCGATGCTCGCCTACCTGGCCAGCGAGGACCCGAACACCGTGCCGCGTGATCGGCGTGTGATGCCGGTGAACCAGAACACCCAGCAGCCGGGCACCTGGCCGGAGTGCGTGAAGCCGGCACGAACGTCGGCGGAGTACACTCGGTAGGTCCGCATCCTGTATTCTGGTTCGGCGAAGGAGAGGACGACTCGCGCCGTGGCGTCGCGTCCGCTGGCGCCCGCGGGCACCTGAGGCCGCGTCAGGTGTTGAGCTTGGGGATCAGCTCGGCGTTGGTGGGCGTCTCGCGAAACAGGGAAAGCAGTTCCTGCATGGCCGCGATCGGCGGCATCCCCGCGGTGCGCTGGCGGAGTGCGTGCGAGGCCGTGAGCGCCTCCGGGGGGAGCAGCAGCTCCTCCCGGCGGGTCGAGCTCGCCGGGATGTCGATCGCGGGATAGACTCTCCGCTCGGCCAGCTCGCGGCTCAGCACCAGTTCGCTGTTCCCCGTTCCCTTGAACTCCTCGAAAATCACCTGGTCCATCTTGGAGCCGGTGTCCACCAGCGCCGTTCCGATGATGGTGAGCGAGCCACCGCCCCGCGCCGGATCCACCGCGCGGGCGCTCCCCAGGAATCGCTTCGGCTTCTCGAGCGTCGAGGCGTCGAGGCCGCCCGAGAGTGTGCGCCCCGTGCCGCGCTCGATCGCGTTGTAGGCTCGTGCCAGGCGGGTGATGGAATCGAGGATGATCACCGCGTCGCCGCCCTCCTCGACCCGGCGCCGGGCCCGCTCCAGCGTCAGCTCCGCCAGCTCGACGTGGCGCTCGGGCGGATTGTCGAAGCTCGACGCCACCACCTCCCCCGCGCCCGCCATCTCCATGTCGGTCACTTCCTCCGGGCGCTCGTCCACCAGCAGGATGAGGAGCATGGCCTCGGGGTAGTTCCGCGCCACCCCCGTGGCCACGGACTGCAACACCGTCGTCTTCCCTGCCTTGGCCGGTGCCACGATCAGCCCGCGCTGTCCCTTGCCGAACGGACAGAGCAGGTCGATCAGTCGGGTGATCTCGTGGGCCGTGCGGGAGGAGGTGGGCGGCACCTCGAGCCGGAGCTGTTCCCTGGGATGAGTCGCCGTGAGGCGCGTGAAGTCCGGCCGCCGGGCGGCTTCCGCCGGGGGCCGGCCGTTAATCGCTGTCACCCGCTGCAGCGCCGGCCCGCGGCCCCGCCCGGGGCGCCCGGCCTCGCCGGTGATCGCGTCGCCGGGCCGAAGGCCGAACTGGCGGATGACCTGCGCGGGTACGAACAGATCGCGGGAGTCGGGCGCATAGCTGCCCTCGCGGCGGCGGAGGAACCCGGTGCCACGGTCGGTCAGCTCGAGCACCCCGAGCGGGGTGAGGTCGGTCACTGTTGGGTGCTGGTCCAGGAGTCCCACGTGAGGTGGCAACGCGTCACGAAGTATTCCTGGGGATGGCCTTCACGGCCGAGCAACTCATGCAGCATCTCGTGGCGCACCACCATTTCATGTTCGGTATAGGCCCCCGCAATGGTAATGCGGGTCACCCCGCCCGTCTGCTCCCAGAGGCCTACCTTGTCGCCCAGCTCCGTCTCGAACGTAGCGACGTCAGGCACGACATACCACTCGATCGACTCAAAGTTGCCGAACAGGCCGGCGCACGCCTCCGTGCGCATGAACCAGTCGGAGTACTCTGGAGCAGGGGTCATGGGCACGGCGCCCTCGGGGAGCGGGCCTGGCTCGAGGGTGGCGCAGGACGCGACTCCCAGCCAGATGGCCAGGAGCGGCAGGAATCCACGGGACGCATGAGTCGGGCGCATGGAATCTCCAACGCCCGACAAACACAAAGCGTGATGCCGCGGTCCCCGGATGGGGACATACGAATCACGCTCCGCTCGTCAATCCGGCCTTCGGCACCGAGCTATCTCCGGCGATGGCCTGCCTGAGACCTCTAGTTTTGCGGCCCCGGATCGCTCCGGGTGTGCTCTTATCGGGCGGGTCGTTGGTCCAAGTTGTAGCCATTTATTACGCAAAACCGAGGCCGCCGAGACCCCCGATTTCCGGCTCCGTCCTAACTGCCGACCCGGCCCACGGTTAGGCCCCGGAGTCCAGCCGGAACTTGTTGTCCCGACGCGGGTTAGCTACCTTCGTGGCGCACCTGATCCGGGCAATCTGCCCTCCCCGGCCTAACCGACAGGATGACCTGCTGATGTTGCGCACTTTCCTACTGTGGCTATCCGAGCAACAGGGCATCTTCAATCTCCTGCGGCGGAACGGACTGGCCAGACGGTTCGCGGCTCGATTCGTCGCCGGCGAAGGGATCGAGACCGCGGCGGCGGCCGCGCTGGAGCTCAAGAAACTCGGCATCATGACGTCGCTTGATCTGCTGGGGGAGAGCGTCGCCCGGGAGGCGGAAGCCACGGCTGCGCGCGACGCGTACCTCGCCATGCTCGATCACCTGGCGACGGCCGGCGCCGACGTCAACGTCTCGGTCAAGTTGACCCAGATGGGCCTCGACATCGACGAGGAGCTGTGCGCCGCCAACATGCGGCAGATCCTCGAGAAGGCCCGTGCGCTCGGCGGGTTTGTCCGGCTCGATATGGAGGGCTCCGCATATACTCAGAGGACGCTCGACTTCTTCGAGCATCGTCTGATCAGCGAGTTCGGGCCGCATACCGGCGTCGTGATCCAGTCCTGCCTGCGACGCTCCGCCGCCGACATCGAGCACCTCATCGCCCTCGGCGCCCGGGTCCGCCTGTGCAAGGGCGCCTACCTGGAGCCGGCTGAGGTGGCCTTCCCCGACAAGGCCGACGTGGACCGCGCGTATCGGACGCTCATGGAGCGGCTCCTGCGGGATGGCAACTATCCCGGCCTTGCCACGCACGACCAGCGGATACTCCAGCACGCCAGGGAATTCGTCACGCGCGAGGGCATTCCGGCCCATCGCTTCGAGTTCCAGATGCTCTACGGAGTGCGGCGCGACCTGCAGGAGCGGCTGCGCAAGGATGGTTTCAACATGCGGGTCTACGTGCCGTTCGGAACCCAGTGGTATCCCTACCTGATGCGGCGGCTCGCCGAACGGCCGGCGAACATCGCATTCATCCTCGGCAACATGCTGCGGGAAACCTTCTCATCGCGCCCGTGATGGAGGCGACGCTCGGTGGATACATGGCGCAGCACGGCCGCGCCGCGGCGTTCGGCGGCAGCGACGGCCATGCCTATTCAGTTGGGCTGTACGTGGACGAAACGCCCGACGCCCGCGGTCGTTTTGGCGCTGCGCTCCTCTTCGTGCGCTGGGATGCGGCGGGCGCGGCGCCGGCGGGCCACGTCGAGACGGAATACCTGGCCTGGGGCCGCACCGTCGAGGAGGCGGAGGAACGCCTGAAGGCACTCTCGCTGTACGATGTGAAAGCGGCGCTCGATGAGGCGATCGCCCGCTCGCCCGGCGAATGGTGAGCGCGCCGCTCGCCGGGACCGTCCTCGAACGCGACGGCGCAGCGTATCGCGTGGCCACCCCGAACGGCGAGGTCCGCGCCATCCTGCGCGGCAAGACGCGGCGGGACGCGCCGCGGGTGGTCGTGGGCGATCGGGTACGCCTCGAGGCCGAGCAGGCGGGCGGGCTGTTTGCGATCGCCGAGGTCGAGCCGAGACGGAGCCTGCTCGAGCGGAGGGTCCCGCTCGGCCGTGGCACCCGCCCAATCGCCGCCAACATTGACGCGGTGTTCGTCGTGACTGCGAGCCTCGACCCGGTCCCGGTCCCGCAGCTCATCGATCGGCTGCTGGTCGTGGCGGAAGCCAACGAGCTTCCCGCGACCGTCGTGGTGAACAAGATCGATCTCGATCCGGGAGACTGGATCGCTGCCCGGTTCGAGCGAGCGGGGTATCCGGTCATTCGTACCTGCGCCCGGACCGGGGCCGGGATGGAAGAACTCCGCACGGCGCTCCACGGCAGGGTGTCCGTGTTCACCGGCCCCTCCGGCGCAGGGAAGTCGAGCCTGTTGAACACACTCCGTCCCGGACTCAGGCTCCGCACCGGAGAGATCAGTGCGAAGGTGCGTCGCGGCCGGAACACCACCGTCTCCGCCGTTCTCCTTCCGCTGGACGACGCGAGCTACATCGTCGACACGCCCGGCTTCAGCGAGGTCGGGCTCTGGGGCCTCGAACCCCGTGAGCTCGCGAGCTGCTTTCCCGAAATGCGGCCCTTCATCGGGGAGTGCCGGTTCGGCGACTGCCGGCACGTGTCCGAGCCGGGCTGCCGGATCCGGGAGGCGGTGGATGAGGGCATCATCCCGGCGGATCGGCTTGAGAGCTATCGCATGCTGCTCGAGGAAACGGAGGGCGAGCCGGAGGAGTGGGAGTAGGGTTCTGGGGCGGGGGCGTCCCTAGGACTTCCGCGTCCAGCGGTTTGCGTCGCGCGCTTCCACCTTGTCCATCATCCGGTCGAAGGCCTGCTGCAGGTCGACTCCCTCGCGATTGGCCATGCAGATGAGGACGAAGAGGATGTCGGCCATCTCCATGCCGAGGTCGGCGTCCGGTTCCTCCTGCTTCTTGGTCTTCTGGCCGAATCGGTGGTTGATCTCCCGGGCGAGCTCGCCCACCTCCTCCGTCAGCCGCGCCATGTTGGTGAGCGGATGGAAGTAGCCTTCCTCGAACTGACGGATCCAGCCATCGACGCGGTCCTGGCTCTGACGAAGGGACATGGGCGGTAGGATGTGAGATGTGGGACTGGAATTCGCCAAGTCGGCTTCAATGTATCATCTTCCCTGCCTATCATGCGCTCACGCGACCGGATCCTTACCAACCTCGAGACCATCTACCGGGACGCCTACGACCGCGCCCGGGGGAATGATGACACCCGGCGGATGGAGGAGCTGGACGCGGCCTACATGCGGGATCAGTTGATGCTCGAAATCCTGCTCGACATCCGCGATCTCTTTTCCGTTGCCCCCGCGGCGCCTGCGCCGGAGTCGAGCGCGCTCGAGAAGCTCGAGGCCCTGCGCCGACTCACCAAGCTCCGCTGAACCTGGAGCCGAAATGCCGTTCGTCCGGAATCTGCCAATCCGCCTCTCCGCCCATCTACCCATTCTCCTCACCCTCCTCGCCGCCTGCGCCAGAGCCCCCGAGGCAGCCATCCTGGTCTACGGTCGCGTCTGGACCGGCGATTCCACGCGACCGTGGGCCACGGCGGTCGCGATCGCGGGCGACTCGATCCTGGCAGTCGGCGACAGCGTGGACCTGGCCCGGCTGGCCGGCAAGAACACGGAAGTGCTAAGGAATGGCGATGGGCTCGTCACGCCCGGCCTGAAGGACTCCCACACCCACTTCATCGACGGCGGCTTCCAGCTCGCGAGTGTGGACCTGCGGGACGCGGCCACCCCGGAAGAGTTCACCGCCCGCATCAAGGCGTTTGCTGCGGAGCGCCGCCCGGGCGAGTGGATCCTGGGCGGAAACTGGGACCACGAGCGGTGGCCCCGTGCCGTCCTGCCCCGCAAGGAGTGGATCGATTCCGTGACGCCCTCGATCCCGGTGGTGGTGGATCGGCTGGACGGCCACATGTCGCTCGGCAACAGCGCGGCGCTCCGGGCGGCGGGGATCAGCCGCGCGACCAAGGATGTTCCCGGCGGCGAGATCGTGCGCGATCCGCGCACCGGAGAGCCGACCGGCATCTTCAAGGACAATGCCCAGGCGCTGCTTTACGCGGCCATCCCGGCTCCGAGCGAGGCGCAGCTCGACGCGGCACTGGGCCGGGCGCTGGCCCATGCGGCCAGCAAGGGCGTCACGGCAATCGACAACGTCAGTGTCCCTCGCACGTGGCTCGGCGCCTGGCAGCGCGCCCGGGCGGCCGGCACGCTGACCGTGCGAGCCAAGCTGTTCTTCCCGATCACGAACTGGCGCTGGGTGGCCGACACGGTGGCGCGGATCGGGCCTGGTGACGACTGGCTCCGAATCGACGGCGTGAAGGGCTACATGGACGGCTCGCTCGGCTCCACGACGGCGTATTTCGACGCGCCGTACGACGACGCGCCGCGGACCAGCGGCCTGCTGACGACGCCGGTGGACGTGATGGAGTCCGACGTGCGGAGCGCGGATTCAGCAGGACTCCAGGTGGTCGTGCACGCGATCGGAGACCGCGCGAACGGCCTGCTGCTCGACATCTACGACCGGGTGTTCGACGGCCGAATCCGGGATCGCCGCCCGCGCATCGAGCATGCGCAGCATCTGCGCCCGGCGGATCTCGACCGGGTGGCCCGGATGGGTGTGATCCTCTCGATGCAGCCGTATCACGCCATCGACGACGGCCGCTGGGCCGAGAAGCGGATCGGTCCGGAGCGGATCAAGACGACCTACGCTTTCCGCTCCCTGCTCGACCGGGGTGTCGTCCTTGCATTCGGTTCCGACTGGACGGTGGCGCCGCTCGACCCGCTGCTCGGCATCTACGCCGCGGTCACCCGGCGCACGCTCGACGGCAAGCACCCGGAGGGGTGGGTTCCCGAGCAGCGGATCACCGTCGAAGAGGCGCTGCGGGCCTACACGAGCGCCGGCGCGTTCGCGTCGTTCGCCGAGGGCACCCGCGGCCGCCTGGCGCCGGGCCTCAAGGCGGACCTGGTCCTCATCGACCGGGACCTGACCCGGATTCCCGCGGCCGAGATCGAACAGGCGACAATCCGGACAACTATTGTCGGTGGAAAGGTGGTGTACCGGCAGTAACCACTGCCCCGACAGGAGTGCCGGTGCCTTCAACGGACTATCAACCTTGATAGTCCGTCACGACTATCAAGCTTGATAGCTTACGCCGACACCCTGGCATTGTTAGCCTTCCGATCGTGGGCGACGTCAAACGCCGCTCCCCCTGAAGCTCTCCAGCCGATGATTACAATCGAATGATTCAGTATTCCCCTGCGCGCCCGAGGCGAATCAGCCGGGTGGCGCTCCAATTCGCCTTCCTCTGTGTCGTCTCAGCATCCTTGGAAGCCCAGCAGGTCCCGCTCCAATCTCCCGCCTTGTCTTACCAGCAGGGTTACGACGAGTTCAGGGGACTCCGCCCCCGCACCGACCGCGTCGCGGAGGTTCATGATCTGGTCCTGCAGCGCGAGGGTGGGCGCTTCACGCTCGAGGAAGGGAGCCTGGCCCTTCTGTCCTCGGTGAGCGGACGCACGGTCGGTGCCGCGTTCAAGGGGCGCGGGACATTCTCGTTCGTCCCGCGCACGCGGATCGAGAGGGAGCAACTCCGGCGGGTCGAAAAAAGGCCGGAGCTCGACGCGCCATTCACCGAACTGGTGCTCCTCTTCAGCGACGGCACGTTGGCCGAGCTGGAAGGAAAACTGAGATTCGGAGCTTCCTCTCCCGCAGGCGGTATCGGGTCGCTGATCAGCCAGGCGATCGAGTATCTCGGTGATCCCGAGAGCCACACGCCGGATCCGGACGTGATGCTCGATCTGCTGAATGCCAACTCCGGGGGGATGTTCTACGCGCACATCGATCGGAAGAGTGGAAGTCCCTTGATGTTCATGATCAATCCCCACCAGACGGAAGGCGTTGTGCTCCTGCATCGGGCACGGAGCGTCGGATGGGCCCGGATGACCGAGGTCGCGGCCCAGGAACGGCCCGCGGCGGATAGCCTGAGCGTTCCCTTGGGCGACCGGACGGGTGATGCGCTGGTGAAGCACTACAAGATTGACGCGACGCTCGCCAAGGCGGGCTCCGGCGACCTCAACTTCTCCGCCAGCGCGCTCATGTACATCACCGCGAGGTCGTCTGTCGGCCCCTGGGTGGCGTTCTGGCTCTTCGACAAGTTGATCGTGGATTCCGCCCGCTGGTCGGACGGCTCTGCGGCCACCGTCCACAAGGGCAAGGACAGCCCGTACTTCTGGTTGCGCCTGCCGAATCGCCTGGATCCCGGCCAGGCGCAGCTGCTCACCCTCTTTTATCACGGGAATCTGATCGACCGCTACGGGGATTTCTTCTTCATCAACTCGTCCTCGGCGTGGTATCCGCGCCCGCTGGAGGGTCGCAGTCTTGCCACATTCGAGCTCACCTACCACAGCCCGGCCCACTACCTCTTCGCGAGCGTCGGCGAGCGGATGGACACCGCTACGGTCGACCGGATGACGACGTCCCGCTGGGTGACGTCGGGGCCGATCCGGAATGCGTCCTTCAACCTGGGGCTCTTTGAGGATTATGAGACGAGCCTCCCCGGGACGCCTCCGGTAACGGTGCTGGTGTCCGAGCAGGGGCACCGGCTCTTCTACCGGGCCGGTCCCGGCGCGAAGGCCTATGCGCGAGAGGACGTGGGCGACGACGTCGCGAAGAGCATGAAATTCTTCCAGCACGTGTTCGGAGTCGCACTGGCTGACCGGTTCTATGCGACAGAGATCCCGTACCTGCACGGCGAAGCATTTCCGGGCTTGGTGCAGCTCTCATACGCCACCTTTGTCCAGTCCGACAAGCAGGGATTCGATGAGGTGTTCCGCGCCCACGAAGTGGCCCACCAGTGGTGGGGGATCGGCGTGGACTTCACGACCTACCATGACCAGTGGCTGAGCGAGGGATTCTCCAGCTTTGCCGGGCTGTGGTACCTCCAGACCAACCGGGGCAAGCCCAAGCAGTACTTCGATATCCTGGACCTGTGGAAGGCGGACCTGATGGTGCGCCGGGCGGATCTGCCCCCCCTGTGGCTCGGCTATCGGGTCGGGAGCGCCGACTTTCCCAACGACTACCAGTACGCCGTCTATCAAAAGGGGGCATGGGTGCTTCACATGCTCCGGGCCCTGATGATCGACCTGAAGACGATGAACGAAGACCGCTTCACCGGCATGATGCGTGATTTCTACGCGACCTATCGTGGCAAGCGGGCCTCGACCGAAGATTTCCGGCATGTGGTCGAGCGCCACACTGGCGCCGACATGGGGTGGTTCTTCGACCAGTGGGTGTATCGCTCCGAGATCCCTACTTACCGGTATGCGTGGCAGGCCGTTCCGGTCGAAGGCGGCAAGTTCCGGGTTCGCCTCCGCGTGCGGCAGGAACAGGTGCCGGATGAGTTCCAGATGTACGTACCGGTAACGGTCGAGCTGGGGAAGGATTCGTGGGCAAGGGCACGGGTGAAGATCAAGGGGCCGCTCACCGAGGTGGAGCTACCCGTGCTGCTGCCCACCGCACCGAAAAGCGTGCGCTTCAACGACCTGCAAGGTGTGCTCGCCGATGTCAAGTCGATGGCCTGGGAGGACTGACCCTACCGCTTACCACGCTGCCATTCCCGGGCTATTTTGAGAAGGCCGGATCTGCTGACGGCCGGACCCCTCAATCCCCAGTTGTGGTGGCCAGATGGCGACTCGATCTCCCGCCCGCGCTCGGAGCACGCCTTCCTCGCGGCTTGAAAAGTCCGACCTGCTCGAGCTCTGCCGCATCATGCTCCTTTCGCGTCGCCTCGACGACCGCGAAATCCAGCTGAAGCGGCAGAATCGCATCTTCTTCCAGATCTCCGGTGCCGGTCACGAAGCGGTGCTCGCGGCGGCGGCCCGGGTCCTCCGTCCCGGCTACGACTGGTTCTACACCTACTATCGCGACCGTGCCTTGTGCCTCGGCCTCGGCATGACGGCCACGGAACAGTTGCTGTCCGCGGTCGCGGCGGCGGACGATCCGAATTCGGGCGGCCGCCAGATGCCCTCGCACTGGGGTCACAAGGACCTCAATATCGTCTCCGCGTCGAGCCCCACCGGCACCCAGTTCCTGCAGGCGGTGGGCTGCGCTGAAGCGTGGCTCCGGTACAGCCAGAATGACCGGATCGCCGATCGGGATTCGGCCTGCCATGGTGACGAGGTCGTGCTGGTGTCGACCGGCGATGGCACGACCAGCGAGGGCGAATTCTGGGAGTCGATGAATTCCGCCTGCAATCTGAAGCTGCCGGTCGTCTACCTCGTCGAGGACAACAAGTACGCCATCTCCGTCCCGGTCGAGGTCAATACGGCGGGTGGGTCTATCTCGAAGCTGCTGACCGGGTTTCCGGACCTGTTCATCCAGGAAGTGGACGGCTGCGATCCGCTGGCGTCGTACGACGTGCTCACCCGCGCGGTCGAATACTGCCGGCAGCGGAAGGGACCCGCGCTCGTCCACGCCCACGTCATCCGCCCCTACAGCCACTCGCTGTCGGATGACGAGGTGCTCTATCGGCCGCCGGCGGAGCGGTCGGAAGACGCGGCGCGCGATCCGGTGGCGACTTTCCCGCGCTACCTGGTGGAGCAGGGTATCGCCACCGAGCCGGAAATCGAGCGGATCCGGGCGCAGGTGGAAGAGGAGGTCGAGGTGGCCACCGCCACGGCCCTCGCGGCGCCACAGCCGTCGACCGACACAGTCTACCAGTTCGTCTACTCGCCGGATGTGGATCCGAGGTCCGAGCAGTTCGACACCGAGGACGATCCGAAATTCTCGGGCGACCCCACGACGATGGTGGACCTCCTGAACGTCTGCATGAAGGACGAGATGACGCGGGATCCGCGCATTCTCGTCTTCGGCCAGGACGTCGCCGATGTGAGCCGCGAGCAATACCTTGGGGAGGTGAAGGGGAAGGGTGGGGTGTTCAAGGTCACCTGGGGGCTGCAGAAGCTGTTCGGCAGCCATCGGGTGTACAACTCGCCTCTGGCCGAAGCGAATATCGTGGGCCGCGCCATCGGGCTCGCCACGCGGGGCTTGAAGCCGGTGGTCGAGATCCAGTTCTTCGATTACATCTGGCCGGCCTACATGCAGCTGCGGGACGAGCTGGCCCTCATCCGGTGGCGCTCCAACAACCAGTTCAGTGCGCCGCTCGTCGTCCGCGTGACCTACGGCGGGTACCTCAAGGGTGGCGCGGTCTATCACTCGCAGACCGGCGCCGCCATCTTCACCGGTGTCCCGGGGCTCCGGGTGATCTGTCCTTCGACCGCGCTCGACGCCAACGGCCTCCTGCGGACCGCCATCCGCTGCGAGGATCCGGTGCTGTTCCTCGAGCACAAGCACCTCTACCGGCAGACCTACAACAAGGCGCCGAACCCGGGCCCGAACTTCATGATCCCATTCGGCAAGGCGCGGATCGCGCGAGAAGGGCGGGATGCGACCGTGGTGACGTACGGAGCGGTGGTCCAGCGCGCCATTGTGGCCGCCAAGGAGCTGGAGGAGGCCGGCGGCCCCAGCACCGAGGTCATCGACCTGCGGTCGCTCAATCCGGTAGACTGGGAGACGATCTACGCCTCCGTCCGGAAGACTAACCGGGTCATCGTTGCCTACGAGGATTCGCTCTCCTGGGGGTACGGGGCGGAGATCGCCGCGCGGATCGCGGACGAGGCCTTCGCCTGGCTCGACGCTCCCGTGCGCCGCGTGGCCGCGACGGATACATTCGTTGCGTACGCACCCGAGCTTGAAGATGCCATCCTGCCGCAGGTCGATACGATCCGCGGCGCCATCGAGTCGATCGTCGCGTTCTGAGCCCGAGGGACCTGCCAAGGAGGAAGCGCATGCGCGTCCGTGGTTGGCTGACCCCAATGCTGGCGTTCGCCCTGCTTATCCTGCCCGCCGCGCTCCGCGCGCAGGCCGATACCACGCCCCCGAACCACCTCTATGACAAGTGGCAGTTTACTGGAGCGGCCACCTGGGTGCTCCTCGGCAGCGAGGCGCGCGTCGATCCCGAGGATGGCGGCGAGGGCACCAACGTTGATCTCGAGGACGATCTCGGGCTCGACAAGTCCGAGTTCCAGGGGCGGCTCGCCATGCGCTGGCGTCCCGGCAGGCGGCACGAGCTGGAACTCGGATACCAGTTCATCCGGCGCAACAACACACGCACGTTGCAGGACACCATCGTGTTCGCCGATACCTCGTTCCCGGCGGGCTTCAGGGCCAAGACAAAGTTCAATTCGGACAACGCCTTCCTGACCTATCGCTTCGCCGTCATGGCGAAGGAGAACACGCAGCTGGGCCTCGCCCTGGGGGTCGGTGCCCTCTTCCTCGGCGCGTCCATCGATGGCGACGGTGAAATCGGCCCGGACTCGGTGCACGTGAAGGAATCCTTCGACCAGATTGCGCCAATCGGCTCCGTCGGACTCTACGGACGGTTTCGCTTCGCGGACAAATGGCACGTGAATGCGGACGCGCGGGCGATCGGCATCACCATCGACCGCTTCGACATCTCGGTACTTGAGGGAGGGTTGTCTACGCAGTACTTCTTCAGTCCGAAATGGGGGGCGGAGCTGGGTTGGTCCTACAGCGGCGTTGAGGTCGAGGCCAAGTCCAAGTCAGGCGACCGGTCGGCGAAGATCACATACGACTTTTCGACCGCCCGGATCGGGTTCGTATTCGTGCCCTAGGCGGCTTACTCCATCGCCTCGCGGACCTCGCCCGCGGCCGCGATGGCGCCGTCCACGTCCCGTGAGAGCGCCCGGGCCTGCTGGGTCGCCTGAGTCAGGTCGCCGAGCACGGCACCCACGCCGGCGGACTTGAGGCGGAGCAGGTCGAAGCGGACGTTTTGCATCGCCAGAATGCAGGACTCGAGGTTGGCGGACACCTGATCCCGCCGGCCCCTGAGCTCCTGCATCTGGTTTTTCTGCCGTTCGAGCAGTGCCAGCCGCCGGGCCCGTTCCTCGTCATCCGGCTCCCGCTGCAACGCCGCGATCCGGTCCTCGATGCGCCCGATGCCTTCGGTATCCAGGTTCGAATCCATCGCGTGCAGCGTCTTCCCCAGGTCGGACGCGCGATTGAAGAGCGCATCCACCGTCTGCACGATCTCGGGCAGGAGTTTCTGGTCGGAAGGTGGCAGCCGCTCCACGAGGCCCAGGATCGCGGCCCGGTCGCGATGGAGCTGCTGCATCTGGGCGAGCATGATCCCGTAGTCGCCTGCGGTCGGCGGCGGGAGCAGCTTCGGGAGCTTGCTGCCGGTGAGCTTCGCCTCCGCGGACTCCGGGGCGGGCGGGCGGCTCAGCACGTCGCGCCAGCTGTAGCCCGACTGCCAGAGCATCGCATAGCTCCGGAGGAGCCCGATGCCCATGCCACCAGCCACGAACAGGAACCACGGCGAGTCGATTCCGGTCGCGATGTTGATCAGGAGGCAGCCGCCGGACACCGCCGCCCATCGGGCGAACTGGGCGCGGGTGCGCTGCACAATCTCCGGCTCGCCGGTGTCGATCGGCGGACGGAGCCCCTCGTCCTGCTTCCGTTCCCAGGATCGCGGACGCACGCCTCCCGCGCGGACCGGAACCCGCGGGCTCCGTGGCACCGGCGGACCCGCCAGCGGCCGGGGTGAGCGCTCGATGGAGGAAGGCCGTGTTGAGACCGATCTGGACGAGCGACTCGGCTGGCCCGCGCGCCAACCGGTCCCGGTGGGGCGGTAGCCGGTGACGACCCGCGCCTCGAGGGCGCGGCGGAGGGCGTCCGCGGTTGGCCAGCGGTTCTCGGGGTCCTTCTCCAGGCAGCGACTGATCGCGAGCGCCAGATCCTCCGGAATGTCGGGTCGCAGGAGCGACACCATCGGCGCCGGCTCGGTGATCTGCTTCATCAGGATGCCCGCCACCGTGGGCGCCTGGAACGGCAGCTCGCCGGTCAGCATCTGATACGAGACGATGCCGAGGCTGTACACGTCCGAGCGTCCGTCGATCTCGCGCTCGCCGGCCGCCTGCTCCGGACTCATGTAGGACGGCGTGCCGATGGCGATGCCGGCCCCGGTCAGGGTCGCCGTCGAGGAGCCAGACAGCGCCTTCGCGATGCCGAAATCGGTCACCATGACGCGCCCGCGCGTTCCCTCGAGCAGCACGTTGTCCGGCTTGATATCGCGGTGAATGACGGAGAAGGCGTGGGCGGCGCTCAGGGCGTCGGCCGTTTCCTTCATGATGCGCCGGGCTTCCTCTACCGGCAGCCGACCACGCCGCTTCAGGCGTCCGCCCAGCGACTCGCCGTCGACATATCCCATGACGAAATAGACCAGCCCCGCGCCCTCACCGACCGTGTGAATCGGCACGATGTGCGGGTGCGAGAGGCGCGCCGCCGTCTGCGCCTCGCGGGTGAACCGCTCCCGGATGTCCTTCTGGAATGCGAGCTCGGGCGGAAGCACCTTGATCGCGACCCGCCGCTGCAGTCGCTCGTCCCGCGCCCGGTACACGACGCCCATGCCGCCACGCCCGATCTCACCCTCGATCGTGTAGGCGCTGCCCAGCGCCTCGCCCAGCCGAGCGGCGAGTGGCTTGTCGGTCGGGTCGGTCATCGCGGGATCGGCCCCAGAGTGAAATGTCGGGTGAATGAAGTCGGCATGCGCAGCACAACAATCTGCCTTGCTTCTGCCGTCAGGGCAACAACTTGACATCAGGGGGCAGCCGGGTCACCACCAGGCGCCGTTACCCGTCAATTTGGCAGGGTGGTCGGCGGCGCAGACACTGTTGACGTTCCCGAATGCACCTCGGAAGGCCCTACGAGCCGATTCCCAAGGTAGATTCCAGCCGAGTCGAATGGCACAGCGGGTGCGTTATCCAATGGCGCGACTCGGTATTGCTGCCATTTTCTCCCTCTCCGGAGGGATTGCGAGGCTATTCGATGTCAGACCGTCTGAATCTTCCTGTGCTGCCCCTCCGCGAAGTGGTGCTCTTCCCAGGGGTCACGGCGCCGATTGGCGCTGGCCGTCCCGGAACCCTCCGCGCGATCGAGGCGGCGCTTGCCACGCCCGACAAGCTGGTCTTCGCCGTGTCCCAGCGGCAGAACCTCGAGCAGGTGACGCCGGAAAACCTGTACACCATCGGCACCATCGCCCGGATCGGACAACTGCAGCGCGGACTCGCCGGGATGCAGTTGCTCCTCCACGGCGAACGCCGTGGGATCGCCATGCACGTGGTCGAGCGGGACGGCTACCTCCAGTCCATCGTCCGCGATGCGGAGGAGATGGCTCCGGTCAATCCCGAGGATCCGGCGTTCGTGGCGCTGCACAGGGAAGCCCGTGCACGGGCCGGTGAGCTGGGCCAGAAGTCGGGGCTGCCGGAGGAAGTGGTGCAGCAGGTCCTCGCTGGGGTGAATGATCCCGGTCGCTTCGCCGACCTCGTGGCGGGTTACATCGACATTCCGCCGGCCCAGCGCCAGACGCTGCTGGAGACCCTCTCGGTCGAGGAACGCCTCCGCCGGGTATTGGTCCACGTGCAGCGCCAGATCGGGCTGCTCGACGCCCAGGAGGACATCAAGTCACAGGTGCAGGAGGAGCTGGGCGAGCGGCAGCGCGAGATGTTCCTGCGGGAGCAGCTCAAGACCATTCGCCGGGAGCTGGGCGAGGACGATGAGTCGGATGACCTGGAGGAACTGCGCACCAAGCTGGCCGCGCTGGAGCTGCCGCCTGAGGCGCGGAAGGAAGTCGACCGGGAGCTCGGCCGCCTGAGCCGCATCGGCCGGGAATCGATGGAATCGCAGGTCATCCGGACGTATCTCGAGAACGTACTCGAGTTGCCGTGGAGCGCCCGGAGCGAGGAACACCTCGATCTGACCGAGGCGCAGCGGGTGCTCGACGAGGATCACTACGCCCTGGGAGACGTCAAGGACCGGGTGCTGGAGTTCCTGGCCGTGCGGCAGTTGCGGGCGGCGGGAAAGTGGGAAGGCGGGGAAGCGGGGAAGCCGAACGGCGATCCTGCTTCCGAAGCCCCTCCCCGCGTCCCCGCTTCCCCGCCTCGCGCTGACGGCGCGACTCAAGGTCGCGCCGACAGCGCAAAAGGCCCCATCCTGCTCTTCGTCGGCCCGCCGGGCGTCGGCAAGACCTCCGTGGCCAAGTCTATCGCGCGGGCCATGGGGCGCCGGTATGTGCGCATCTCCCTCGGCGGCGCGCGGGACGAAGCGGACATCCGCGGCCACCGCCGTACGTATGTCGGCGCCATGCCCGGCCGCATCCTGCAGGGGATGAAGCAGGCCGGCACCAGGAATCCGGTGTTCCTGCTCGACGAAGTGGACAAGCTGGGTGTCTCCTTCCAGGGCGACCCGGCAGCCGCGCTTCTCGAGGTGCTCGATCCGGCCCAGAACGATTCATTCACGGACCATTATCTCGGTGTGCCGTTCGACCTGAGCGAGGTGCTGTTCATCTGCACGGCCAACTTCCTGCAGAACATCCCTGCGCCGTTGCTCGACCGGATGGAGGTCGTGGAATTCACCGGGTACACCGAGCGCGAGAAGCTGATGATCGCGCGGAACTACCTGATCCCGCGCCAGCTCGAGGAGAACGGGCTTACGGTCGAGCAGATCACCATTCCGGACGACGCCGTGAGCGAGGTCATCACGGGCTATACTCGGGAGGCGGGGGTCCGCCAGCTGGAGCGTGAGCTCGGCAAGCTCGCCCGGAAGGTGGCGAGACGGATTGCCGCGAAGGAGGTCGAGCGCCTCGAGGTCAACCGCGAGGTCGTGGACGATCTCCTGGGCCGGCCGAAGGTGCATCCGGAGCGGGCGGCGCACGAGGACCAGACTGGTGTCGCAACCGGGATGTACTACACGCCACAGGGCGGCGACATCATGTTCGTCGAGGCGTCGACCATGCGCGGTAAGGGTGAGCTCGTGCTGACCGGGCAGCTGGGGGACGTGATGAAGGAGTCGGCCCGCGCGGCGTGGACCTACGCCCGCTCACACGCGGCCGGCCTCCACATCAAGGACGAGATGTTTGACCGCGACGTCCACATCCACGTTCCCGCCGGGGCGATCCCGAAGGACGGACCGTCCGCCGGAGTGACGATGGCGACCGCGCTGGTCTCCGCCCTCTCGGGGCGCCCCGTGCGCAACGACATTGCGATGACGGGTGAGGTCACGCTCCGCGGACACGTGCTGCCGATAGGTGGCGTGAAGGAAAAGGTGCTCGGCGCGGTGCGCGCGGGAATCACGCGGATCGTGCTGCCGAAGAAGAACGAGCCCGATCTGGAGGACCTGCCGGAGGAAGTGCGCGCCTCGATCGATGTATTTCCGGTGGAGTCGCTCGGCGAGGTGCTGGCCCTGACGCTTCGCGGCGCCTCGTTCCGCGAAGGGCGGCTGCTCTTCGGCGACGAAAACCCGCGTGACGTAACCCCGCTGTCGGCGGGATTCACTCACTAACCGCGCGAGCGAACTCGGCTTCGATTCGACCGATGCCCGCCTCGAGCTCTGCGAGGCGGGCATCGGTCCATTCCGGCTCACTCCGCACCATTTGCTCCAGTTCGCGGGCGGTGACGCTCACCGCCGGAAACCCGTAGGCACCGCCCGAGCCCGCCAGCCGGTGCAGCAGCGTCGTCAGCGTCGTCTCCGCGGCCTCGTCCCGGCCGCGAAGTGCCACCGCCGCCTGGTGCAGTTCCGCGACCCGCGCCGGGGCCTCCTCCAGGTACGCGCGCCGGAGCGAGCGCAACGCCTCCGCGACCGGATCGCTCATGGCGGGGTTCCGAACCGCTCGAAGGCGAGCCGGGCTGCCGCGACGAATGCCGGCGACGTGCTCCAGTGCCCGCGGACCTCCGCTCCATCCCGGGCCGCCATCACCGCGCTTCGACCGTCCACCACCGCAACGAGCGGTTGCCCCGGCCAGGCATGGCCGTCCCGGATCACCTCGACCGCAGCAAACGGGATGTCGACCGGCTCCGTCGCCCGGAGCGCGAGCGAGACGCCCGCGCCAGCCGCCTTCCGCAGAGCGGGAATGAGCAGAGGATAGGCATCGGCCGGCGCCAGCAATCGCACCGATTCCGTCGCCCGGCCGATATCATGCGCGATCAGCTGAAGCGATCCACGGGCTGACTCGATCTCCACCAGCGTCGGAGAATCCGGCACCGCGATCGCGTCGAGTTCAACCCGCAGCTTGTCCATCGCCTGGCCGTGGCGGCTCGCAATCCGGGCTACGAGCGCGGTTGGGGCTTCCGGACGAAACCGCTTCGGCCGGGTGCCCTCCACACGAGCCGCCCCCTTCGACACCAGTCCCTCGAGCGCACTGTAGGCGTTCGCCCGTGCCAGCCCGGCGGCCCGCGCGATGGCGTAGCCGGTGCCGGGCCCTGTCGTCAGCAGGACCTGATAGACGTGTCCCTCCGTCGGCGTGAAGCCGAAAGGGACGAGATTGAGGGGTGGCATGCCCGTAGTATGGGAAGAAACTACCTGCCCGGCAAGTTGCGCTGCCTAGGCGTACTCCAGCGTCCAGCCGAGGCGCCGGGCGATCAGGGCGACACGGAACGTCACGTCCGCCTGACGGGATTCCGCACTCTTCGTCTCGGTGACGAGCGGAAAGTCGTGGTAGGACATCCGATTGGTTGCTTTCGGAAGGCCGCGGAGTCCCTTCGGATGCCACACGCCGTGCTCGTCGAAGTCCTTGAGCAGCCGGCCGAGGACCTTGGTTGCCACGGGCGCGGTGTGGAGGGCCCCGATCCCGGCAAGGAGCTCGATGTAGTGCAGGGCGAGTGGAAGGTCCTTGGGCACGCCCTTCGAGTCGGCCTGGATCGGATCGCCGAGCAGCAGGTGCTGCGGCTTGACCGTCTTCTTCCCGACGTGCAGCACGTAGGCCTTCTTCGGCGCCGGCTGGGCGAGGTAATTGCCCAACCGCTCCGTGAATCCTGCGCGTTCCCGCTGGAGGTTCGGCATGGCGGCCACCATGGCGACCGAGTACCAGCTCGGCGGGTACGCCTCCGGGTGAAGGATGACGTGGCCCCCCGATTTGATGAACGGCTTCTCGGCAAGCGGGCTGCGAAGGAACTGGGATACCGCGCTTGCCACCTTGTGAGCCGATCCCCGGAGCCGGGGATCCTCGACGTGCCCGGCCTCCGCCAGCGCGGCGCAGGCCGCCTCGCGAATGACCCAGCGCGCCCAGGATTCAGCATGGGGATCCCCCTTCGCCGTCTTCTGGAACTCGAAGAGCAGCGCGGGATCGTCGTCTCGGGAGAGGAGCCGGAACAGGATCCGTTCGGCCAGCTTGAAGGGACGGCCCTGGCGCGGGTATCCCATCTGCAGCAGGCGCCGGTACTGCGGGATGGTGCCGACGTCCTTGATGCCCAACGAGCTGGACGGCGCCAGTCCGAGGAGATTGCCGCCCCACACGCCTGTGTCCTTCTGCTTCCGGATCACGGCCACGACGGGCTTGGCCTCCGACAGCGCGGCCTGTGCAGCCTCGATCGCCATCGGATCGGAATAACCCGCGGGTGCGAGTTCGGTCAGGGTGCGATAATGAAGGATCTCGCCGCCGTGCTGCAGAAGCCAGCCGAGCGGAACGCGGTGCTGGTTGGGCAGTTCCAGAGGGACTCCTGGTCGGAGAGAACCCGGCGCGCAACGGGCGCGAAAATACACCGGTCGGAATCGCAGGGGTAGGGGAACGAGAACGCCCCGGACACCAGCCGGGGCGAACGAGGCTAACATTTGTGAGTTAACCTTTTTAATATCAATACCTTACGCTAAACATCCGAACTGGCTTCCCTGCGTTCCCGCTTTTCCGCCTACAACCGCCATCATTACACTACTGTCGCGACTTCACGCGATTCTCGCCCGCTGAGCGGAATTCCGAGTCCAGGTTCCATGTCGGCTGGGCCGAGGCGTCCGCGGCGAGCTGGGCAACCCGGAGCGCTACGCGGGTTTCCTGAACCGCACCATCGTACACGTACCACGGGCCCGGCTCATCCTGGGGCCGGTGGTACCGGGTCGCGGTCCACTCGGCGAGCGTCTTCCTGTACCAGTCGTCCGAGCGTCCGACGAACTCGGTTCCCGGCTCGAAGGAGAGGGCGGGCACGCCGGCCCGCATGAACGGAAAGTGGTCACTGCGGTAGATCGCCCCCCGCTCGCTCTCCTGCGGATTCTCGCTCACGCGAAGGCGCTCCGCGCGGGCCGCCGCCTCCAGCGCACCCCCGAGCGAGGATTGATCGGCGCCCAGTGCGGATACGTCACGCGTGCGGCCGAAGAGATTCGCGCCGTCGAGATTGATGACCGCCGCCAGATCACGCAGCGGCATGAACGGGCGCTCGACCAGCGCATTGGAGCCGACCAGCCCGGCTTCTTCCGCAGCGAAGGCCGCGAAGACGATGGAGCGCTTCGTCTTCACGCCGCCACGCACGAGAGCTTCCGCAATGCTCAGGACCTCGGCCACGCCGGCCGCGTCGTCGCGCGCACCGTTGTAGATCGAATCCCCCTCCACCGCCGGACCGATCCCGAGGTGGTCGTAATGGGCGCCGACGAGCACGGCTTCCTTGGCCAGGGGTCCCTCGCCTGGCAGGCGGCCGAGCAGGTTCGACGTGCTGGTGCGGGTGATCTGCTGCGCCAGCGTCGCCTTGACGGGGGCGTCGATCGGCACGGCGGTGAACCCGCGTTTCCATGCCCGATCCATCAGCGCCTTCAGGTCCTGGCCGGCGGCTGCGAAGGCGCGCGCGGCTGCGTCCCGCTGGATCCAACCGACCGCCTTGAGCGAGGTTGGCGGCGTCTCCAGTCGCACCAGCGTCCCCGCAAGGCTCCCGCGTACTGTTCCCCATGGATAGGTGGCACTCTCATCGGTATGAATCAGGAGCACACCCGCGGCACCCTGGCGGGCCGCTTCTTCGTACTTGTAGGTCCACCGCCCATAGTACGTAAATGCACGGCCGTGAAAAATGGTCGAATCGCGGAGGCCGGGATCGTTCACGAGTACCGCGACGATCTTGCCCTTGACGTCCGCCCCCGCGTAGTCGTTCCAGCCGTATTCGGGCGCCACGATTCCGTACCCAACGAATACCACAGGCCCCTCGAGCCCGACGGACGGCTCCCATCGCTTCGGCTCGAGTACGAAATCATCACCCTGTTTGAACACCTCGCCTCCCAGCTGTAGCGAGGCGGTCGGCGTGAACCGCACGAGCGGGACCCGGTGGAAATAGGTTCCGCTGTCCCCCGCGGGTTCGAGACCCAGTCGCGTGAACTGCGCGATGATGTACTTGGCCGCGAGATCGCCGCCGCGGGTCGAGGGCGCGCGGCCCTCGAGCGCGTCATCCGCCAGAAACTCGACATGCGACCGGATCATGCCGGCGCTGACCGCCTGGGTGGCGTGATCCACGTAGGTCTGGGCAGGCGCGGAGATCGGGAAACCGAGTGTGGTCGCAAGAAGCAGAATCGCCGTATGGCGTCGCATGGAAGTCCGGAACCGGGTTGAGGTTGGTCGGAGTTAGCTGGGAAGTCGCGCCATCCACTGTTCGATTTCCGCCGCCACACGGTCCGGCACGCTCTGGTGTGGGCGGTGGAGCGTATGCTCCAGCGGCACAAACGTGACCGAAGGAAGCGCGGCCGCGATGCGCTCGCCCGTCGTGAACGGGACCGTCGGATCCTGGCGACCCCACAGGAGCAGCACCGGCTGGCGGATCCGGGGAAAGCTGTCCTGAAGCGCCGCGAAATCGAACTCGCGCAGCACGGCCGCGGCGGCGGTCCGATAGGCCGCCTCGGTCGTGGGCTCGTACGCCAGCGCCGAATCCGATTCGCCGAGCCACGCCGGGTCGTGGATCGGCAGAAGAAGGATGCCGCTGGCGACGTGCAGCCACCCCATCACGTCGGCGGCCTTTTGCACTGAATCCGCCGCGGGCGTGAGGCCCGCGCCCGCCGGCGAGAGGAGCACCAGGCCGCTGATACGATCTGGACGCCGGAGCGCCAGCGCGGCGGCAATCTCTCCGCCGAGCGAATGCCCCACCACGATCACCGGCCCCCGGGTCCATCGATCGAGGAAGTCGGCCAGCCGATCGGTCATGTGGTCGAGTGAGTAACCGGTCGGCGGTTTGTCGCTCAGCCCGAAACCCGGCAGGTCGACCGCGATGACGTGCGTGCGGCGCGCCAGACGGTCGAACATCGGCTGCCACGCCAGCAGGCTCTCCCCATATCCGTGAAGCAGGAGAAGCGTCGGCTCGCCCTCCCCCGCGCGCACGGCGCGGAGCCGGAGATCGCTTGCCCGGAGGTACTCCGCCTGGTGTGCCGGCGTGGTGCCCGGCACCGTATCCACGAGCAGGGCCACGAGCCCCGCGAGCGCAAGCACGAGCAGCCAGCGCCTCACCGTTCTGCTCATCAGCGCCGCCTGCACCGAATCAGGTGCAGGGGACCGGTCATATCCGGGGCAAGGAATTCGTCGTTAGGCACCCGAATGAAGAAGACGGCGGAGCAGGTCTGGAATGCCACACGCGCCCCATCGGACGCGCCGGGGAGCCCAAGCGGGACGGCAACGGAGCGGAGGCGCATGGCAGAATGGTAGCCGCCACTCGCCAGCCTTCCAATCCTTGATCCTGCCCTCCACCAGGGGCATTTTCCGAGCAGCCACGGAGAGTGACGCGCATATGCTCGAGAGCCTCAAGTCCCGCCCTGTCACCACGTTGCCGGAAGAAATCCGGCTGTCGGGCCGCATCCTCTATCTGGCCGAGGACCCTGCGCTGGTCCGGCGCCAGTTGGCGGGAGAGGACCTCGCCTGGACGCCCTCGATCAAGCTTCGCGACGACATCTCGACCGACGAAATCACCCCCGCCTACATCTGTTACTACTACGACGAGACCCTGGGGGAATTCCCCTACCTCGGACTCAAGTGCGGAGACGAGTTTCCAATCACCCGCGGCTCCGTCAGGCGTGGCGGCTTCGTCGCCGCGGTGAGCGGCAAGCGGCGGGGAAAGGGTTCGAGCAGGGAACAGTCGCCCTACGCCGAGCTCATGGCGGGGATTCGGCTGGTGGTGGCCGAGAACATCGAGCGGATTTACCGCGAGAACTGCCAGAACCTCGGCATCTTCACCAGCACCGACTTCGGGCTGCTCGACCGGGTCCGACGCGGCGAAGCGATCCCGCTCAGCGTGTTCACGACCGGGGAAGGCGGCATCACCCGGGGCATCATCGAGCACGGCGGGCTCTTCCAGTACAACGTCGCGAGGATGCAGGGGAAGGTCCGCGTGCCGGCGATCGGCACCGGCGCGCGCCCGATGACGCTGGCCGAGAAAATCATCGCGCGCCGCTGGGTGACCGACCTCGCGGCCGACCAGGTCGGGACTGCGTACGTGAAGCCGGGCGATGAGGGGTTCGTCCGCACCGACATCCGGTTCAGCCACGAATACGTGACGCCGATGGCCGCGATTTTCTGGCGGGACCTGGTGGGCGAGCAGGAAAAGGTCGTGGACCCGGCGTCCATCTTCTTCTTCCGTGACCACCTCACGTTCCTCGAGCTCGCAATGACGGACGAGCGGAAGGCTGAGGGCCTTCTCGACATCGCGCTCGAGCTGAAGAAGAAGCAGGAGGAGTTCGCCGCGGAGCAGGGCATCAAGTTGTACGGGGAGCTGCCGCGCCTGGGCCGGAACATGGTCGTGCAGGGTTCAGAGGCCATCTGCCATTCCAAGATGCTGGAGCGGCACGCGCTCCCCGGCCAGGTCATCATCGGGAGCGACAGCCATACGCCGCACAGCGGCGCCGTGGGCTGTGTGGCCTTCGGCGTCGGCACGACTGCCATCTTCAACTCCTGGCTCACGAAGGACGTCCGGCTCAAGGTTCCGCCGTCTGTGCTGGTGCGGGTGAGCGGCCGGAAGCCGGACAATGTGACGGCCAAGGATTTCATGCTGCAGATCCTGCGGCATCCCTACGTGAAATCCGGCAAGGCAATCGGCAAGATCGTCGAGTACGGCGGCGAGGCCGTGCAGGCATTGTCGATCGATGAACGGGCGACGATGACGAACATGGCGGCCGAGGTGGGGGCCTTCACCGGCATCGTGGCGCCTGATCGGGTAACGGTGGAGTACCTCGTGCGAGAGCGCGGGATGGCGCGCGATGAGGTGGAAGGGATGCTCGAGGGCCTGTACTCCGACCCCGACGCCGGGTACGAGGAGGTCATCGAGATCGACGCCGCGGCGCTTCGGCCCATGATTGCGCTCCCCGGTGACCCGGGCAACGGGCTGTCTATCAGTGAACTCGGCGAGCGGATCAAGGTGGACATCGCGTACGCGGGAAGCTGCACGGCAGGCAAGAAGGAAGACATGGACATGTACGCCCGCGTGCTGCGCGAGGCGGCCGACGCCGGCGAGCGCGTTCATCCCGATGTGCGATTCTACATCCAGTTCGGCAGCCAGGACGTGAAGCGCTACGCCGAGGCGCGCGGATACACCGAGGTATTCCGCGCCGTCGGCGCCGAGATCATCGAGCCATCCTGTGGGGCCTGCATCAACGCCGGCCCGGGGGTGAGCTACGACCGGAAGACGGTGACCGTAAGCGCGATCAATCGGAACTTCCCGGGACGCTCCGGGCCGGGCCAGCTGTATCTCGCCAGCCCCTACACGACGGCCGCGAGCGCGCTGGCGGGGTATATCACTGCGTGGGAGCCGCGGGGAGCGCCGGTGGGGGTGTAGTTCGTCAACGTGTCGGGCGCTGTCCGTCGTCAGTCTTGTGAGACTTCGGGCGAATCAGTGTATCAAGGGATGCCGTGAGAACCTGGGATAGAGCATTAAGGCGCTTCGCTGTTGCGAGCAGCGTCTTGCCGCTGTCTGCGGTCGCGACTTTGACGTAATAGTCTCCTTCAGCTCCCGGAGACCGCGCGCCGCCAACAACCACGCCCCCAACCAAATCGATCGCTGCCTGTCGCTCGGCTTGATTCGCGGATGGGCGGAAGGTCACGACGATAATGTCGCGCAGGAACGGCGTGGAATAATACGGAGAGCCGGACACGATGTTTGAATCGTCGTAAATCCAGGCCGGGAGCGTGTCCGGTGCCTCAACGGGCACCACCGAGCCTGGAGGCTTGACCTGGGCGTGGGGCGTGGAGCCAAAGCTCAGGGCGTGGCGATACAGGCTGGTGCCGGGCGGGCGTTCGTGAATCACCTCGAACGCCCGCTCGTCGTTCCAGACGACGATGAGCTGGTCGGGGCACCGCACCTCGACTCGGAGGATGGCGCGTGCGTTCTGCCGGGCGAGAACACCGGCCATGCCGTGCCCGACGAAGAGAGCATAGGCCCGACAGGTCAGTTCCTCCGCGGCGTCAATCTGGGAGAGGCAGTCGAGCTGGGCCGGGCGCTGGCCGGTGGCCGGGCGCGGCTCGCAGCGCACGGCGTCGTCGAAATTCACACCCTCGATGTAGGGCCGCACGGCCGAGCCCACCGAATCCGGCACCGCGAAGGAATCCATCACCGCGGCGAGTGGAAGCCGCTCCACCTGCGCGGCCGCGGTCGCCGGCGCCACCAGCCCCAGGGCCGCAAGCAGGCAGGCGGCCCGGACGCCGCGGCGCGGCGTCCTACGGAGCCAGGTCGACCGGACCCGCGGTACTCGCGAGCTCCTGGTTGGCATGCTCCCGCAGGAAGATGCCCTCATCATAGGCGCTCCGTGGGTTCCACAGGACCCAGCTCCTGATGCCGAGATCGTGCGCGGCCCGGATCTGCTCGCGGACATGATACGGCGTGTAGCGCGGGGCCCCCAGCGTGAATGCCTGAAGATAGGGACGAATCGCGGCGGGGGAACCGATGCTGGCGCTCCGCCGGATTCCGTCGGCCAGCGCGCTGCGAACCACGTGATACGGTTCGGCGTTGGGATTGCTCGCCCCGTACATGCCGCGGACATAATGACTCGGATACACCATCGGAAGCACGACGTCCGCCACGGCCACCAGGTCTTCCCAGACCTGCCCGATCCCCATGTCGTTGGTCACGTTCGTGGTCATGCCGAACACATCGACCGTAAAGGGAGCGCCGGTGATCTGCATCCGGTCGCGCAGGAGGTGCAGGTTCCGCCGCACGCCGTCGCGGGTATGCTCGCCCTGCTTCCGCGCCGGATACACTGCCGAGGCCATCCGCTGCCGGGGTTCGTCGGGGAATCGCACGTAATCAAACTGCACCTCCGCGAACCCCATCCGGACCGCCTCGGCGGCGAGCTGGGCCGCGTACACCCAGACCGAATCATTGAACGCGTCTACCCAGGGCGTTCCGCGCCGGTCCCGCCACAGGCCGCCGCTCTGGTCGCGAATGGCCCACGCGGGCTTCCGCTCCGCCAGGAGCGGATCCTTCGCCACGACGATGCGCGCGATCGGATAGATCCCGCGCTCGAGCAGGGTCTGCACGCGGGCCCGCGCATCCCGCGCCCGAAGCTGATGATTCGCGCCAATCTCCTGCGCGGTAGCGACCTCGGATCGGTAGGTGAGATAGCCCGTATCGTCCTTCACATCGATGACCAGCGCGTTGACCTCGGTGCGTTCCGCCAGCCGGACCAGCGACTGGAACCGGCTCCCCCCGAAGGCCCAGGCGTTCACGTACAGCGCCCGGATTTCCTTCGGCGCCGCCAGCAGGGGCGGCGCGGGCCATTCGGCCATCAATTCGTTCAGTCTGGGGGCGATGGAGCGCAGGTCGGCGGGAGAGGCGGGAGCCAGGAGTTCATCTCCCCAGTCGCTGGTCTGGGCCGCCAGCGACGTCGCCCCAATTGAGAGGAGGACGACCAGGCGGGTAAGGCGAGGAAGGGCCACGCGGGGACTCCGGCGCCCGAAGGCGGCATTGCAGGAAGCGAGACGGTCTTGCACGCTATGAGGGGTCAGGGTTGCTGCCGAACGATGCGGATCTCGGTGCGCCGGTTCCGGACCAGTGCGTCGGCGCTGGTGTCGCGCGTGAGCGGTTCGGTGTCTCCCGCGCCGCGTGCGGCCAACTGCTGAGGGCGCACACCCTTACGCAGAAGGACTTCCCGCACTGCCTCGGCCCGCGCGGCCGAGAGCTGCAGATTCGCCGCCTGGCTCGCGCCATCCGTGGCGTGGCCGACGATCTCCACCCGCATACCAGGATCGATCCGGAGCACGGTCGCGACCGTGTCCAGGATCACCAGGGCCGAATTGCGGAGAGATGAGCTCTTGGAGGCAAACGCCGTGCCGGGGAGGACCCAAGGGACTTCGCTGGAGCGGGGAAGGTCTGCGACCGCGCCGGCCGCGGCCACGGGGCAGCCGATCGCGGTGACCGCGTTGCCGAAGGGCGTTCCCGGGCACCGATCGACGGCGTCCACCACGCCGTCGCGGTCGGAATCCTGGCTCGGCGGGCAGCCGAAGATGTTGACGGCGACCCCCGGCGGAGTATCGGGGCAACGGTCAATTCCATCCGGCACCCGGTCGCCATCCTGATCGCCGGGGCACCCGAGAGAATCCACCGTGGCGCCTTCGGGTGTATCCGCGCAGCGGTCGAGCCCGTCCACGACGCCGTCCGCATCGCGGTCGCTCGAGCAGCCGGTCGCGTCGACCTGCGCCCCGGCCGGTGTGGCCTCGCAGCGATCCACGCCATCTACGATCCCGTCGCGATCGGCATCGCTCGGGCAGCCGGCCTCGTTTATCGTGGCCCCGCGGGGCGTTTCCGGGCAGCGATCAAGCCCATCCAGCACACCGTCCAGATCGGTATCCGACGGGCAGCCGTCCTGACCGATGATCGCACCGGGCGGGGTGGCCAGGCAGCGGTCCTGCCTGTCGTAGACGCCGTCCGCATCCTCGTCGGTGAGCACCTTGCTCCCGAGCATCATGCTCAGCCCGAGGTTCATCCCAATGTTTGCGAACGGCTCCGGATCGCTGTTTCGCTGGTACAGGAGCTCGCCGCGCAGCATCAGCACGGACGAGAGTGCGGCGCGAATCCCGCCTGCGGCGAGAAACGCGCCGGTGGAGCCGCAGGGTCCCGCCCCCGGCACGGAGACCGTGGGGCAACTGCTGCCGTACGTGACCGAGCCGATGCCGGCGCGCAGGTACGCTGAGCTTGCCTCCCCAATGCGAAAATTGTAGAGCGCGCTGGCGCCGACGGAAACCACGTCAACCGATGCCCCGCTGAGCCCGGTCTTCGGGGAGCCGAATCCGGCCTCCACTTCGACGCCGAGATTCGCCGGCAGCCACAGGCCGACACGGCCCACGCCGCCGGTTCCCGGATCGAGGTCGGTCACATCGGCGTACGAGGTATAGGCGGCTGCCGCGCTCAACTCCACCAGAAAGTCGCGGCGCTGTGCCCCCGCCGGCCCCGCAAGCACCAGGAGGCCCACGCTCAGCAACGAGAGGCGGGGCCAGCGCGCGCGAATGGTCGGAAACTCGGGGATCGGCATCGGTGACCGATAGATAAGGGGTAGCCGGACACCACTACAAGCGCTGTGCCACCGTAGCAAACCGGCTCGGAGGCGGCTACGATACAGCGGTCGCCCCCGCACCTGGGATCAGGAGGTGTTGGATGAGGTTCACGATCCAGTTCTGCGTGGTTTGAAACTATCGCCCCCGGGCCGCCGGTCTGGCGGCCGAGCTCAAGGCGGCATTCCCCGACGCTGAGGTCGTGTTGGTTGAGGCGTCCGGCGGCGTATTCGAGGTGTCGATGGACGGAAAGCTGCTCTTTTCCAAGCGCGCGAAGGGCCGGCACGCCGAACCGGGCGAGGTGTTACGCCTGGCGCGCGAGGCCGTCGGGTAACGCGCGTGCGCATTGCGCTCACGACCGGCGGCGGCGACGCGCCGGGGCTCAACGCGGTGGTGCGCGCCGTCGTGCTCGCGGCCCACCAGCGAGGGTGGCGCTGTTATGGGATCCGCCGCGGATTTGGGGGCCTCCTCGGTAACGACGGTGTGATGTCGCTGACGCCGGCCACCGTGCGGGGCATCACTCACCTCGGCGGCACCATCCTTGGCACGACCAATCGCGGCAATCCGTTTCGCTGGGCCGTCCGGCAGGCGGACGGCACCGAGATCGAGGTGGACCGGTCCGACGAGCTGGTTGGCGCCTTCCGGGCGAGCGGATTCGACGCGCTTATCTCGATCGGCGGCGACGGCAGCCTCCGCATCGCCCACGACCTCTGGAAGAAGGGCATGCCGGTCGTGGGCGTCCCCAAGACCATCGACAACGACGTGGCCGGAACGCTCGCCACCTTCGGCTTCGACACGGCCGTGACCACCGCAACGGAGGCGATCGACAAGCTGCACTCCACGGCCGAGAGCCACGATCGGGTCATGGTCGTGGAGCTGATGGGGCGTGACACCGGTTGGATCGCCCTCCACAGCGCGGTGTCGTCCTCGGCGGATGTGGTCCTGATCCCCGAGATCCCGTTCGACCTCGACCGCGTTTGCGAGGCTATCCGCGCGCGCGACGCGAGCGGGCGGCACTATGCGATCGTCGTGGTGGCGGAGGGCGCGAGGCCGAAGGGCGGGGAGGCGGTGCTGCAGGAGCGCCGCTCCGCGGGCACCGTGGACCGGCTCGGCGGGATCGGAAGCAGGGTGGCGGCGGCGATCGCCGAGCGGACGGGGAAGGAGACCCGCAGCCTCGTGCTGGGCCACCTTCAGCGCGGCGGGAGCCCGACCACGTTCGACCGCCTCATCGCGCTTCGCTTTGGTGCGGCCGCGGTGCGGGCGGTGGCGGACGGCGACTTCGGCGTCATGGTGGCCTACACGCCGCCCGGCCTCTCCCGGGTCCCGCTTGCCAATGTGGTGGGCCGCACGAAAACCGTCCCGCTCGACTCCGACACGCTGCAGACGGCACGCGACCTCGGCATGAACCTCGGAGACTGATCCGCTCAGTCCTCCGTTCTCACCCCGATCGCCACTCCCCACGGCGTCGTTCCCGCCGGAATCGTCTTCACCACCGTCATCGTCCGGGTGTCGATCACGCTCACGTCGTTCGAGGGTCCGTTGGCGGCGTAGAGCTTGCTTCCGTCCCGGGTGAGGGCGATGCCCCAGGGGCGCTGGCCGGCCTCGACGCTCCCGATGACCGAGTCAGTCGCCGGATCCAGCACGACGATCCTCCTGCCGCGGCCCGTGCTGATGTAGACGCGCTTGCCGTCGGGCGCGGCCACCACACCCATCGGTTTGGCGCCCTCGCCCATGGGGACCGTTCGGAGGACCGTGCGCGAGGCCACGTCGATCACGCTCACCGTGCCGCCGGCTTCGTTGGTGACATAGGCCCGGCTCCCATCGGGCAGGAACGCGAGGGCGCGCGGGCGCTTCCCCACCTCGATCCGCGTCATCCGCACTCCCGTCCGGGCGTCGATGACGGTCACGTCGTGGTCCGTTTCACCGGTGATCCATGCGGTGGTGCCATCCGGATGGATCGTGACCCCCTCAGGTTCCTTGCCGACCGGGACCGTGACCAGCACCTGGCCGGTCGCGACCTCGACGATGGATGCCTGACCGACGTCCTCGTTCGACACGACGATGGTCGCCGCGCCAGGCCCGAGGTCGAAGGTCTCCGGGTCCGAGCCGGCCGGCAGGACGCGGCTCACCTGGCGCGTGCCGGCGTCGAGCACGGCCACGCCGTCCGCTGCCTTGTCCGAAGCCAGCTTGGCGCACTCCTCGTCGGGCATCGTGGGTGGGCATTTCGGGCTGCCGCTCAGGGCCACGAAGACCGTCCTCCCATCCGGGCTTACCTTCACGCCGCGCGGGCGGCGCCCGACCGGGATCGTCGCGATCACGGAGTCGGTCCGCGTGTCGACGATCGTGATGTCGTGCGAATCCTCATTGGTCACGTATGCATGCTCAGCGGGGGTCGTGGCCGCCGCAGGAAGTCTCGGTTGGTCGCCTCCGCAGGCGGTGAGCATCGCCAGCGACAACAACCCGATGGGCATCCGATCACGAAGCATGGAAATCTCCTTCGAGGAAATGCCCGAGCAGGGCGTGGCCGCGCTCGGTCAGAATTGATTCCGGGTGGAACTGGGTGCCGACGACCGGATGCTCCCGGTGGCGGATCGCCATGATCTCGCCGTCTTCGCTGGAGGCAGTTACGAGCAGCTCGGCTGGAATCGTGGAACGCTCCAGCACGAGCGAGTGATATCGGGTCGCGATGAGCGGGTTGGGCAGGCCGCGGAAGATGCCACGGCCGTCGTGCGAGATCCGCGACGTCTTTCCGTGCATTGGCCGGCCCGCCCGGACGATCCGGGCGCCGTACGCGGCGCCGATGCATTGGTGGCCGAGGCACACGCCAAGCGTGGGGATCGCCGGACCGAACCGCCGGACCACCTCGACCGATACGCCGGCCTCGGCGGGGGTGCAGGGGCCGGGCGAGATGATGATGTGGGTCGGCGCCAGCGCCTGGATTTCGTTGAGCGTCACGGCGTCATTCCGACGAACCAGCGGCTCGCCGCCCAACTCGCGCACGTATCGCGCGAGGTTGTGAACAAACGAATCGTAGTTGTCGAGGAGCAGGATCACGGCGCCGATTCCAGCGCGTGCACGATGCCCGCCGCCTTGGCCAGCGTCTCGTCGTATTCGAGGGCGGGATCCGAGTCCGCTACGATCCCGCCGCCGGCGTGGAACCAGGCCCGGCCACCCTGGAGCGTCACTGTGCGAATCGGGATGCTGGTGTCCATCGCCCCCGTCGCGCTCACGTAGCCCATCGCGCCACAATAGACGCCGCGGGCCACCGGTTCGAGCTCCGCGATGATCTCCATCGCCCGCACCTTTGGGGCCCCCGTGACCGACCCGCCGGGAAACGCCGCGCGCAGGAGGTCCAGTGCGGTGCGCCCGGGCTCCAGCACCCCGGTGACGGTGGAGACAAGGTGGTGCACGGTCGGATGGCTCTCGAGCGCGCAGAGCGCCGGGACCTCGACCGACCCCGGCCTGCAGACCTTTGAGAGGTCGTTCCGGAGGAGGTCCACTATCATCACATTCTCCGCGCGATCCTTCTCGCTCGCCATCAGTTCGGCGATTTGCGCTTCATCTTCATCCGGGGTGGGGCCACGGGGGCGAGTTCCTTTGATCGGCCGGGTCTCGACGGCGCCTTCCGGCGTCACATGGAGGAACCGCTCCGGTGACGCGCTGGCGACCGCGAACTGCTCGCCCTGGAGGTAGGCCGCGAACGGCGCGGGATTCACGTCGCGGAGCCGCCGGTAGAATTCGAACGGCTCGAGCGCACATGGTGCCTCGAACCGCTGGGAGAGGTTAGCTTGGAACACGTCGCCGGCGAGAATGTACTGGCGGACGCGCTCCACGGCCGCGAGGTACTCGTCCCGCGTGAACCCGGAGCGAATCTCCGGGGACGTGCCGGACCTCTCCGGCCCGCCGGGAGGCGCCGCCTTCGCCAGCCGGTCCATGACCATCGCCAGCCGGTCTCTCGGCTCGACTCGTCCGGCACTGCCGACCCACTGACCCGCCTGTATTACGACCCACGCCTTCCCCCGCTCGTGGTCCCACGCCACCACCCAGTCGTAGGCGCCGAGCTGCACGTCCGGGAGACGGAGATCATCATGTCGCGGGGCAGCGATGCGCTCGAGGCGGCGGCCGTACTCGTAGCCGACGTAACCGGCCAGTCCGCCCTGGAACGGCGGGAGATCCGGAATCGGATCCGCGCGCCGCTGCTGCAGCCACGCATCGGCCGCCGCGACGGCATCATGTGCGTCCCCAGGGCGGCTCTGGAAGAGTCGGATGGGATCCGCGGTGAGATACGAAAAGCGGCTGATCGTGGGGTGCGGCGCGGCGCTGTCGAGGAGAATGGGGAAGGGCAGATCGAGAAATTGCGCGCACGCGTCCGCCGGATCGGGCGGATCGTCCAGTTCCTCAACGAAGTGGGTCAGCGCCGCCTCAGGCGCCTTGCACGAACTTACGTTGCGTGCCGCGCAGGGCCGAGCCGGCGGGCGGGCGCCAGAGCGCCAGGCGCTCGATTTCCCGCGCCAGTTCGAGATCCTTGTCGGTCACGCCGCCGGCGCTGTGCGTGCTGAGATGTACCTCGAGCCGTCCCCAGCTCACGACCAGGTCGGCGTGATGATCGGCGGCCTCGCAGAGGAATCCGATCGCGTTGACCAGTTGCAGCGTCGTGGGCCAGCCGTCGGTCGTGAAGCCGCGGGTGATGCTGTTCTCCTCGAACTCCCAGCCCGCGGGCAGGCGGTCGCCGATATCCGCGAGGCCATACGTCCGTTCTCGTGTGCTCATTCCCTACTCCTTCCCGTCGAGCGATACATCGAAACTCGCCGACTGGCCGGGACTCTCCTCCACCTCGATGTCCAGCCGCTTGAGATGGGTATAGCCGGCAGCGAGCAGCTCTGCCTGCACTTGCCGCGCAAAATACTCGGCGAGCATTTCCACCGTCGTGTTCATCACGGGCACCAGCGCCACGTCCGATCGGGGGAACACGAATCGCCGTCCGCCAATGTAGTCCACGGTGAGACTCTCGCCTTCCTCGTGGAGCCGGAGCTTCTCGTTCTTCGTCGGCAGCAGGACCTTGTGGTCCACCGCATCGACCATTGGCTTGATGATCTGCTTGAGCACCGCAAAGTCCAGCACGAAGAGGCATTCCGCATCCACCCCGCCCTCGACGACCACGCCGACCCGGTAGTTGTGGCCGTGGAGGGACTCGCACTTGTGGCCCCGGAAGGTGATGAAGTGGGCCGACGAGAAGGAGAGATAGTCCTTCGCGACGGTGACCCGGTACGTCCCGTTCACGCGCCCGTCCTCGTGGTGAGTAGTGCCGCCGGAAAGCTAGGTCGCGGGGGGGCGGGCGTCGAGGGCCGAGCCTGTCCCCTCGGGCGGACACGAGTTGAATCCGGAGTTTTCCGTAAGTGACTACCCTGTAACAAGATGGACTACTGGCACGAGGTTCGCCTCCTTCGTTTCCGGTTTCAACACGGAAATCCGGAGGTCGTAATGCGTTCCCCGAATCGATACCGGGCACAGGCGTTGTCGCTCTTCGCGGGCTTCACTCTCCTCGGTGCTCCCTCCGCCGCCCAGGTTCGCGGCGATGTCATCATCCACAGCGGCCCCATTTCCGGCCGCGTCATCCTCGGTCCCATCTATCCTCGCCCGTACGAGACCGTGGTCTACCGTCCGCTGCCTGCCCGACGGGTCGTCGTGGTCGAGCGCTACGCCCCGCGCGTGGTGGTCATGGAGCAAGGCCACCGCCCGCACGGCCGGGCGCACGGCTGGTATCGGAAGCACGGTTACCGCCCCGTGAATCTCTACTACTACAACGGCCGCTTCTTCGACCGGGTGTGGTTTGATCGGGGCTACGCGCCCGATCCGAGGTTCCAGGTGGTCGTGGTGTACGAGCGCGACGGGCGGTTCTACGCGCCGGCCGGCGGGCCGTGGGATGATGATCGGTACTACAGCAGCTACGAGCGCGGCTCCCCACGGTACGGCGATGGGTACTACTACGGTGAGTCCCGTCACCGCAGGGACTACGACGACGATTGAAATTCATCCGGGGTCCGCGGCGCGCGCCGCGATTCGGCCCCGCCCCCCGCTCCACCCGGAGCGTTCACGATAGATGATGGGCAGTTGGGCGGATGATCCCGCCCGGCTGCCCATCCGCGCATCTACGCCGCGGTTGAACTCACAGGCATTTCAGAAGTTAGACCATGCTATCAAGCTTGATACCTTGTCCGTCGGAACCGCGCATGGTACGCCGCAGGCTGCATCCCCCTTGAACTTCCCAGCGAAAACATCATGCGCTGTCGCCCTGCTAGGGACGACGATGGGCGTGTTCCTGCTGGTGATCTGCCTCGAGTTCGGCGGCGATTCGGACTATGACTGTACGCGCCGGCAGACCGCTTGCCTGTCCCGGTTTCCGACTCTCCCGTCGCCCCTCTCCCGGAATGAGAGGGCAGGGGAAAGGAGTTCCCTGTCCCCTTGACCTCCACTTGACCACTCCCTTCCAGCTTGGGCCCAAGCAACCGTGGAGGGTTACAATGAAACACCTGACCGCCGAAAGGCTCATTCGTCCTTCTGTCTTGTTCCTCGCGTTCCTGGCCGCGAGTCTGCCCGCAGCCCTCCCGGCCCAGTCGGAGCCGGATCCGCCCACCGACCGGAAGGGCACCTTCGTCACCCTCGGCCTGGGTTACGGCTCAGTGAGCTGCGACGACTGCAGCAGCACGGGCGGGGTTGCTCCCATGTTCGAAGTGGGCGGCTGGTTGAGCCCGACTGTCCAGCTCGGCTTCGGCGCACACGCCTGGATCGGCGGAGGGGTCGTCCTCGGAACCGGAGGCGCGGTGCTGACCGCCTACTTCGGGAAGACGAGCCCGGTCTACTTCAGTGCGCTGGCTGGCGTGGCCGGCGAGGTCATCGAGGATGCCGCAGGCGCCGGCTTTGGCAGCTCCGCCATACTGGG
>DASTCF010000074.1:0-17507 GCA_035711365.1 Gemmatimonadales bacterium
GTCCGCGTGGCGGGCGCGAACAGATCCTCGTCGGCGCTGCGCGCGACCGGAGGCGGCGGAGGTGGCGCGCGCCGGGGCGGCTCCGCACTCACCTGGATCTTCAGGAAGCGCTCCGTGAACGTCGCCTGGATATCGCGCATCAGGTCTTCGAACATCTCGAATGCTTCCCGCTTGTACTCGATCAGCGGGTCCTTCTGACCCCACGCGCGATACTGGATGGCGTTCCGGAGCTGGTCCAGGTCGTACAGGTGGTCCTTCCACTTTTCGTCCAGCACGGCGAGCATCACCTGCGAGAGCACCTGCCCGTCCACGTCGGGGATTCCGATCCGCTTCCCGAAGTCCTGCAGGTACTGGATCTTTCGCTGGAACGTCGCCTCGCCCTCCTGTTGCACGACGGCGACGATGCGATCCTCATCCGGTGCGGCGGCCTTGTCCCTGATTGCGTCGGCCGAGACCAGGTATTGCAGGGCAAGGGTCGATTGAAGCCCCGGCCGGTCAAATGCTTCCGGATTCTCCGCATCCGAGAGGTATTCCCGTACGGACCGTTCCAGCGCCATCTCGATCATCCGGCGCGCCTCGGCCTTGATCTCCTCGCCCCGCTCGATCGCGAACAGCCGCAGCGAGTAGATGACCTCGCGCTGCTGGTTCATCACGTCATCGTACTCGAGCAGCCGCTTCCGGGACTGGAAGTTCTGCAGCTCGACCCGCTTCTGCGCCTGCTCGATCGCGCCGGTCACCAGCCGCCCCGTGATGACTTCCCCCTCCTCTGCCATCAGGGCCGCGATCCGGTCCGACCCGAAAAGCCGCATCAGGTCGTCCTCGAGGGACAGGAAGAACACGGTCTGGCCGGGATCGCCCTGGCGGCCCGACCGGCCACGGAGCTGCCGGTCGATGCGCCGCGACTCGTGGCGCTCGGTGCCGACGATCTGGAGTCCCGCCTCCGGTACGGTGAGGTCGAGATCCGCGCCGAGTTTGATGTCGGTGCCGCGCCCGGCCATGTTGGTGGCGATCGTGATGGCGCCCTTCTGGCCCGCGCCGGCGACGATTTCCGCCTCACGCTGGTGATACTTGGCGTTCAGCACTTCGTGCCGGAGGCCGCGGCGCTTGAGCATCTTGCTCAGCGTCTCGGACACCTCGACGGACACGGTGCCGATCAGGGCCGGAAGCCCCAGCCCGTGCAGCCGCTCAATCTCGTCCGTGATCGCATTGTACTTCTCCCGGCGCGTCTTGTAGATCAGGTCGGGCTTGTCGGTCCGCCGGATCGGTTTGTTGGTCGGGATGACGACGACTTCGAGCCCGTAAATCGTGTAGAACTCGGTCTCTTCCGTTTCGGCCGTGCCGGTCATGCCGGCCAGCTTGTCGTACATCCGGAAGTAATTCTGGATGGTGATCGTCGCGAGCGTCTGGGTCTCGCCCTTCACCTGGACGCCTTCCTTGGCCTCCACTGCCTGGTGGAGCCCGTCGGACCACCGGCGGCCGTGCATCGTGCGGCCGGTGAACTCGTCCACGATCAGCACCTGGCCCTCCTGCACCAGGTAGTCCACATCCCGCTCGTAGAGCGCGTGCGCCTGGAGGAGCTTGTGGATGATGTGGAGCTTCTCGCTCTTGACCGCGTAGTCGCCCTCGATCTTCCGCCGCGCCTCCACCCGCTCGTCGGGCGAGAGCGTCTGGTCGCGCTCGACCGTGTGGATCGCCTCGGAAATATCAGGGACGATGAACAGGGTCGGCTCATTCGGCGACATCGCCTCGGCGCCCAGGTCCGTGAGGTGCACCGAGTGGCCCTTCTCGTCGAGCACGAAGTAGAGCACGTCCTCGAGGTTCCGCAGCTGCTGCTGCCGCGTCGGGAGCTTCCTGTCGGCGATCGCATCGAGCTCGGCCCGCTGCAGCAGGGTCTTGGCGCCGGTCTCGTTGAGCAGCTTGAGCAGCCGCTTATTCTTCGGCATCCCCAAATGAGCCTGATAGAGCTTGACTCCGGCCTCCGACTGCTTCTTCGGATCCTTGAGCAGCTCCTCGGCCTCGGTGAGAATCCCGTTCACCACGGAGGTCTGCTTCCGCACGATTTCGGCGACCTGGCGGTTGAACTGGGCGTACTTGTCGTCCTCCGCGTTGCCCACCGGCCCGGAAATGATGAGCGGCGTCCGCGCCTCATCGATCAGGATCGAGTCGACTTCGTCGATGATCGCGAACGCGTGGGGCCGCTGCACCCGCTGGTCCGACGCGAAGACCATATTGTCGCGCAGGTAGTCAAAGCCGAATTCGTTGTTCGTCCCGTACGTGATGTCCGCGAAGTAGGCGGCCTTCCGCTCGGGCGACCCCGGCTGGGTGTCGTCGAGACATGCGACGGTGAGACCGAGGTACCGGTACAGATGCCCCATCCACTGGGAGTCGCGGCGGGCGAGGTAGTTGTTGACGGTGACCAGGTGGGTGCCGCGTCCGGTCAGGGCATTCAGGTAGAGCGGGAGCGTGGCCACGAGCGTCTTGCCCTCGCCCGTCGCCATCTCCGCGATCTTGCCCTGGTGCAGCACGATGCCGCCGATGAGCTGCACATCGTAGTGGACCATGTCCCAGGCCAGTTCGTGGCCCGTCACGGGCACCGTGGTGCCCAGGAGGCGGCGGGCCGCCTCGCGCACCGTGGCGAACGCCTCAGGCAGCAACTCGTCCAGGCTGGCCCCGAGCGCCTTCTTGTAGGCAGTCTCGAGATCGTGGAAACGGGATTCGAGCCGGTCGCGCTCGACCGGGTCCTCGCAAGCATGCTTGGCCGCGCGAACCTGCTCCAGCTCCGCCGCCAGCTCCCCGGTACTTGCCTGGAGCCGCTCCCGGAACCGGGCGGTCTGCCCGCGCAGCTCGTCCTCGGACACCGTCGCCAGGCGCTCCTCTTCGCGCTTGATCGCGTCGATGAGAGGCTGCACCTTCTTCACTTCCCGCTCGAACCGCGTCCCGAAGACCGCGGACACCAGTTTCTTGATCATCCGTCTCCATCCCTGTACAGCCCGTGGGTCGCGATGAACTCCGCGACCGCGTCGGGCACGAGATATCGAATTGACCGGCCCTCGGCCACCCGGCGCCGGATCTGCGTCGCCGACAGGTCCACAGCGGGCACCTCCACGACGCGCTCCACGAGCGTGCTCTCGGGCCGCGGTGCGCCCGGGCGGGCGACGGCCACGATCCGCGCGAGCGCCGGGAGCGCCTCCGCCTCACGCCATTGATTCAGCTCTCGCGAGGCATCCGCGCCCACGAGGAGCGTGAAGTCCTGCCGGGGCTCCCGGCGCCGGAGTTCCCGGAGCGTATCGACCGTGTAGGACGGTCCCGGCCGGTCCACCTCGCAGCGCTCCACCGCGAGCCCCGATTCGCCGGCGACTGCCAGCGCGACCATCTCCGCGCGCTCGCGGGCGCTCGCCACGTGGCGGCCCCGCTTGAACGGCTGCTCGCCGGCGGGCATGAACCGCAGTTCGTCCAGCGCCAGCGTCTCCGCGACCGCCCGCCCCACGATCAGGTGCCCGTGGTGGATCGGGTCGAACGAACCGCCGAACAGTCCGACCATCGCGTCACCGGCCGGCGGTGGCCGGCGTCGAATCCGGACACAGCTCCGGCAAGTCTGCCGCATCTGGATGAAACCGCCGGAGCGCCACGCAGGTTTCCTCTGCGTCCTCGGTGTAGCCCAGTCGCCGGTACGCCCGCACCAGCCGGAGCAGGGCCCGTTCGGCCACGCTGGTCGCCGGATAGTTGGCGACGAGGTTCTTCAAATACAGGATGGCCGAGTCATACGCCTTCTGACGGAGATAGTACTCCGCCGCCTGCCATTCCTTCTCGGCGAACTTCTCGTTCAGCACGTTGATCTTCGCCCGGGCGCGCCCTGCCGCCGAGGACTCCGGATAGCGGCTCGTCAGCTCCTGATAGGTCGCCAGCGCGGTGTGCCCGTACGTCGGATCGAGCTCGGCGCGTCTCCACAGGTCGGAGTACGCATCCCCGGCCCGGAGCAGCGCCTCCGGAGCCAGCGCGTGGTTGGGCGTCTCGTCGGCCACCTTCCGGAATTCGCGTACCGCCTGCAGGTGGCTCTTCGTCGCCAGGTAGCACTCGCCGAGGAAGAATCGACCTTCCGGGATCCGCTGATCCCCCGGGCGAAACTCAAGCAGGACCCGCTCGAACGCCGCGGCCGCGTCCTGCCAGTGCCCGCCGCGGAAGTTCTTCACCCCGGCGGTCCAGAGCGAGTCTACCTCTGCCGGCGTCGCGACCACGCCGATCGGCGCGGGAGCGACGGCCGTTCCACTGCCGGGCCCACCCCCGCAGGCGATCAATCCGAGCGTCGTGAGGAACGCGGTGCGATACGTCATGGCCTTCCTGATCAAGTCGAGTCCGCAATCCCGGCCGATGCCAGGGCGTTGAGTTTCCGGGTCGCCAACTGTTGCACCGAGTCCGGGCGGGCGGACTTCGCGATCGCGGCCTGATACGAGATGGCGCCGGCGACGAGGTCGCCCTGTCGCACTCGCGCATCCCCGATGCCCACGAGCGCCAGCCGCCCGACGTCACTCGAGGAATCCGCTGCCGCCGCCGTGCGGAACCACTCCTCGGCGCGCGCCGGCGTGTCCGCCAGGGCGGCCTGCCCCAGTTGGAGCGCACAATCGGCGAGACCTGCCCGGGCTTCGGCGCCCCCGGCGCCGCCGCCCGCCCGCCGGAGCGCGGCACGCAGGACCGGGACCGCCTCCGCGCAGTTGCCACTCTGACGAAGCGCGCGGCCATATCGCGAGAGCAGCGTGTCCACGGCCCCCGCCTCACCCGCCACAGTGAGCGCGCCGGCAAGATCCTCTGCGGTCGGCCGGATCATTCCGCTCCGCGAAAGACCCAGGGCGTACCGGCCGATGCCGCGCTCCGGCGCGACGGCCCGGAGCGCTTCGATCGCCTCTTCCAGGACGGCGGAATCGTTCCGCCGCTCTGCTTCCGCTGCGGCGCGCTCCAGTCCGTCCGCGGCTTCGATGCGGCGTGCCGAATCCACAGCGGCTAACGACCGGTACGCGGCAATCGCTTGCCTGAGCGCCCCGGTATGGAGCGCCGCCGCACCCACCTTCGCCCAGATCCGTCCGTTGGGTCGCGACTCGGCGACCGGCACGTACGCCGCCAGGGCGTCACCATATCGCTCCGCAGCGTAGGCTTCATCGCCTACCCGTTCTCCACCGGCGCGATCCGCACACCCCGCAAGGCCCAGCGCCACGACGGCAAGGAGACATCGCCCCCTCATCGGGACGCGCGGCCCAGCATGGCGAGATAGGCCTCCACCCTGGCATCCTCGGGGCGCCGCGCGAGGCAATCCCGCCAGACCTGCTCGGCGCCGGCGGCGTCGCCCGACAGGTAGCGGGCGAGTCCAAGGAGAGCCAGGGCGTCCAGGAAGTTCGGGCGCCCCCGCACGACGAGCTCCAGCTCCTCCCGTGCCTCGAGGGTTTGCCCGGCCTCGAGGAGCAGCCGCGCCAGACGATAGCGTAGGTCAGGGAACTTCGGTCCCAGCCGGGTCGCGTGGCGCAGTTGCTCGATGGCCGGCTCGAGGGCTCCGAGCTCGGCATAGCCCTCCGCGACCGCGGCGTGAAGGTTCGCGAGTCGTCCCGCCGCATGCGCCGGAAATCCGGCCTCGATCCCGTCGCCCTGCTGGGCGCGCTGGAACGATTCCTCCGCCTCAACGGTCCGTCCCAGCTCCATCAGCACCATGCCGCGGTGGATCAGGGCCTCGAGGTAGCGGGGATTGAGCGCAAGCGCACGATCGAACTCCTCCACCGCGCGGTCGTGCTGGCTGAGCAGCGAGTAGCAGACACCGAGCAGATGATGGGCGTCCGCGAACGCGCGGCCGCCGTCGACGACCTCCTGGAGCAGGACGATGGTGCCGCGGTAGTCCTGCACCGCGAACCGCTCCTGGGCCTGGGCGATCAGATGCTCAGAGCTGACGTTCATGACTCCCCCGATACCAATCCACGAAGCGCCGGATCCCTTCCGGAAATGCCGTCCTGGGCCGATATCCCAGAAGCCGGGTCGCCTTGGCGAGGTCCGCCGAGGTCGCGCGCACATCCCCAGGCTGCGGAGGCGCGTGCCGGATTTCCGGCCTGACTCCGAGTGCGCCGGACACGGAAGCCAGCATCGTGGCAAGTGTCACCACTTCGTTTCCGCCGAGATTGACGGTTTCCATGCCGACCGGGGCATTGGCGGTCCAGTCGACGGCGGCCACCGTGCCTGCGACGATATCGTCGCAATAGGTGTAGTCTCGCGCCGTCTCGCCACTCCCGAAGAGCGTCACCGGTTGCCCCGCCGCGAGAGCCCGGGTGAAGGCGTGGATCGCGAGGTCCGGGCGCTGCCGCGGCCCGTAGACCGTGAAGTACCTGAGCGCGATCGCCCGGAGCCCTGCGTGGGGCGCGAGGGACTCGATCAGCAGCTCGGCCGCGCGCTTGGTTGCCGCATAGGGCGAGACCGGGTGAAGCGCCGGGGCATCCTCCCGGAACGGTGACGGCGTGTCGTCCCCGTAGACGGATGACGATGACGCAAAGACCACGCGCGCAGCACCCGCCGCACGGGTCGCCGCCACCACCTCCGCAGTGCCGCCGACGTTCACCCTCGCGTAGGCCGCGGGGTCCGCCAGCGACGGACGGACACCTGCCTTGGCGGCGAGATGCACGACCACGGTCTCGGCGGTGACCAGTCCCTCCAGCGCCCCCGGTTCGGAAATGTCCCGCTCCTCCAGCCGGAACCGCCGCTCGCCGCGCAGAGCCGCGAGATTCGCTTCCTTGACCGCCCGCGGATAGAACGGATCGAAGTTGTCCACCCCGATCACCTCGTCGCCGCGGGCCACCAGGGCCTCGGCGAGATGGGATCCGATGAACCCGGCCGCGCCAGTCAGGAGGATGCGCGCCACCGCGCTACCGACGCCCGATCGCGTAGTACTCGAAGCCGAGCGCCGCCATCCGCGCAGGTTCGTAGAGGTTGCGGCCATCCACGACCAGCGGCCTGGCGAGCTCGGCACGGAGGCGCTCGAAATCCGGCGTGCGGTACACGAGCCACTCCGTCACCACGATCAGCGCAGACGCGCCGTGCGCCGCGGCGTACGGATCCCGCGCGTACATGACGCGGTCGGCGAACACGGCGCGCGCGGTGTCCATGGCGTGAGGATCGTGTACGAGCACCGTGGCGCCGCGCTCGAGCAGTCCCTCGACGAGCGGAATGGCCGGACTTTCCCGCATGTCGTCTGTTTCGGCCTTGAAGGCGAGCCCCCATACCCCGATCGTGTGCCCCTCCAGCCGGGGACCCAGCAACCGGTCGATCTTCTCGAGGAGGACGCGCTTCTGCCGCTCGTTCACCTTCTCCACCGCTTCAAGCAGCTCGAACGGAAGGGCCTGTTCCCGCGCCGTCCGGATCAGTGCCTTCACATCCTTCGGGAAGCACGAGCCACCGTAGCCCGGTCCCGGGTAGAGGAACGCCGATCCGATCCGCTGGTCGCTACCGATGCCGTGCCGGACGTGGGTCACGTCGGCGCCCACGCGCTCGCATAACGCGGCGATCTGATTCATGAACGAGATGCGTGTGGCGAGCATCGCATTGGCCGCGTACTTCGTCACCTCCGCAGACGGAATGTCCATGAAGATGATCCGGTTGCCCTTCCGGTTATACGGGGCGTAAAGCTCCTCCATCAGCTCGCGGGCGTGGTTGTCATCGACCCCGACGATTACGCGATCCGGCTTCATGAAATCATCGACGGCCGCGCCTTCCTTAAGGAATTCCGGGTTGGCACAGACGGAGAATGGCACGTCGGTCTCGGCCTGGATCGCCTCGCGGACCCGCTCCGCCGTCCCGACCGGCACGGTGGACTTGGTGGCGACCACCTTCGGCTCGTTCAGGTGCCGGCCGATGACCCTGGCGACCTCGAGGACATGCTGCAGATCTGCGGACCCGTCCTCGCCAGGCGGGGTGCCGACCGCGATGAACACTACCTGGGCCCGTTCAACGGCGGCCCCGACGTCGGTGGTGAAGGCAAGGCGGCCGTCCGCCTGATTCCGCCGCACGAGCGGCTCCAGCCCCGGCTCGTAGATCGGGATGTCATTCCGGCGGAGCCGTTCAATCTTGTCGTCGTTGACATCCGCGCAGACGACGTCGTTCCCCGTCTCCGCGAAGCAGGCGCCGGCCACAAGACCCACGTAGCCGCTCCCGATGATCGTGACACGCATGGCCCGGGTTCAGTCCTTCGGCAGGGCGTGACGGGTATCCACGATGACCTGCGCGTCCCGCTTCACAGCGGCATAGTCGATCCGGGAGTGATCAGTCACGATGACGACGCAGTCGGCCGCCTTCAGCCCGTCCGGCGTGAGCGCCACCGAGCGCCGCGTCGTGCCGTCCTCCCGGAATTCGGCCACGTGGGGATCGTGGTAGTCGACGTGGGCGCCCTGCTGCTCGAGCAGGCGGATGATGTCGAGCGCGGGGCTCTCGCGCAGATCGTCGATGTCGCGCTTGTAGGCGACCCCGAGAATCAGAATGTGCGCCCCGTTCACCGCCTTCCGCCGGCCATTCAGGGCCTCCGCCACCTTGCGTACCCAGAAGAGCGGCATCTCCGTGTTCACCTCACCCGCGAGGTCAATGAACCGGGTCTTGTAATTCAGTCCCCGCATCTTCCAGGCGAGATAGTGCGGGTCAATGGGGATGCAATGCCCGCCAAGCCCGGGGCCCGGCAGGAATTTCATGAAGCCGAACGGCTTGGTCGCCGCCGCCTCGATCACCTCCCACACATCCACGCCCAGCTTGTCGCAGACAATCGCCGTTTCATTCACCAGCCCGATGTTCACGCTGCGGAAGGTGTTCTCCAGGATTTTCGTCAGCTCCGCCGCCTCGGGCGACGAGACCGGGACAATCGTCTCGATCGCGGGCTCATAGAGGGCGCAGGTGACGGCGAGGCAGTCGGGCGTGATTCCGCCGACCACCTTGGGCGTGTTCCGGGTGCCGTACGTCGGGTTGCCCGGATCGACCCGCTCCGGGCTGAACGAAAGGAAGAAATCGACCCCGACCTTGAGCCCTGTGCTCTCCAGGGCCGGCAGCATCAGTTCGCGCGTCGTTCCGGGATAGGTCGTGCTCTCCAGGACGATCGCCTGACCCTGCCGGAGGCACTTCCTCACCGACTCCGTGGCGGACTGAATGAAGCTCACATCCGGGTCCTTCATCTTCGAGAGCGGCGTCGGAACCGCAATTGAGATCGCGTCCGGCTCGCCCAGCCGGGCGAGCTCGGTCGTCGCCTCGAAGCGCCCGGACGCGATCGCCCTCTGGAGATCCGCGTCGGAGACATCTCCCACGTGGGAGCGGCCGGCGTTGAGTCCGTCCACGACCCGCGTCGAAATGTCGAAGCCCAGCACCCGGTATCCGGCCTTGGTCAGCTCGATCACGAGGGGAAGCCCGACGTAGCCGAGTCCGACCACGCCGAAGAGCGCCTTCCGGCTCCGCGCCTTCTCGATCAATGCCTGTGCAGTTGTCATGCGCGTCCCCGGTAGAAATCTGAGATCGCCGAGACCACCGCGTCCTGCTGGGCCTCGCTGAGCTCCGCATAAATCGGAAGCGAGATCACGGCATCCATCGCGGCCTCGGTGACGGGCAATCGGCCGCGGGTGTATCCCAGGGGCTCGAAGCAGGGCTGGAGGTGGAGCGCCAGCGGATAGTAGATCTTGTGGCCGATCCCGCGGGTCTTCAGGTGCGCCTGGAGCTGGTCCCGTCGTTCGGCCTGAATGGTGTACTGGTGGAAAATGTGCTCGTTGGCGGGGTCGACCTTCGGCGGCCGCACGGCCGGGATGCCGGAAAGCGCGCTCGTGTACCGCGCCGCAATCTGGCGTCGGCGCTCGCTCCAGCCGGCCAGGTACGGCAGCTTGGCCAGCAGGACGGCGGCCTGCATCGAGTCCAGCCGGCTGTTGAGCCCGACTTCGTCATGGAAGTACTCGCGGGCCCCGCCGTGCAGCCGCTCCCGGCGCAGGCGGTCGGCGAGCGCGTCGTCCTGCGTCACCATCATCCCGCCATCGCCCCAGGCGCCGAGGTTCTTCGTGGGGAAGAAGGAGAAGGTGCCCACCGTCCCGAGCTCGCCCGCCATCCGCCAGGCGCCGTCCACCTTGCGTCGCGCGCCAATCGCCTGGGCCGCGTCCTCGATGAGGGCCAGCTCGTGTCGCCGGGCAAGTTCGGTGAAGGCCTCCATCGCCGCCATCTGCCCGAACAGATCCACGACCATGATGCCGCGGGTGCGCGAGGTGATGGCCGCCTCGACCGCCTTCGGGTCCACGTTGAAGGTGTCCGGGTCGATGTCCACGAAGACGGGCGTGCCCCCCGCGTTGTGGATCGCGCCTGCCGTGGCAAAGAAGGTGAAGGCCGGCGTGATGACCTCATCGCCCGGCTTGAGACCGAGAGCCCGCAACGGGAGGAGAAGTGCGTCCGTGCCACTCGCGCAGGCGATGCCGTGCCGCGCCTGCGACAATCTGGCGATCTGGGTTTCGAGCTGGCCGACCTCGGGGCCCATGATGAAGCCCTGCCGCTCGACCACCTTCATTAGGGCGGGCAGGACGGCGTCCTTGACGCCTTGATACTGCGCGACCAGGTCCAGCAGTGGCACATTCACGCGACATCCCCGTCCAGAGGCCAACCCAGGTCAGGTCGGCCGGTGAAAACCAACGCCCGGGCCACGGCTGTTCGGCCCGTGGCACGGGCGCGGAATCGAGCCAACCAGCGATAGCCCATAAACTTAGCCCGGTGCGGGGGGAGGGTCAACGCGATCCAGCCGCCCCTCAGACTCCTCGTAGACGGTCCCGCAGGCCTCGCACCGAGCCGTGCCCCCAGCCACGTTGAGCCGCACGCCACACTGGCACATCCACCCTACCCGCCTGGCCGGCACGCCGACCATCAGGCCATACGACGGTACATCCGCGGTCACCACCGCACCGGCGCCGATGAAGGCGTACTCGCCGACGGTTACCCCGCAAACCACGGTCGCGTTGGCGCCGATCGTGGCGCCCCGGCGGACGAGGGTCTGGCGATACTCTGCCTTGCGGGAGATGTGGCTCCGAGGGTTCATCACGTTGGTGAAGACGCAACTCGGCCCGCAGAAGACGTCGTCCTCCAGGACGACACCTTCGTAGATCGACACGTTGTTCTGCACTTTCACGTTGTTGCCGAGCCGCGTGCCGGACATCACGACGACATTCTGGCCGAGATTGCAGCGCTCTCCGATGACGGCGCCGGGCATCACGTGAGAGAAGTGCCAGATCTTGGATCCTGCGCCGATCACCGCGCCGTCATCGACGAAACTGGACGAGTGCACGAAGTAATCAGCCATGGCTGTCCTCGTAGGTGCCGTCGGGACGAATCAGTTTGACCTCGGTCTCCAGCACGACGTCGAACCGCTCGTGCACGATCCGCCGCGCGTGCGCGATGAGCGCCCGTACGTCGGATGCGGTCGCGCCGCCGGTGTTTACGAAGTAGTTCGCATGGCGAGGGGAAACCTCGGCCCCCCCGATCCGGTGACCCTTGAGGCCGGCGGCTTCGATCAGCTGTCCCGCCGTCCGGGGTCCGTCGCGGCGCTGCCAGCTCGGGCCGCCCGGGTTCTTGAACACGCTGCCGCAACACGGCTGATTGAACGGGGTCCCTTCGGACCGCCAACGGAAGAGCTCTGCCAGCTCCGCCTGGATCCGCGCCGGGTCCTCCCGGCGGAGTCGCACCGCCGTTTCGAGCACCACCCGCCCGGCCAGCCCACTCTGCCGGTAGGCGAAGGGCACCTCCGTGCGGCGGAGCACGGATTCCGCTCCGGCCGTATCGACGACCGTCACCGAGTCCACCAGATCGGACCACTCGGCGCCATGGCACCCGGCGTTCATGTAGACGCCGCCACCCACGGTGCCCGGCACTCCGACGAATTTGTGGAGTCCGAACCATCCGGCCTCGGCTGTCCTCCGGGCGGCGAGCGGCGCGGGCAGGCCGGCGCCGATGGTCCATCGGTCGCCGTCGTTCTCGAGGCGGTCGAGCCCCTTGCCGAGGCGGATCACGAGCGCGTCGAGCCCCGCATCGGGCAGCAGAATGTTCGAGCCGAGGCCGAGCGCAAACCACGACACCCCGGCGTCCGCCGCAAGACGCAGCGCAACGGCAACGTCCTCCGCCGTTGCCGGCAGCAGGACGGTGGCCGGGCCGCCGATGCGATAGGTGGAATAGCGGCCCAGCGGCTCACTCTCGCGCACTTCGCCGCGGACCAGATCGCGCAGCCGTCCCGCGAAGGCCGGGTCGCGCGCGGTCGTCACGCCGTTTCCAGGGCCGACTCGCGCGCGAGCGCGTGCCATTCCTGCAGCGAGCGCACTGTGCGGGCACGGCTGCGCAGGGCGATCACCGCATCGCAGGCCGCCGAGGCCGCCGACAGGGTGGTGGTGTAGGGAGTGCGATGCTGCAGGGCCGCCCGCCGCAGGAGATAGTCGTCCTGCTGGGTGAGCTTTCCAAGCGGCGTGTTGATGAGCATCTGCACCTCGCCCGAGAGCAGCAGGTCGATGGCGTTGGGGCGCCCCTCGTGCACCTTGAGCACCCGCTCGGTCGGGATGCCGCGGGTGCGGAGATACCGGGCCGTGCCCTCGGTCGCCACGATCCGGAACCCGAGTTCGTGGAAACGCCGCGCGATCGGCACCACCGTCGGCTTGTCGTGGTCGTTGACGGTCACGAAGACGGTGCCCTCGAGCGGCAACGCGCCGTCGGCGCTGATCTGCGCCTTGGCGAATGCCATGCCGAACGAATCCGCTATCCCCATGACCTCACCGGTGGAACGCATCTCCGGACCGAGAATGAGATCCACGCCCGGGAGCTTGTTGAACGGGAAGACGGCCTCTTTCACGGCCACGTAGGGCTGCAGGACGTCGTCGTGCAGGCCGAGCTCCTCGAGGGTCCTGCCGATCATGACGGCCGCGGCCAGGGCGGCCAGAGGCACACCCGTCGTCTTGGAGACGAACGGCACCGTCCGCGAGGCGCGCGGGTTCACCTCGAGCACGTACACAACGCCGTTCTTGATCGCATACTGGACGTTGATCAGGCCGACGACCCCCAGGCGGAGCGCGAAGGCCCGCGTGTGGCGCCGCATCTCCTCCACCTGCTCTTCGGTGATCAGGTAGGGCGGCAGGACGCAGGCCGAATCGCCTGAATGGATCCCGGCGTCCTCAATGTGCTGCATCACGCCGCCGATGACGCACGTCCGCCCGTCGGCGATCGCGTCCACGTCGGCCTCGAAGGCATCCTCGAGAAAGCTGTCGATCAGCACCGGATGGTCCGGCGCCACGAGCGCGGCCCGGTGGAAGTAGCGCCGCAGCGAGTCCGCATCGTAGACGATCTCCATGGCCCGCCCACCGAGGACGTAGGACGGCCTGACGAGCACCGGATACCCGATGCGTTCCGCCACCGCCACCGCCTCCTCCACGGAGAAGGCCGTGCCGCTCGGCGGCTGCCGGACGCCAAGCTCCCGCACGAGCGCCTCGAAGCGGCCCCGATCCTCGGCGGCGTCGATGGCTTCCGGCGACGTGCCGAGGATCGGGACGCCTGCCTGCTCCAGCCCGTGCGCCAGGCGGAGAGGGGTCTGCCCCCCGAGCTGGACGACCACGCCGAGCGGTTGCTCGACGTGGATGATCTCAAGCACGTCCTCGAGGGTGACCGGCTCGAAATAGAGCGTGTCCGAAATGTCGAAGTCGGTCGAGACCGTCTCGGGATTGGAGTTCACCATCACGGTCCGGTAGCCCAGCTCGCGGAACGCGAGCGCGGCCCGGACACAGCAGTAGTCGAACTCGACCCCCTGGCCGATGCGGTTCGGCCCGCTGCCGAGGATGATGACTGTCGGCCGGCCATCGGGAATGGATTCGTTTTCCTCGTCGTAGGACGAGTACAGATACGGCGTCGCGGACGGGAACTCGCCCGCGCATGTGTCCACCATTTTGTAGGCCGGACGGATTCCGAGCTGGTGGCGGAGCGCCCGCACCTCGGCCTCCGCGAGGCCGCGCAGATCCGCCAGCTGCCGGTCCGAGAAGCCCTGGCGCTTCACGGCGCGGAGCGCCGAGCGCGCGACGGCCTCATCGGCCAGGTCGGTCGCGGCCCACTCCGCCTCGGCCTCGAGGAGCTCGGCCAGCTGCGCCACGAACCACGGATCGATGCCGGTGCGCTCAGCGATCTCCTCCACGCCGATCCCGGCGACGAGCGCCCGCTTGACCTGGAAGATCCGCTCCGGTGTGGGCTTCCTGAGGGCCGCACGCAGGGTATCGAGCTCGTTGTCGTCCAGACGGTCTGCCGAGGGTGTGGCGCCGATCGTCCAGCCGGGCCGGTCGATCTCCAGGCCCCGCATGCCCTTCTGGAAGGCCTCCTTGAAGGTCCGCCCGATGGCCATCACCTCGCCCACCGACTTCATCTGGGTGGTGAGCGTTGGATCCGCCTGGGCGAATTTCTCGAAAGCAAAGCGCGGCACCTTGACCACCACGTAGTCGAGCACCGGCTCGAAGGAGGCGGGCGTGGTCCGGGTGATGTCATTGGGCAGCTCGTCGAGGCGGTACCCGACCGCGAGCTTGGTACCGATCCGTGCGATCGGGAAGCCGGTGGCTTTCGAGGCCAGCGCCGAGGAGCGGGACACCCGCGGATTCATCTCGATGACCAGCTGTTCGCCCGTCGCCGGATCGACCGCGAATTGAATGTTACAGCCGCCGGCGGCCACCCCCACTTCGCGGATGATCGCAATGGCACTGTCGCGCATCCGCTGGTATTCCCGGTCGGTAAGCGTCATCGCGGGAGCGACCGTGATGGAATCGCCCGTGTGCACACCCATCGGGTCGAGATTCTCGATGGAACAGACGATGACGACGTTGTCGGCGCTGTCCCGCATCACCTCCAGCTCGAATTCCTTCCAGCCGATGACGCTCCGCTCCACCAGCACCGACCCCACCGGGGAGAGCTCGAGCCCGCGATCGATGAGTGCCTCGAATTCCTCCCGATTGTAGGCCACGCCTCCGCCGGTGCCGCCCAGGGTGAAGGAGGGTCGTACGATGGCCGGGTAGCCGGTGTGCGCCACGACCTCGAGGGCTTCCTGCCGGGTGCGGACCGTCCGTCCCTCCGGCGTCGCAAGGCCGAGGCGCGCCATCGCCTTGGCGAACTGCTCGCGATCCTCCGCGAGCTGAATGGCCCTCGCGTCCGCCCCGATCAGCTCCACGCCGAAACGCGCGAGGGTACCGTCGTTGGCCAGGGCCATCGCCACGTTGAGGGCCGTCTGGCCGCCCATCGTGGGCAGCAGCGCGTCCGGCCGCTCGCGCTCGATGACGCGGGCCACCCATTCCGGGGTCACGGGTTCGATGTAGGTCCGGTCGGCCAGTTCCGGATCCGTCATGATCGTGGCCGGGTTCGAATTCACCAGGATCACCCGGTAGCCCTCCTCCTTCAGCGCGCGCACCGCCTGCGTGCCGGAGTAATCGAACTCCGCACCCTGGCCGATGATGATGGGTCCGGAGCCGATGATGAGAATGGAGGAGAGGTCAGTCCGCTTGGGCATCCACGAGTTCCTTGAGCGTCACGTCGAGGTCGATCGTCGGGTTCCAGCCGGTCGCCGCGCGAAGACGGGTCGGATCCCCGACCAGGTGAAAGATATCGGCGGGGCGCACCAGTTCGGGATCCAGCTCGGGAATCGCCCGCATTCCCACGAGCCGCGCGAGGCGCTCGAACAGCTCCGCGAGGGAGATGCCCTCGCCCCGCGCCACATTGTACGCCTCACCAGGCGTGCCGCGGTGCACGAGGGCCAGGTACGCGGCCGTCACGTCGCGTACGTCCAGGAAGTCACGCACCGGTTCGAGGTTGCCGGTTTTCACGACAGGCGCACCGGCTCGTTTCGCCAGCCGCAGCCGTTCGGCGAACGCCGGTGCGACAAAGCGCGTGGACTGGCCGGGACCGGTGTGCGGGAACGCGCGGGCGATCACGACCCGGAGTCCGGTCCGCCGCCAGGCCTCCAGAATCGCGGCCTCCGCGCCCGCCTTGCTCGCGGCATAGGGCGAACACGGCAGCACCGGATCAGCCTCTGTCCGCGGCCGGGCGGGCCCGCGTCCATAGACCTCACCGGTCGAGGCGAGCAGCAGGATCGGGTCGGCTACTCCCGCTTCCCTGAGCCGTGCCAGTTCCTCGGCGAGCCGGGCAGTCCCTGCGGCGTTGATGGCCCAGGCGCCCCCCACGTCCCGGCGTGCATCGGCGCCCGAGGCGACCGCGGCCAGGTGGATCACCGCCTCGGGGCGTGAGGCGACAGCCGCCCGCACCGATGCCGTATCCTCGAGTTCCAACGGCACCCATTCCACCGCCGCCCGTTCCGCCGCAGTCAGGCCGACGACATCCCCGGCGCCGGGCCGCACGGCACCGCGCACCCGGTGGCCCTCCCCGAGGAGCCGGCGCAGCATTGACCGGCCGACGAACCCGTCGGCGCCCGTTACCAGAACCTGCATCACCGCCCCTGAAGGCGCGCGAGATCCGCGTCCACCATCATCGCGATGAGTTCGGCGAAGCCGACCGTGGGACGCCAGCCCAGCTCCTCGCGCGCACGCGTGGGATCGGCGAGGAGCACGTCCACCTCCGCCGGGCGCATGAACGCAGGGTCCGTCTTCACATAGGCGCGCCAGTCCAGCCCGGCGTGGCCGAACGCCGCCTCAACGAGATCCCGCACGCTGTGGGAGATGCCAGTCCCGATGACGTAATCCGCCGGCTCCGGCTGCTGCAGCATGCGCCACATCGCATCGACGTAGTCGCCGGCGAATCCCCAGTCCCGTCGGGCGTCCAGGTTGCCGAGCCGGAGCTCGGTGGCGAGGCCGAGTTTGATGCGCGCCACCGCGTCGGTGACCTTGCGGCTGACGAACTCCAGGCCGCGGCGCGGCGATTCGTGATTGAAGAGGATGCCACTCACCGCGTAGAGCCCGTACGATTCCCGATAATTCACCGTGATCCAGTGTCCATAGACCTTGGCGACGCCATAGGGCGAGCGCGGGTAGAAGGGCGTCGTTTCGCGCTGTGGGGTCTCGGTCACCTTGCCGAACATCTCGGAGCTGGAGGCCTGGTAGAATCGGGCACGTGGATGCACCAGCCGGATGGCCTCCAGGATGCGCGTCACGCCCAGGGCGGTGAACTCCCCGGTCAGCACCGGCTGGGACCACGACGTAGGCACATACGACTGTGCGGCGAGGTTGTACACCTCGTCGGGCCGCACGCCCTGGATGGCCACGGTGAGCGAGTGCTGGTCGAGCAAGTCCGCCGGGAGGATCGTGACGCGGTCGGCGAGATGGTCGATCCGTTCGAAACTGTCGTGGCTCGTACGGCGGACGACGCCGAACACCTCATAACCCTTCTGGAGCAGCAGCTCGGCGAGGTAGGAGCCGTCCTGGCCGGTGATTCCGGTGATGAGGGCGCGCTTCCGGTCAGACACGATAGGGACTCCGGGACAGTTGTGTCATGGGGCGGCTGGGGTTAAACTTCACGGTTTCCAGATGTTACCC
>DASTCF010000075.1:0-3542 GCA_035711365.1 Gemmatimonadales bacterium
GGGCCGAGGTGCCGCCGGAGCGGGTCGCGGCGGTCGCCGCCGAGCGGCGGCGGCCGGTGCTCGCGTCGGGCTGTGGCGCGGTCTCCACGCTGCTGGCCGACCCGGCAATGGTGCCAACGGAGCCGGCGCGGGGGATGCCGCCGCCGGTGGAGCAGCTCCGCGTGCTGTTCAAGGAGCTGTTCCACGAGGGCGAGCACTATCAGGAGACCGGCGGGGTGCACGCCGCCGCGCTCACCGATGGCACATCCCTTCTCTTCCACGCCGAGGACATCGGTCGCCACAACGCGGTGGACAAGGTGCTTGGCGCCGCGCTGCTCGCGCGGACGCCGGTGGCCGGATTGGGCCTGTTGGTCACCGGGCGGATTTCGGCGGAGCTGGCGTTCAAGGCCGGCCGCGCCGGACTGACGTACGTCGCCACGCCGTCGGTGCCCTCCACGCTCGCGGTCGAGATCGGGCGCCGCACCGGAATGGTGCTGGTGGGGCGCGCGGTGAGCGGGAGTCCGCATCTCCACGTCCCCGAGAACGCCCGGTGAGCGAGCTCTCCGAGGATCAGATCCGGCAGCACCTGAAAGAGAGCCACCGGATCGCGGTTGTGGGGCTCAGCCGCAAACCGGACCGCCCCAGCCACCGGGTCGCTGCCTACTTGCAGCGGGTCGGCTACGAGATTGTGCCTGTCCACCCCGTCCCGGGCGTCACCTTGGGACAACAAGTCCACCCCAATCTCCGGTCGGCCGCGGCCGCCGGGCCGCTCGACATCGTCGACATTTTCCGCCGCTCCGAGTACATCCCTGCCCTGCTGGACGACCTCCTCGCGGTCCGGCCGCGGCTGGTCTGGCTGCAGCTCGGGATCGATCACCCGGAGACGGTCCGACGACTCGAGGAAGCCGGGATCGACGTGGTGGTGAACCGGTGCCTCGCGGTGGACCATCAATGGCTGAGGGCGTGATGCTCGAGCGACCGCTGGCAGGCCTCCTCGGAATGCTGTTCCTTTCGGCGCCGGCGTTCGCGCAGGCCACGGCGGACCAGGCCACGCTGGTGTTCACCGTGGGGCTCGGCTACACCGGCAGCACCGATCTCTGGTCGGTGACGGATCAGCCGCTTCTCCGCCCCGACGTTGGCTCTGATTCGGTGAGCATCAATCGTGATGCGGGCGGCTCGGTCGGCGTGCTGTTCGGTGGGATCTACTTCCCGAAGGACAACTTCGGCATCGCGGGGGAGGCGTTCTTCCTTGGGATCGGCGTCCAGGACCAGTGCACGGTCACCTCGTCCGCCCCGCACCAGCGCATCACGGATGTGTGTGCGGACATCGATGGACACGAGAAATCCTCGTCCGCCGTGCTGCTTTCCGTCGGGCCCGTGTTCCGCGCCTGGGGTCACAACCGGATTTCGCCGTATGCCCGGCTGCAAGTCGGCGCGCTGTTCAGCAACCTGAGCACCATCCGGACCGAGGGCACCATTGCGGGCGGCGACATCGTCCCGGTCTACGACGACGACAAGAGCACCCGGATCACTGCAGGCCTCGTGCTTGGCGGAGGAATCACGGCCGCGGTCGGCAAGGGCTACCAGCTTCGCATGGAAGTCCGCGACAATTATGTCGGCCTGAGCACCGTGGCCGGCCCGACGATCGCCGGCGATCTCCATCCCGAGGTCGATACCGAGTACCACCACCTCTGGAGCGTGCTGATTGGCTTCGACGTCGTCCTCGAGAAGAAGCGCGGACGGCGCTACTGAAGCGGGCCCGCCGGTCCGCGGGGCGATCCTCGCCGGCGGCGGCGCGACCCGCTACGGCGGGCGGCCCAAGGGGCTCGAGCTGGTCGGTGGAGTCCGCATTCTCGACCGCCTGGTGGATGCGTTCCAGACGGCTCTCGGCGAGCTCCCCCTCCTTGTCGCCAACGATCCCGGCGCCGCCCAGTGGCGGGCGGACCTGACCGTCATTCCCGATACCATTCCCGGGGCCGGCGCCCTCGGCGGCCTGCACGCGGCCGTGGCGTACGAGGCCCGCCCCGTGGTTTGTGTCGCCTGGGACATGCCCTTTGTGCCGGCGGGGCTCATCGCGGCGCTGGCGCGTGGCCTTAAGGAAGCGGATGCCGTCCTCCCCGCGAGCGGCGGCCGGCGCGGAGTCGAGCCGATGTGCGCGGGCTACGGGCCCGCCTGCCAGCGCCCGATGGAGGAGGCCATTGCCCGAGGCGACCTCCGGGCGATCTCCTTCCACCCGGCCGTTCGGACCTGTATCCTCCCTCCGGAGTCCGTGGCCGCCTTCGGCGACCCCGCAGCCCTGTTCTTCAACATCAACGCTCCCGACGACCTCATCCAGGCGGACGCCCTGTGGCAGCATCTCGCATCTTCTCGGTGATTGGCCGGAAGGACGCCGGCAAGACGACCCTGGTGGTGGCGCTGGCCGCGGAATTCACGCGGCGGAAGAAGCGCGTGATGACGATTAAACACGCCGCCCATCCCGCCAGTGTGGACACGCCCGGCACGGATACCTACCGTCATTTCCACGAGGGCAAGGCCGAGCGGGTCCTAATCGCCTCGCCCGATATCCGCGCGGTGTTCGAGCGCTCGCCTGATGACCAGGATCCGATGGCGCTCGCCCGGCAGTACCTGGACGGCGCCGACATCATCCTCGTCGAGGGCTTCAAGGCGTCGCCGCTGCCCAAGATCGAGGTGTATCGCAAGTCCGTGGGCGGCGGGCCGATTTACGATGCGGCCGCGCCGAACGCCGACCAGTGGCTCGCAATCGTGACGGACGACGACATCAAGGCCAACTGCCGGGTGCTCCGCTTCCGGGACACCATGTGGCTGCAGCTCCTCGCCAACATTGCCTGGGACGGCGCCAAGGTCCTGGGGCCGTGACCGCGCTCGCGGCGCGCGAGGCCGCGCTTCGCATCCTCGCGGACATCCGGCGGCAGCCGGCGCTCCGCATTCCCCTCGACGACGCCGCCGGCTCGGTCCTCGCCGAGCACGTCATCAGCCCGATCGATATTCCCGCCTGGACCAACTCCGCGATGGACGGCTACGCCACGCGCGGCGCCGACGTGCGCGGCGCGAGCGCCGAGCATCCAGTGCGGCTCCGGGTGGTGGAACAGATTCCGGCGGGGACCTTTCCGAGCCGGGAGATCGGCACTGGCGAGTGCGCGCGGATCTATACCGGCGCACCGCTCCCAACAGGGGCGGACAGCGTCATCCGCCAGGAGGATACCGATTTTGGCACCGCGATCGTGACCATCACGAACGATCGCGACGTCGGGGTCAACTTCCGCCTCGCGGGGGAGGACATCCGGAAGGGCGCGCCGGTGCTCGCCGAAGGGACCGCGATCGGGCCGGCGGAGCTCGGCGTGCTGGCGTCGATCGCGGTGGCGCACCCGGTCGTCTATCGGAGGCCGCGGGTCGGGATCATTGCGAGCGGGGACGAGATCGTGGATGTGGACCAGCCCGATCTCATCCTGAGCGGAAAGAAGATCGCGAGCTCGAATACACACACCCTCACCGCGCTGGTGCGCGAGGCCGGCGGCGAGCCGGTGAATCTCGGTATCGCACTG
>DASTCF010000076.1:0-44543 GCA_035711365.1 Gemmatimonadales bacterium
GATGCGCGATATCCAGGCGACGTTCACGGAGCGCTTCCTGAAGATCCAGGTGAGTGCGGAGCCGCCCCGGCGCGCGCCACCTCCGCCGCCTCCGGTCGCGCGCAGCGCCGACGAGGATCTGTTCGCGCCCGCCACGCGGACGGGGCCCGCCTCCGGCGCCGGGCCCGGGGCCGCACCAGCGGTGTCCAGCTCACTGGGTCGCGTAGGACAGACGGCAACCGCGGCGGGGATGCGGGAGGTCGGGCGGAATGACCCCTGCCCGTGCGGGTCGGGCAAGAAGTACAAGAAATGCCATGGGGTTGGCAAGTAGCGTCGTTTCCTGCGCCTGAGGGCGGGAATCCGGCTCGGTCCGAGGCTCGCGTCCCGGTATCGTAGGCCGATGCCGAGCGCCGAGCCCGAATCCTCCGCCGCCGACCTTCCCCGCGAGCGGCTGTGGGCCCTGGGGCCGGCCGCGCTCACTCCAACCGAACTGCTGGCCATCATTCTCGGCACAGGACGCCCCCGTGAAGGGGCATCCGTGCTGGCCGCGCGTCTCCTGGAGGCGGGGGAGGGCTCCCTTCGTCGCCTCGCCGCGCGTCCGCCGGCGGAGCTCCTTCGCATGCCGGGCGTCGGCGAGGCGAAAGCCGCGCGGCTCGTTGCGTCGTTCGAAATGGCCACCCGCCTCGGCCGGGAGTCACGCCCGCACCGGACGCGGATCCGCGAGCCGGCGGACGTGGCGCGCCTGCTCGGGCCCCGGCTGCGGGACCTCGACGTGGAGGAATTCCGGCTCCTCGCCCTGGACAGCCAGAGCCAGGTCCTGCGGGACGTCCTGGTATCGCGCGGGCTGCTCAACAGTTCGCTGGTCCACCCGCGCGAGGTGTTTCGCCCTGCCATCGTCGAGGCGGCCGCCGGGATCATCGTCGTCCACAACCACCCCAGCGGGGATCCGACCCCGTCGACCGAGGATCGCGCCGTGACGCACCAACTGGTCGAAGCCGGGCGGTTGCTCGACGTCCCCGTCTATGATCACGTCATCCTGGCAGGCGACCGGTTCGTCAGTTTCGTGGCCGCGGGATTGCTCTAGCCGCTGCTGCAGTCCGGTCCCTGATTGACGCCGGGGCCGCCAGCCTCCATCCTCCATGGTATCCAGAGTCTCTCCCGTACCGGCCCCGGCGGACCCGCCGCTGCGGCAGGGCGGCTGGGTTTACGCCATGAGCCACACCGCGCTGGATCTCGCCCCGGAATTCCATGCCCTCCTTGAGCGGCATGCGGACCGCCTCGATCTCGACCTGATCGAGCGGGCCCTCCGCTTCAGCGCGTCCGCGCACCGGGGCCAGAAGCGGATGTCCGGCGAGGACTTCGTCTCCCACAGCATTTCCGTGGCGATGATCCTGGTCGAGCAGCTCCCCGATTCCACTTCGATCGCGGCAGCGCTGCTGCACGACGTCGTGGAGGATTCCGACGTCCGGACCGAGGACATCGCGCAGGAGTTTGGCTCCGAGGTCGCCGCGATCGTCGAGGGCCTCACGAAGATCTCCCACCTCACCTTCCGCTCCTCGGCCGAGGAGCAGGTCGAGAATTATCGGAAGCTGCTGCTCTCGATCGCCAAGGACGCCCGGGTCATCATCATCAAGCTCGCCGACCGCCTGCACAACATGCGGACGCTCGAGCATCTGGCGCCCGAGAAGCGGGCACGGATCGCGACGGAAACCCGCGAGATCTATGCACCGTTAGCCCACCGGTTCGGCATGGCGGGCATGAAGGCCGAGCTCGAGGACCTGGCCTTCCGCTTCCTGGAGCCCGAGGAGTTCCGGACCCTTGAGGAGCAGATTGCCGCCAAGCGCGAGGCCCGCGAGCGTACCATCGACCGGCTGCGGGTGCCACTCGAGCAGGAACTGCATCGCGCCGGCATCCAGGACGCGGAAGTCACGGGGCGCCCGAAGCACCTGTGGTCGATCTACCAGAAGATGCGGCGGCGGCACAAGCCGTTCGACGAGATCTACGATCTCATGGCGGTGCGGGTCATCGTCAACAGCGTGCCGGAGTGCTATCACGTGCTCGGCATCATCCACCACAACTGGACCCCGCTCCAGGAACGGATCAAGGATTACATCGCGAGTCCCAAGTCGAACGCGTACCAGTCGCTCCACACGACGATCTTCGGCCCCGGCGGCGAGCTCTTCGAGGTGCAGATCCGCACTCGGGAGATGCACCGGACGGCGGAATACGGCATCGCGGCGCACTGGGTGTACAAGAAGGAAGGGAAGGGCACCGACGAGCTGGACCACGCCCTGGGCTGGTTCCGGCAGCTCCTCGAGCTCCAGCAGGACACCCACACGCCCGAGGAGTTCCTCGAATTCCTGAAGGTGGATCTCTACCAGGACGAGATTTTCGTCTTCACGCCGCAGGGGGACGTCAAGCGGCTGCCGAAAGGCGCGACGCCGATCGACTTCGCCTTCCACGTCCACACCGAGGTCGGATTCAAGTGCCAGGGCGCGAAGGTGAATGGGCGCATTGCCCCGCTCCACCGCGAGCTCAAGAACGGCGACACCGTGGAGATCCTGACGAGTGCCCAGGCGAAACCGAGCCGGGACTGGCTGAGCCACGTGCACACCGCACGCGCGAGGCACAAGATCAAGCAGTGGATCCGCGAGGAAGAGGAGACGGTGAGCCTCCAGCTCGGCCGTGAGCTGCTCACGCGGGAGGTGCGGAAGCGGCGGCTCGACCCGCCCGATCCCGCCCAGCTCGACCGGGCCGCTCCGGTCCTCGGCCTCGCGGATGGGAAGGGGCTCGAGGTGGCAATCGGCCGGGGCGACGTCGCCCTAGGCCAGGTCATTCGCGCGCTCTATCCCGACCTGCCGCAGGAGGAGCTGCAGGAGCCGAAGCCCACGGTGTTCGGACGCCTGGTCGATCGTATCCGGCTCGGCCGGGGCATCAAGATCCAGGGGGTGGACGGCCTCATGGTGCGCTATGCACAATGCTGCCAGCCTGTCCCGGGCGATGCCGTCACCGGCTACGTCACTCAGGGACGGGGCATCTCGATCCACCGGGCCGATTGTCCGAACCTCCTCGCGCTCAGTGCCGAGGGGCGGCGCGTGGACATCGACTGGCAGGAGGTGCACGGGGAAGCGTTCGCCGTGCGGCTCGCGCTGTCGGGCGAGGACCGGCGCGGGCTGTATGCGGACATCATGTCGGCCATCAGCCAGACGGGGACCAACATCCGCTCGGCCGACATTCACACCAAGGACGGGACCGTGTTCGGCACGGTGTTCGTCGAGGTCGACAACCTGTCACACCTGGCGAAGGTGCTCAAGGCCGTGCGTCGCGTGAAGGGGGTCAGTGAGGTGGAGCGGCGCGAGGCACCCGGCTCGGCCGGGGGACAGGTGGTGCATCACTGATCCGGGGCGCAACCCGCGCTCTACACGGAGGGGGGAAGCCATGCCAACCGCACGCCTGAAGGAATTTCTCGACAGCCACAATGTGAAGTACGTCACCCTGGAACACTCGAAGGCGTTTACCGCGGCCGAGATTGCGGCGCTCGCCCACGTCCCCGGCCGGGAAATGGCCAAGACGGTCATGGTGGACGTGGATGGTCACATGGCGATGGCGGTCCTGCCGGCCTCGCTCCGGGTGTCCTTTGATCAGCTGCGGGCCGCGATCGGCGCCCAGACGGTGGTGCTGTCGAACGAACGGGATTTCGTGGAGCGGTTCCCGGGATGCGAAGTCGGCGCGATGCCGCCGTTCGGCAATCTCTATGGCATGGAGGTGTACGTGGCGGACAGCCTGGCACGCCAGGACGAGATCGCGTTCAACGCCGGGACGCATACCGAGGTCATCCGCATGGCGTGGGCGGACTACGAGCGGCTGGTTCAGCCGCTGGTGATGGATTTCGCGGTGGCGCGGCCGCTGTAAGCGGTGAATGGCCCGCCGCCACGAGTGACGGCGGGCCTCAGGATCAATTCACCGTGCAGCAGCCCTCCCGGCACGCCACCCACGTCGTGGCGTCCAGCTCGGACCAATGCCACCGCGCGGCCGCGGCCGGCATGGCCTTTCCCCCGTGGGTTCTGCGGATTACGCAATTATACGCTACCACGCCCTGGTCGGATACGATCTTCGACCACCAGGGAGTCGGAGTCTCGCCGGGAGGAGTCTGGTTCGCCGGTTCCGTCGGGCAGGCAGATGGTTGGGGAGGAACGCCGCATTTCTCTCCGGTCCCCTTGCACATGTACACCGTGCTCAGCCCTTTGTGGAGCAGCAGCTTCTTCCCGTGGTATTCGTCGGTCACGTTGATAAACGCAACCGGCGTCCAGAAACTGTCGCTGAATTTGGCACTAGCAAGAGTCGGGTGAGGGATCACCGTTCCCACGATGTTCGTAATCACCAGATTGCCATTCTGATCCCGCATGTCGAGACGCTGCTGGTCATACCACCCCTTGATGCCCACAACGCGGACCTGCTCGGATTTCGACCCGAAAGCAGTGGCAGCGAAGCTGGTTCCCAAGGCGAGTTTCAGACCCGCCGCATTCGTACCCGTGGCGAGCGCACTCCTGGACGGCATGAAATGCCCGTTTCCGATCTCACACCACTGGTCCCCGCAGCGGATTCCGATGTACTGCTCCTGTTGCACCGAGTCCCAATCAAAGCGGGCGACCCAGGGAATATCCGCGGGGCCCACGTCGGGCGGGAGTTCCGCCGTTTGAACGGTGAGCGTTCCTCCCGCGAGCGCCCCGGGATCCCGCGCTTCCTGGCAGGGGCTGGGGCTGGGCCCAAGCGGGACGATTCGGGCACTCCAGTGCCGCTGTACACCGCCCTCGTGCCAGATGTAGAGACAGCTGAAACCCGGTTCGAGGCCCAGCGGTTGGTAGGGGGTTGGGTCGAAGTTATGAATGATCGCAACCGGCAGCGCCAAGGACTGCCCGGGCTGGTCACCAGGGAAAAGAACACCGAGGCTGTCGGCCGCCCAGATGGCCACCAGGGGGCCGAACCTGAGCTCTCTCTCTGTTACGGCCCCGGCCGCGCGCGGTGGTCTCACGACGAACCGCTGGCAGTCGTGGTATTCCGGCAGGTTGGCGATGCGCTCGACAAGCGGCATATCCTCGGCCGTCACCGTGTTGTATACCGTGCTGTCCTCCTTTGACCGGACCACTATCAGGATCGAGTCCTGCTGGCAGTCCGCCCGCCAAGCCTCGGGGGTGTGATCTATCACGGGCCCTTTGTCCTTGCACGCCCACAGACCCGCCGCCAAGGCAATCACCACCACCAGGACCCAACCTGGCTTCCTCCACCAATGACTCGCCGTCGTTCCCATAATCCCTCCTCTGGGGTAAGTCCCGGGGCCTACCTCGTACGGTCAGCGTGCCAAGGCCTTCATGCGCCGCAGCAGCGGCTGCACTTCATCTCGGCGCGCATCCTGACCAAGAGCCCCGTCCCTCGAATCGTCCCGAGTTGACCCCGCCGCTGCTTCACTCGAAGTCCGAGCCACCGATGTCGGCTCCGGATCCGATCCCGTCGAGTCGGCCAGGCAGGGGCAAGTTCCACTCGGCGCTACTCGGTCAAAGGGAACTAAAACGCACCCGCCGAGTGGGAGAAATGCTTTCCGCCCGGCCGTCCCGTCAGTTCACCGTGCAGCAGGCCGTGCCACACTGCACCCATGTCTTCGCGTCGAGTTCATACCAGTTCCAGCGGGCGGCCGCGGCCGGGATGGTCTTCCCACCGTGCGTCCGGCGACGGACGCAATGGTACGCGATGGAGTTGTCGGCGGCCTCGATTCTCATCCACCATTTGGAACGCGCAGCGGTCGGATGCGCGGGATCCTCAGGCTCCGGTTCGCAGGCAATGTCAGTCGGCGCTTGGCACTCGCCGTTGGTATCCCTGCAGAGGAACACCCGACTCAGCCCCGCCCTGAGCGGCACCTTGCCAGGGTAATTCGCCGTCAGGTGGATGAACGCGACGGGCGTCCACTCGCCCACCCGGACGCCGTCAAGTTTGGCTCGAGCCAGCGCGGGGTGCGGGATCACCGTCCCGACGATATTCGTCAGCACCGGCTTGCCATTGGAATCCCTCAGGTCGAGCCGCTGCTCGTCGTACCACCCCTTGACCCTAACCACACGAAGCCCCTCGTTTTCCGTTCCCAGCCCGTTCGTGATCCCGGCGATGGATGCTGCGCTCGCGTGAATCGCTGCCTGATTGATTCCCCTCTGTTCCGCGCTCAGCGAACCCTTCCCGCGCCCGTCGAAAACCTCGCACCACTGTTGCGCACAGCGGATGCCGATGAATTGCTTCTGCTCCGTCGAGTCCCAATCCCACCGAGCTACCTCCGGGATGTCTGCTGAGCTCAATTTCTTCGGAAGCTCTGCGCGAACTTTGAGGAGCGGTCCGCCGAGGGATCCGGGATCGACGGCATCCTGGCAGGGCGCATGCTTGGGTCCGAGCGACACGATCCGAGCCTTCCAGAGTCTGGGGCTGCCGCCATTGTGCCACAAGTAGAGACAGCTGAAGCCGGGCTGGATCTGCAGTGGCAAATACGTCGCGTTCAAATCGAGGTTGTGGATGATCGCCACCGGCACGGCCAGGGAGGGCCCTTTCTTCGCGGAATCGCCGAATCGCGACCCCAGACTGTCGGCCGCCCAAATGGCGACCAGGGGGCCGAATCTGAGCGCGGAATCGGCGACGTGGCGGCCTGGTCGCGGTGGCACCACGAACCGCTGGCAATCGTGGTATTCCGGCAGGTTCGCGATCCTCTGGATAAGTGGCATGTCGGCCGAGGTGACCGTGTCGAAGGCCGAGTGAGTGGAGTCCAGCGGGACAATGATCAAGACAGAGTCTTGCTGGCAGTCCGCAGGATAGGCCAATGTCGGCGGCTCCGTACCTGGCGGTGCCGTGCTCTGCTCCCTCGGTGGACCCTGGCACGACGCCGCCAGCGATACCGTCAGCCCCGCCGTTAGCACCCACCCCCGGACGCCCAACTGTGGTCCCGCCATCGTTCTCATATGCACTCCTTCGGTGTGAAGCCGTCTGCAACCTTCGCTCGGTCAGCGCGCCAGAACCTTCATGCGTCGCACCAGCGGCTGCAGAAAATCATCCGCGTCGGACCACAGCACGACCACTGCCGCCGCCCACCGTCTGGCGGTGTCACGATCGCCGGCGCGCTTCGCAAGGTCCGCGCGGAAGGCCATGGCCCGCACCAACGTCCCGGCTCGGAAGGCCTCGTTGAACAGCTGCGGGGGAGTTCTCGCCAGCGCGTTGAGTGTGGGATCCAGCCACTGCGCCGCGGTGTCGGGCTGGCCAAGCTGGGCCATGAGCCAGGTCTCCGGATAAAGCTGGTCGATCGTGAAGTCAGCCGGCGACGACGATTCCGCCGCAGCGCGAACTGCCACCAGTGTCCTCCAGGCGGCTGTCGAGTCCCCCCGCAGGAACGCGGCGTCGGCATCCACCAGCGGGTTTCCCTGACCGACGAGGGCCTTGATCGACGGCAGCCGGTACTCGGGAAAAGCCAGCGTGGTGGGAAGGGCCAGCCAGACGCGTTGGACCTCGGCCCGCTCCGACGAGAGGACATCCTGGTCGATCGCACGCACCACACGGCGTTCGAGCGCTTGCAAGCTGTCCGCGGGCCCGCCCATGGCAGCGTAGGTCAGGAAGGTGCTCGCGATCCCGACCAACGCGGGCGGAGTCTCCCATCCCTTCCGCATGGGGACCTGCCGGCTCAATTGCGCCGCCAAATGGGCCCGTCCGGTGAGTGCAGCGAGACTTGAGAGGAGTTGGGGCTCGGTCGGCACTCCGTCCGGAATTCGGTCAAGGAGTGAATCGGCGAGTTGCCTGGCGACGCGAAGGCTTGGCAGATCGGCCGGTGATCCGAACAGGACCCGCATCCAGATCTCGCCCGCGGCGACACGAACGACCTCGGCGGGATCGACCACCAGGCGCCGCGCCTTGAGAAGGGTATCAAGCGCCGAACGGTCGCCGAGCAGCTCGAGCGATACGGCGAGCGCCTGCAGTGCATCGGCACTGGCCGGGAACGCTGCGACCCACGCGCGGGCAATTTCATACACCCGTTGGCGCTGGTGGTGAATCGCGTCCGCGGTCGTGGCGGTTCGCCTGGGTGCTCCCCCTGCTGGTCCCTGCAGCGGCGCCGGGAAGAGAACCAGTGAATCTCCCGCCCAGGATGGATAGGCAAGGAAGGTCGTGGAATCGGGGGGGAGGGCCCGTCCGCCACGGAGGTCGGTGCCGCTCGCCAACAATTGATGCACTACAACGTCGAACGACTCCTCCCGGAATGCCTTGTGAATTGAGGGCAAGAGCACGTAGGCGCGTTGGTACGCATTGAGCGCCTGGTGATAGCTGCTGCGGAAGCGCCATCGGGTGGGACTGCGCCCGTCGCGGACGACAGCGTTGTCCCGCCGAAGACAGGTAGCCAGGCCGTACCACACCACGAAGTCGTGGGGATCTTCACCGGTCAACTTCTCCCAGATGCGACATGCGCCAGCGGCGTCCCCCCGCGTGGAGGCCAGGACCGCATCGGATATCTGCCGGTCCCGTCCCGAGAGCCTGGGACGCCCCGCCGCTGCACGCTCCGCCGCGGATTGCCACGCCGCGGCAGTCTCAGGGTCCGACCAGCTCCGGACCAGGGCGAGCCAAAGATGGGCCTGCGCGTACTGCGGATCGAAGCGCACCGCCGCCGAAAAACTCGAATCTGCCCGGGTCAGGTCCCAGTCGTTTATGGCCGCAGATCCCTCGTCGTACGCCCGCCTCGCGGGTAGAGAGCTGGTACCGCCTACTGGCTGGGGGCCAGCCGCACTCGCACTTCGGAGCAGCAGGCCGTCCGCCAGCATCGCAAACGCCGAGTCCGCCCCGGCCAGATCGAGTGGGAGGCGGACCGTATGCTCCCGAATTGCTGGATTGCCTCCTGTCGCCAGGGCGTCAAACACAACGGCGTGCACCCGGATCGAATCTCCCACGCGGGAGGCACTGCCGCGGACATACCTTCCGGATCCCAGTCCGAGCGCCAGCCGTCGCCACTCCGCTTCGACAAATCCGGAAGTGTCACGACGGGAGACGATATCGCGGACCTGAAAGGGATCGACGAGGCTCATGCCCTCCCAGCGGGCCATGGCGTCCTGGAGCAGCATGGCTGAATGGAGGGCCCCGGGCACGGTCGTGTCCTGGCCAAACGAGAGAATGGCGTATCGCGTCGTGTCCACACCAGGAGTTTCGAGGCCGGCGCCAGAAGTCGGCATCACCCCTTTGGCCAGGAACCAAAGCGCAGCCGCACCGATGGCGAAAACGGCGCCAACGAGTAGCTGCCGGCCCCGGATTGGCCGGGCCGAGGTGATCACGCCGACAGACTCGCCGGAGTGCCGGGTGTGGAGCGCTTCCTCAAACTGCTTGGCGGTCGCGAACCGATCGGCCGGGGTCTTCTGCAGCGCCCGCATAACGATCTGCTCAATTGGCTCGGGCACCGAGGAGCGGATGGTGCGAAGCGACGGGGCCTGGTCCAGGCGATGGCGGGCAAGGACGGCCTGCGGGCTCGAACCGGTGAACGGCGGGTCGCCTCCGAGGCATTCGTACAGCACGCAGCCCAATGAGTAGATGTCACTCCGGCCGTCGAGGTTGGTCTCCCCACCGGCCTGTTCCGGTGACATGTATGCCGGCGTGCCGATCACCAGCCCCGCGCTGGTGAGTGCGTCGGGGTCTACTGCTTCCTGTATGGCGCGTGCGATGCCGAAATCCGCCACGACCGCGTGGCCGCCGGTCAGGAGGATGTTCTCCGGCTTGATATCCCGATGGATCACTCCGTGGGTGTGCGCGTACCCCAATGCTGCGGCGACGTCCCGTGCGATCTCCACCGCATCATCCACCGGGAGTTGCTTCTCCCTCACCAGACGGTCGCGGAGCGATTCCCCTTCAACAAAGGGCATGCTGTAGAACGGGAGCGCGGGAAAGTCAGCCGACGGCGGAACGGTCCCGGAATCGAGCAGCGGCAGGATGTGCGGGTGACTGAATTCGGAGGAGATTCGGATCTCCCGGAGGAACCGTTCCCGGGTCAGGACGCCGGCCAACTCGGGTCGCAGGACCTTGATCGCCACCCGCCGGGCATGCTTGAGTTCCCGGGCCAGGTAGACCGTGGCCATGCCTCCGCGGCCCAGCTCGCGCTCGAGCTGATACCGGTCGGCCAACGCGGTCTGGAGCGCTTGGAACAGATCGGACATCGGGGTCCTCGGTGGCGGCAAACCATACCGCCCGCCTGTAGGGCGGGCAAGACGCCCCAGATGGCAGGCCGCAAATTCCGGCCTCCCGAACATATCCCGAAACCGCTATATTGCCCGCATGTCTACCGCGTTATTCAAGGTCGAAGCCCCGTTCATGCCGGCCGGAGATCAGCCCCGCGCGATCGCCCAGCTGGCCGAGGGACTGGAGCGCGGGGAGAGGTACCAGACCCTCCTCGGCGTGACTGGTTCGGGCAAGACCATGACACTCGCGAACGTCATCGCCCGGTACGGGCGGCCCACCCTCGTCCTCTCGCACAACAAGACCCTCGCGGCCCAGCTGTACGGGGAGCTCCGGCAGTTCCTGCCGGCCAACGCGGTCGAGTATTTCGTCTCCTATTACGACTACTACCAGCCCGAGGCCTACGTTCCCTCGACCGATGTCTATATCGAGAAGGACGCCTCGATCAATGAGGACATCGAGCGGCTCCGGCTCCGGGCCACCTCGAGCCTCATCGAACGCGAGGACGTTGTCATCGTCGCCACCGTGAGCGCCATCTACGGTCTCGGCGATCCCGTCGAATACCGGTCCCAGATGGTGACGGTGGAGCAGGGGAGCGAACGCGGACGCGACGGCATCCTGTCGGACCTCGTCGCCATCCAGTACGCCAGAAACGACGTGGCGTTCGAGCCTGGCGTGTTCCGCGTCCGCGGCGACACGATCGAGATCTTTCCGGCCTACGAGGAACGCGCCGTCCGCATCGAGCTCTGGGGCGACACCGTCGAACGGATCACGAAGATCAATCCGCTCACCGGCGAGGCCATCCAGCAGCTTCCCCGGTGCGCGATTTACCCGGCGACCCACTTCGTCACCCAGCGGGCCAAGATCGAGCGCGCGGTCACGGCCATTCGCGCCGAGCTGGCGGCCAGGCTCCGCGAGCTGCGCGAGGCGGGCAAGCTGCTCGAGGCCCAGCGCCTCGAATCGCGGACCCACTTCGACATCGACATGCTGCTCGAGGTGGGCACCTGTGCCGGCATCGAGAACTACTCGAGGCACATCAGCGGCCGGGCCGAGGGGGAGCGTCCTGCGTGCCTGTTCGATTACTTCCCGCCGGATTTCCTGGTCGTCGTGGACGAGTCCCACGTGACCCTCCCCCAGCTCGGCGGCATGTTCAACGGCGACCGTGCCCGGAAGACCACACTCGTCGAATACGGTTTCCGCCTGCCATCGGCCCTCGACAACCGGCCGCTTCGCTTCGACGAATTCATGGAGCTGGCACCCCAGATGATCGCCGTTTCCGCCACGCCCGGCGAATTCGAGCTTGGACTGTCCGGGGGCAAGGCAGTCGAACAGATCATCCGGCCCACCGGCCTCGTGGATCCCGAGGTGGAGATCCGCCCGGTTCGTGGCCAGGTGGATGACCTGCTCCACGAGATCCGCCTGCGGGCCAAGGCGAAGGAGCGGGTGCTCGTCACCACGCTGACCAAGCGGATGGCCGAGGACCTGACCGACTACCTGCAGCAGACGGGCGTGCGGGTGCGGTATCTCCATTCAGACATTGACGCGATCGAACGGATGGAGATCCTCCGCGGCCTCCGGCTGGGAGATTTCGACGTGCTGGTCGGTATCAACCTGCTTCGCGAGGGCCTCGACCTTCCGGAGGTGTCGCTGGTCGCGATTCTCGATGCCGATCAGGAAGGCTTCCTGCGCTCCGATCGCTCGCTGATTCAGACCGTCGGGCGCGCGGCGCGCCACGTCCGCGGCAGGGGCATCCTCTACGCCGACCGGATGACCGGTTCGATGGAGCGTGCGATCGCGGAAATGACCCGCCGGCGGACGCTGCAACAGGCGTACAATCTCGAGCATGGCATCACGCCCCGGTCGATCATCAAGTCGCTCGAGCAGGTCAGGCTGTCCACGTACGTCGCCGACGCGCGCACGGAACGCCCGCCGAAGGGCGCGGAGGCACCTCTGGCCGACCTGCACGATCCGGCCCGCCGTGCCGCGGCGATTACCGCGCTGGAGCAGCAGATGCGCGAGGCTGCCGCCAATCTCGAATTCGAAGTGGCGGCACTCCTGCGGGACCAGATCAACGATCTCAAGGCCATCGGGGCGCCAGAGGTACGCCGGGACGGCTCCGGCCGGTCGAGGCGCTCTGCGTGATCCGTGAGCTGACCGAAGCGGAGCTGGTTTCGGAGGGCGAGTCGCTCGGCCGGAGTCTGCCGCCGGGCTCCGTGCTGTTGTTCGAGGGCGAACTTGGGGCGGGAAAGACGACCCTGGTCCGCGCCATCGCACGCGGGCTCGGCGTCGACGCCACCGCGACGAGCCCGACGTATGCGCTGGTGCACAGGTATCAGGGTCGGCGTGGACCGGTCTTTCATCTTGACTGCTACCGGCTCCGGCAGCCCGAGGAGGCCGCCGATCTCGATTGGGAGGGCCTTCTCGTCGAGGGAGACGCCGTGCTGATCGAATGGCCCGAACGGGCCGGCGCGTGGGTGCCGGAGCCGACGATCCGGCTCCGGCTGCACCATCTCGCCGATCCCGGCCGGCGCGGCCTGGAGCGGTGCTGATGTGGGTCGCCATCGAGACGTCGAGCGACCGCGCGTCGGTCGCGGTGGGCCGCCCGGGCGCAGTGAGAGCGGAGGAGGTCATCGAGGGAGCGCGCCGCCACGCAGGGGCGCTGCCCGGGCTCCTCGACCGCGCGCTGGTCGGGGCGGGTGTCTCGCTTGAGGACGTGGAGCGGATCATCGTCGGGGACGGGCCGGGGAGCTTCACGGGGCTGCGCGTGGGTGCCACGGTCGCGAAAGCCCTGGCCCACACGAGAGGCATCCCGCTCGCCACGATGCCCTCGCTCCTTGCGGTGGCGTGGGCCGCCGGGCCGGCCCCGGGCCAGCGCGTCCTCGCCGTCTTCAATGCCCTGCGCGGCGAAGTCTACGCCGCGAAATACCGGTTCGCTGCAGGCTCCGTCGAGACGCGCCTCGTTCCGTCCGTGTGGCTGCCGGAGGCGCTCCCCTCGTCGATTCCCGCGCCCGATCTCATCGCCGGCGATCTGCCGGACGCGCTTCGCGCCCGCCTGGTCGAGTGGGAGGGCGGGCGACAGCCACGGTGGGTGACGGCCGTGCCGAGCGCCGGCCGGTTCCTTGAGCTCGCGGCGTTTGAGGGCACTCTGCACGAGATACCCGACGCCGCAGGCTGGGAACCGACATACGGGCGCCCCGCGGAGGCGCAGGCCAAGTGGGAACGGGAACATGGACGCAGTTTGCCGGATTCGCCCGGCTACTACCGCTGACGCCTCGCGCCTGGCGGTGCTCGAGCGACGCTCCTTCACGGACCCGTGGAGCGAGGCGAGCTTCCGCGAGGTGCTGGCGCTGCCGGGTACCGTCGCCCTGATCGGCGAGGTGGACGGCGCGGCCGTCGGCTACTTCCTGGCGCGGGAAATTCTCGGCTCGGCCGAGTTGCTGAACCTTGCCGTGACGCCGGAGCGGCGTCGCCGCGGAATCGGGCAGCGGCTGCTCGAGGAAGGCCTCGCCGCGGTCCGGAGCCGCGGCGGCCGCGAGATCTTCCTCGAGGTACGGGCATCGAACGCCGCGGCGCAGGCGCTGTATCTCGGGCACGGCTTCCGGCCCACTGGAAGGCGGCGGGGGTATTACCAGAAGCCGACCGAGGACGCCCTGGTGCTGCACCTTCAGCTCCTCGCCGCGTCCGGATGAACCGGGACGCGTGCGTTTGGTTGACAACGTCATTCGCGCCCAAGTACTCTGAGGCTGTCCGCAGTCCCGAACCCTGTCGCAGCGTGGGAGGTTATCGTGAGTCGAAGTCTGAACAAGGTCCAGTTGATCGGGAATCTCGGGATGGATCCGGAGGTGCGGAGTACGTCAAACGGTTCCCGCGTCGCAACGCTCTCGGTTGCGACCAGCCGTCAGTGGACTGGGAAGAACGGTGAAAAGCAGGAAAAGACCGAGTGGCACCGCGTGATTCTGTGGAACACCAATTTCAGCAAGCTGGCCGATATCGCCGAGAAGTTCTGCAAGAAGGGCGACAAGGTCTATGTCGAAGGCGCGATCGAATACCGCACCTGGCAGGACCGCGAGGGGCAGACGCGCTATACAACGGAAATCAACGGCCGTGAACTGATTCTGCTCTCGGGGCGCGGCGGCGCCGGCTCCGACGATTCGATTTCCACACCCAAGGTCGGCGCAGCGGCCGCCATGCCCAAGAAAGACGAATCCTTCGAGGACTTCCCCGAGGCGCTCGACAGCGAGGACGACGACCTGCCGTTCTGAACCAGGTCGTTCCGGACGCCCGGTGTCGCGGCGGGATGGGGCCTCCATTCCGCCGCCTCATTTCCGGGCAGGGCATAGCTCTTGCCCCCTTCCAGAACCGGCTGGATCGGCCCACCACGGCTCGGTCCCGGGCCAATCCCCTTAGTTTCTGTGGCACAACATGTTAGCTTGGGGATCGGACGGGCCGACCGCGTCAGGGCCGGCCGTTGCATTTCACCGCAACCCTTTCCGGAAGCCGAAGCGCTCCAACCACTAAGGACACCCAGGCTATGCGTGACGCGTCTCCCGGGCAGTTCCACGTGCGAACCCTCCTGCTGGCGGCCTGCGCGGTTCTATTTCCCGCTGTTGCCCAGGCACAGGAAGGCACCCTACCCGACACTCATACCGTCCGCGAAGGCGACACCCTCTGGGACATCGCCAAGCGGTACTTCGGCGATCCCTTCACCTGGCCGCAGGTCTACAAGCTGAACACGGCCGTCGTGGAAGACCCGCACTGGATCTACCCCGGCGAGGTCTTGCGGCTGAAGGGTGAGGGAGTGTCCGCCGTTCCGCCCGACACGATGCAGGTCGTGCCGCAGGCTGTCCCGCCGGTGGAGGTCGTGCAGGCCGCGCCCGACACCGCCGCGGCCCCGGCCGACACCGCCGCGGTCCCGACCGACACCATCCTCGTGGCAGGCGACTCGATTCCAGCCGCAGCCGCCCGTGTCGCGGAAGGGCCGATCGAGGGCGACCCCGTCGCGCTCTTCGGCAAGCGGAAGACGAAGGCCGAGATGGCCGCGACGCTCCATGCCTACGCCGATCGCAGCTATCGTCCGCTCCGTCCGAGTGAGTTCTACGCGTCGGGTTTCCTCACCGAAGGGAAGAAGCTACCGTTCGGCGAAGTCATCGGCATGGTCGAGCCGACCCAGATTGCGACGCTCGCCAACCGATCCACCGCCTTCGAGTACACGATCATCGGCGTGAAGCCGCCGAGTGGCGCCGCGTACCAGGTCGGCGACTCGCTGCTTCTCGCCAGCATCGGCCTGGATTTCGGCAGCTTCGGCGACGCCGTTGTGCCAACCGGCATCGGACGCGTCGTGGCCGTCGGCTCGAATCAGACCACGGTCGAAGTCGTGGCGCTGTACGGCAGGGTGCTGCCGGGCCAGCGGACCCTGCTGCTCGAACGGTTCACGCCAGGCGGCCAGGAGCACGCGGTGATGGTGGCCGACGGTGTCGAGGCGAACGTTCTCGGGAGCCGTGACCGCCAGTTCCTGAAGGGCACGCAGGACGTGATGTTTCTCGACAAGGGACGGGACGCCGGCATCGCGCCGGGCGACCTGTTCGAAATGCGCCGCACGCCGGAATCCCGGGTCGAAGGCGCTGACACGATTGACGAGCCGATGGGAATGCTCCAGGTCGTGCGGGTCGGCGAGCGCACCTCGACGGCACTGGTCGTCGGCGTGATCGCTCCGGACGTCCAGCCCGGGACCCGCGCCCGGCAGGTCGCCAAGCTGCCCTCCTGATCGGCGTGCCGGTCGCTCTCCTCGAGCGCGCGGGGCCGCCCGGGCAGTCCGGGTCGGTCCCGCGCGCTCTGCTTTTCATCAATTACTGAGGAATCTCATGGCGGGACGTATTCTGGTGACCGGTGGGGCCGGCTTCATCGGCTCCCACATCGCGGAGGCGTATCTCGCGGAGGGATGGGAGGTCACCGTCCTCGACGACCTCTCCCGCGGCAAACGCGAACAGGTGCCGGGCGCGGCCCGGTTCGTCGAGGCGGACATCCGGTCGGAGGCCGCCCGCACGCTCCTGGCGAAGGGTGGCTTCGACGTGCTTTGCCACCACGCGGCACAAATCGATGTCCGGGTGTCGGTGGAACGACCCGCGCTTGATGCCGACATCAACATCGCCGGGTTCATCAATCTCCTGGAGGGAGCCGCGGCCGGAGAGGTGCGGCGGGTCGTCTTTGCGAGCAGCGGGGGCGTCGTCTACGGCGACCCCGATGAGATCCCGACACCGGAGGGGGCTCCCAAGCGGCCGGTGTCGCCTTACGGAGTGAGCAAGCTTGCCGGTGAGCATTATCTCCGCGCCCTCGGGGCCCTCCACGGATTCGAAGGCGTCGCGCTCCGCTACGCCAACGTGTGCGGCCCCCGGCAGGATCCGAAGTCGGAGGCAGGCGTCGTGTCGATCTTCGTCTCGCGCCTGCTCGCGGGAGCGCCGTTGACGATCTTCGGCGACGGAAAGCAGACCCGCGATTATGTTTCCGTCGCGGATGTGGCGAGGGCGAACCTGCTCGCCGGCACGGTGCCGGTGCCGGGTGACGCGGACCACGATGCACGGGCTTTCAATATTGCGACGTCGGTCCAGCGGAGCGTCCTGGACCTTGCGGATGCGGTTGGCCGCGTCGTCGGCCGGCGACCGGAGCTCCGGTTCGAGCCAGCACGGCCGGGGGAGATTCAGCGAAGCGCACTCGAGATCCGGAAGGCCGAGCGCGTCCTGGGATGGCGTCCTCTCATGGCCTTTGACGACAATCTTGCCCAACTCATGGACTGGTTCCGCTCGGAGGGGTGATGCTGTTTCAGGTGGGAGGCGCGGTGCCCGGTACGCCGCTCGAGCTGCTGCGGATCGCGAGTACCGAGACCAAGATTGTGCTCGCCATCACGGCGATCTTCTCGCTGGCATCATGGTTTATCATCGGGCTGAAATGGTGGCAGTTCCGGCGGCTGCGGCGGCAGGGAGACCGGTTCTTCATCGAGTTGGAGCGCACGACCCGCCTCCAGGACGCCTATCACGTGCTGATGCGCCAGCCGCCCTCGCCGTACAACCGGCTGTTTCGGGAGGGCATGGACTTCTACGGTACGCTTCGACCCGGCGGGCTGAAAGAGGACGCCGCCGCGCGGGTGTCCCTGACGCCCACCCAGCTCGAGGCGTTCAAAATGGTGCTCGGCAAGGAAGTGTCGGCAGAGCGTGAGCTGACAGCCCATCTGGTGCCGTGGCTCGCGACGATCGGCTCGGTGAGTCCGCTCCTGGGGCTGCTCGGCACCGTACTCGGCGTGATGGATGCCTTCATCGGGATCGCGACGAAGGGCTCGGGCAATATCGCGGCCGTGGCGCCCGGAGTCGCGGAGGCGCTGATCACGACGGTCGCGGGCCTGGCCGCCGCCATTCCCGCGGTGATGGCGTACAACTACTTCGTGCACAAGGTGCGCGTGTTTGCCAGCGAGCTCGAAGGTTTCGCGATGGAGCTCGTCGGCACCATGGCGCGCGAAGGCCTGATCTAGGTGGCGAGCGGACTCGGCGGGCTCGGGCAGGATCAGGGGGACTTTCCCCTCAATGCGGACATCAACGTCACGTCTCTGGTGGACGTGGCCTTCGTGCTGCTCATCATCTTTATGATCGCGGCCCCAATGATGACCGGTGGCGTCGATGTCGAATTGCCGCGCGCGGAGGCCCGGCCGCTCCCGTCGAACGAGGGTATGGTCGTCTCGGTGGATCGCGAAGGGCGCATCTTCATCGACCAGACCCGGGTGACCTACAACGATTTCCGGGTCACGTTCCGCGCGCTGGTTGAGAGCCGGAAACCGGCCGGCGTATATCTCCGGGCGGATCGCCGCGTCCCGTACGGGAACGTCGTGCGGGTCCTCGCGGTCATCCGAAGCTCGGGCGTGAAGAACGTCGGCCTCGTGGCTGAAGAGGAGGAATCCTCTCCATGAGCCGCACGGTGGCGGAGCGCCGGCGGAGGCCGGACATCGCCGCCGGCATGACGTGGACCGCGCTGATTCACGGCGCCGTGCTCGTGGCCATTCTCGGCGGCATCAAGACTGCCGCGCCGGCCCCGCCAGTCTACGCCGTGGAGCTCGTCGCGGCGCCGCTCCCGCAGCCCTCGGCGCGGAGAGCGCCGGAGGCCGTGTCGAGGCCGGTCGAAGCCGAAGAGCCCGGCCCACCTGTGGCCAGCCCGAAGCCGGTCGTGGCCAAGCCCGCACCCAAGGCGCCGCCCAAGCCCAAACCCACGGCACCGCAGCCGTCGACGACGCCGACGTCGAAAGAGCCGCCCCCGCGAACCAGCTCGCCGGTCACGCCGGCCCCGGGCGAGACTCCCGGCACCGGGAGCGATGAAGTCAACGTCAAGACGCCGGGGCTCGCCTTCCCCTATCCGGACTATCTTCGGAACATTGTGGCGCAGGTGTACCGGCGGTGGAGCCGGCCGGGCGGGAACCAGTCGCTGCGCGCCGAAGTCAGCTTCTTCATCCTGCGGGACGGCACTGTGCGAGATATCCGATTCGTCACCCCTTCCGGCAATTTCAGTTTCGACCTCAGCGCGCAGGGCGCAATCGAGGCGGCGGGCAATACCCATGCGTTCGGCCCGCTGCCCGATGGCTACGACGCCGATGTGTTGCCGGTGAGCTTTTTCTTCACTCCCCGAGGGGTGCGATGAGATCCGGAATCGTGCTGGCGGCATCGCTCGCCGTGGTGGGTCCGGCCCTGGCGCAGGATGTCCCGCCGCCGGCGGACGGCGGGGTTCGGGTGGGCATCACGTATACGCCCGGCGTTCGCTCTCGCCTGATCATGCTTCCGGGGCCCGGGCTCGATTCTGTGCGGGCGATCATTCAGCGCGATCTCGATTTCAGCGACCGGTTCGAAGTCCTGTCCCTCGGGCCCGGTGCACCGGGTGGGGGTGGCGGGGCCGTCAATTACCCGCTGTACCGCACGCTCGGCGCGGATTATGGGGTTGAGGTGGGCACCAGCGGGTCGGGCGTGAACGTGAGATTGCACGACGTGCGCACCGGGCAGATCCGGCAGCAGCAGGGGTACTATCTCCCGCCACCGACCGACCCCGGCTTCCGGATGGCTGTGCATTCGATCAGTGATGAAGTCGTGCGGTGGGCCACGGGCACACCCGGCATTGCCGCGTCCCGCCTGCTGTTGATTTCGGCCAAACGGGTCTATCGCGTGGACAGCGACGGCGCCAACCTCTCCGCGATCTCGCCCGCTGGCGAGACGGCACTCTCGCCGGCCTGGTCGCCGGACGGGCAAACGATTGCCTATACGCGGTTCGGAGAAGGGAAGGGTGCGATCGTTGTGCAGCGGCTCGACGGAAGCGCGCGGCGCACCGTGCCGACCACCGAATCCCAGCTCAACTACACCGCGGCGTTCTCGCCCGATGGGCGGACGCTCGCCTTCTCCCGGAGCGCCGAGGACGGTAGCACGGACATCTATGCGGTGAATCTCGCGGAGATGTGCTGCGCACGCCGGTTGACCGTGGGGCGGTTCGCAGATAACCTTTCGCCGACATTCGCCCCCGATGGCCGGCGAGTCGCCTTCGTCTCCACCCGGGCGGGGCCGCCGCAGGTGTACGCGATGTCCGTTGAAGGCACCGACCAGGAATTGCTGGCGCCCTTCGATTATGGCGTCTCCGGCAGTTCGAACGCCCCCGAGTGGTCACCCGATGGCGCCAGCGTCGCCTTCCATCGGGAAGTGAACCGCAGCCAGCAGATTTTCATACTGGACGTGGGGAGCCGGCGGGTTCGCCAACTCACGTCCAGCGGCAGGAACGAAGATCCGACCTGGGCGTCGGATGGCCGGCATCTCGCCTTTATTTCGGATCGGAGCGGGCGCCGGCAGGTCTGGATCATCGACATTGAGACCGGCCGCGTCCGGCAGCTCATGACCCCGGGTGAAACCCGGCTCCCAGCGTGGTCGCGCCGCCTTGTGGCGGGGCGGCCCTGACCCAACCCCCGACCTCGGAGTTCTTCATGAATCCTCGAGTACTCATCGCCGCCGCCGTGGTCATCGCCGCGGCCTGCGGCGGCAAGCCCCCCGCCGAGACGCCGGCGCCCCAGCCCGTGGTGGACAGCACGGCCATCAAGGAACGGATGCGCGCGGATTCGATCGCGGCCGCCGAGAGGGCGCGTGCCGAGGCGGAAGCGCGGGCCCGCGCGGATGCGGAAGCCCGCGCCCGGGCGGAAGCGGCCCGCGCCCAGGTGCTCTCGGAGGTCTCCGCGATGGTGCACTTTGATTACGATCGGTCGGACATCCGGCCGGAAGATGCGGCGATCCTCGACCGCAAGGCGGCGGTCCTGGCTGCCAATCCGGGCCTTCGGTTGCGCGTGAGCGGCCACGCCGACTCGCGCGGCTCGGATGAGTACAACCTGGCGCTGGGCAATCGCCGGGCTGCCGCGTCCAAGCGCTACCTCGAGAACAAGGGCGTCGAAGGGAGCCGGCTCGATATTGTCTCCTTCGGCGAGGAGCGTCCTCTCGATCCGGGTGAAAACGAGGCTGCGTGGGCCCAGAATCGCCGCGCCGAGTTCGAGATCACGGCGGGCGGCGATAACCTGGTCGCACCGAGGTGACCGTGCGATCGGTCGTGTTGTCGCTCATGGCGGGCGTCGCCCTGGGGGGCTGCGCCCTCCGGAGCGACGTGCGCCGGCTGGAAGAGCAGCTGGCGGACGTGCGGGAGGAGACTCAGCGACGCGATTCCGTGCGCGCGGCGGAATTGTCGCGGGTCATCGCGCTGCAACAGGCGACACTCGACAGCCTTCAGGCTACGCGGCAGGCCGTCACTTCGCTCCGCGGCGACATGACGGGGCAGTTGTACGAAGTCCAGAAGCAACTGGTACAGGTGCAGGAGCTGACCGGGCAGAGCACCCGGCGGCTCAGCGAGCTCCGCGCCGACCTCGACGCGCGGGGGCAGGAAATCGGTGCGGTGGAGGGTGCCCCCGCCGGGGCGCCTGCGGCGGGGAATCCGAGCGCCACCCAAATCTACGAAGCCTCCTTGCAGCAGCTTCGGGGCGGCAGCAACACCACCGCCCGCGCCGGCTTCCGGCAGCTGCTGTCGCAGTACCCCGATGCCCCGCAGGCCGCGGACGCGATGTACTTCATCGGCGAGAGCTTCGCGACGGAATCCCCGGATTCCGCATCGGCATATTATGCCCAGGTTGTTCAGCGACATCCTTCCTCGCCGCGGGCCGCCGGGGCGCTCTACAAGATCGGCTTGCTCGCCGAGAGCCGGAAGGACACGCAGGCCGCGCGAACATCGTATCAGCGACTGGTGCAGCAATACCCGAACTCGAATGAGGCCGCGCTTGCCCGCGACCGGATGAAGGCGCTGGGCCAGTAGCCCGGCACCTCCCTGCCGATGGCCGCTCCCCAAGGAGAGATGCCCTTCCTCGATCATCTCGAGGAATTGCGCTCCCGCATTCTCAAGGCCCTTGGGGCGGTCGTTGCCGGCTTCGCGGTCGGACTCTGGGTGGTCCAGCGGTTCCAGTTCGTCTCCCTCCTGAAGGAGCCGATCGCCCCCTACCTTCAGGGTGGCCGGCTGACCGTGCTCAGTCCAACCGAGCCGGTAATGATCGTGCTCAAGCTGGCACTCGTCCTCGGGCTGGTTCTGGCCTCCCCGGTGCTCCTGTGGCAGCTGTGGGCCTTCCTCGCCCCTGCGCTGTACGAGCAGGAGCGCAAGGCGGTGGTGCCGGCGCTGGTCGTCGGCGCGGTGCTCTTTCTGACCGGCGCCGCCCTCGGCTACATCTTCGTGGTTCCGCAGGCTCTCCGGGTGCTGTTCAGTTTCCAGTCGGAAGCACTGCAGCCGATGATCACATACGACGCCTATTTCGGCTTCGTGATGCAGATCATGCTGGCGCTGGGAATCTCCTTCGAGCTGCCGCTGGTGATCATCATCCTGGCGGTCCTCGGCGTCGTCACGCCGGCCGGACTCCACCGGTTCCGGCGGTTTGCCGTGGTCCTGTCCTTCGTGGCCGGCGCGATCCTCTCCCCGGGCGCCGACGTCCTCTCGATGTTCATGATGACCCTACCGCTGCTCGTGCTCTACGAGGTAGGCGTTGCGGGCACGGTCATCATTCACCGCCGGCGAGTGCGCCAGGCCGCCGCGTCCGTCGGTGTCGTCCTGCTGCTCCTCGCGGGCGGTGCCGGGAGCGCCCTTGCCCAGGTGCCCCAGAAGCCGCGGGTTCCCGGCAAGCCGCAGCCGGCGGCCGCCGCCGGGGCGGATTCCGCGCAGGCGCAGGCGGATTCGCTGGCCCGCCGCCGGGTGGCCGCCGGCCAATCCGTGGACACGGCCACGGCCCGCCGCCTCGGACTCCCGACCGGGCCGACCCTGCAGTTCGCCCCATCCGATTCGATCATGGACGCCCTCCTCCGGCGACCCGGATTCCAGGTGACGCGGTACCGGGCAGACTCTGCCACCCTGTTCGCCGGGGAGAAGCGGATACTGCTCCAGGGCAACGCAATGACGAAGCGGGACGAGGCCGTCCTTGAGGCTGGCGAGATCGGGTACCTGGATGCCGGTGGGCTGCTCCAGGCGAAGCTTTCCCCCCGGCTCTTCAGCGAGGGGAACATTCTCATCGGGCGGGAACTCAAGTACTACACCGGAGCGAAGCGAGGCGTCGTGACCGACGCGCTCACGACGTTCGAAGAGAGCGGGACGCCCTGGTTCCTCAGGGGGAGCATCGCGCAGGACTCGAGCTCGAGCCGCATCTACGCCGCTTCGAGCGAGATCACCAGCTGCGACCTCCCCGAGCCGCACTACCACTTCGCCGCCAAGGAGGTGAAGTGGATCTCGGAGCGGGTCATGGTCGCGCGGCCTGCGGTGCTCTATGTGCGGGACGTTCCGGTCATGTGGCTCCCGTTCATCTTCCAGGATGGCCGGCCCGGACGGCACAGCGGAATCCTGGTGCCCCGCATCGGCATCAACGACATCGTGCGGCCCAGTCCGGGCTTCAATCGGCAAATCACAAACATCGGGTACTACTGGGCCGCCAACGACTATTTCGATCTGACCACCCGGTTCGACTGGCTCGACGAGCACTACACCGCGCTGGAGCTGTTCGGCCAGTACCGCTGGCTCGACCGGTTCATGGAAGGGAGCCTTGGCCTGAGCCGTCAGTGGGATGTCAGCGGGAGTCGATCGACGGGAATCCGGTGGAATCACCGGCAGAGTTTCTCGCTCAGTACCAGCCTCAATCTCAGCCTCAACTACATCTCCGACAGCCGTATCGTTTCCCAGAACTCGGTCGATCCGCTGTTGACGACGCAGCAGATCACCAGCGCACTCAACCTCTCCAAGCGCTTCCAGTGGGGTCAGCTTACCCTGGGTGGCAACCGCCGGCAGAGCATCTCCGACAACAGCTCGACCACCCAGTTTCCAGCCCTCACCATCAGCCCCAAGCCGCTCGACATCGGGTCCAACGTCACCTGGTCACCGGGGCTTTCATTCACCACGGAGTGGGCCGATCAGACCCCGCTGCCGGAGCAGCTGGCCGTCTCCCCGATCGGTGGCACGATCGACTCACTCCGGCCCAAGGGGCAGAGCCGGTCGAGTGCCCTGAACTTCGAAACCCCTGTCCGGATCGGTGATTTCAACTGGCGGAATACGCTCCGGATCAACGACCGGGAGACGGAGGCGCCAAGAACGGTCGTGCGGAAGATCGAGGATCCTGCGAACCCCGGGGACTCACTGACGGTCACGACGACCTACCCCGGCGATTTCTTCACCGGCCTCGACTGGGACACCGGGATCAACCTGCCACTCCTGTTTCGCGGATCATGGAAGCTGCAACCTTCGGTCGGGATCACGAATACCGTCTCGGGCCAGCCCTTCCTGCTCCGCAATGTCCAGACCGGCGGAGACTATGTGACCCAGGGGAAGCGCTTCGCGTTGAGCGTGTCCTCCGCCCCGACCCTGTTCGGCTTCTATCCAGGATTCGGCCCCGTCCAGCGCATCCGCCACAGCTTCTCGCCGATCATTGCCTATTCCTGGGCGCCGCAGGCGTCGATCGATCCCGACTTCGCCGCCGCGATCACGACACCCGGTCAGCCGCTCGTCCTCACGAGCGACCGGATGGAGCGGCTCAGCATCGGGCTCGCACAGAATCTTGAGGCCAAGCGACGGCCCGCCCCTGGCGACACCAGCGATCCTGCCCAGGCGCCCAAGTTCCGGATCCTCGGCCTGTCCACCAGCCCCATGGTGTACGATTTCGAACAGGCCCGGAAGCCAGGACGCACCGGGTGGGCCAACCAGTCCATGACCAACTCATTCCAAAGCGACCTGCTGCCCGGATTCAGCCTGAGCCTGACGCACGATCTCTGGCGGGGAACGGTCGGCAGTGACACCGCAGACTTCGATCCGTTCCTGTCGAGCGCCAGCATGAGCTTTTCGGTCTCGTCGAACACCTTCAGGCGAATACTCGGGGCATTCGGCATCGGAAAGGGCGGGGAGGCCCGGGATGACGTCCCGCTTCCGGGTTATGTGGCCGAATCAGGACGCCGGGCACGCCCCGGTCCGGAGGGGGTGTACTCCTTCGACCAGGGTCGGACCAATCTTGGCCGGCGGTTCACGGCGAACGTCAGCTACACGCTCTCCCGGAGCCGGCCCCGCGGCGACCTCGAGCTCCCGGAGCAGAAGAACATCGGCTTCAGCACGAGTTTTTCGCCGACTCCCCTGTGGGCGCTGAGCTGGTCCACCCAGTTCAACGCGACCACCAATCAATTTGAATCGCACATACTCCGGCTCGAGCGGGACCTGCACGAATGGCGCGCCGGATTCAACTTCGTGGAGAGTGCGAACGGGAATTTTTCATTCTTCTTCTCTGTGTTCCTGACCGATCTGCCCGCCGTGAAGATCGATTACGACCAGACGACCATCGGGAACTGAACGTCCTCCACTGCGGACAACGCGCGTCGGGTCAGCTTGTATAAGTCATTAACCACGAATGACTTGGAGCAATCGCACGGGTTGGCACGACGGATGCGCTCTGGCGGTGGAACCCCATGGAGGCTCCAATGCGTACTGCCTGGTTCGCGGCGCCGCTGCTCATCCTCGCGGCGTGCGATACGAGCGACACGTTCGTCTCCGGTCCGGGGGCGGTCGCGCCTCCCAGTGCTCTCTACTATGTCGTCGAACCGCACGGCGCCGGGGTGGATCCAACCGGACTGCTGCTCACCTGGCCCGATGACGGTGACCCGGACCTGGCCGTCTGGCACGTATACTCCCGCGGTTCGACCGCGGACGCCTTCGCGCTCCGGGGATCGACCACATCGAACACCTTTCACGACAACGGCATTCCACACCTGCAGTACTACGTCACCGCCGAAGACATCATGGGGTATGAGAGCGCGCCGAGCCCGACGGTCACGATCGACGAGCGCCTGACACTGCCGTTCCCGTCTTCCCTCCTCAGCGTGACCCTCGATGGCGCCATCGCCTTGGCGTGGTCCGACAACCCGCACGACGCGAATCCGGCACGCTTCGCGGCCTACCGCATTTACAGCGCCTCCTACGATCTCGACAACAACCTGTGCGGCGAGGACTGGTTCCTTGAAGGCACCACGGTCGCACCGGAATTCGTCGCGAGCGCGATGACCAATGGCCTGTCGCGCTGCTTCGCGGTGTCGGCCGTGAGCGTGGAGGGGTGGGAGAGCCTCTGGTCGCCGATCCGTGCGGATACGCCGCGCCCCGATGCCCGGAACGTCGTTCTGTACGCCCGCCAGGCCAACGCCGCGTTGAGTGGCTTCCGGTTCTGGAAAGACCTGAACTTCGATGGCGTCGCCCAACCCGGAGAGCTCGGCCTGATCGGGTCCGGAAACGCCACCGACATCGACTTCAGCGTCGAACGCGATCCGGGTGGGTTCATGTTCCTCGCGCCGGTTCGTGCCGGCACGGGCGTCGAAGCATATGGCGCCGGCCCGGTATCCGACCTCACGGACATTGATTTTGCCCCGGACCAGGTCTACAGCCCGGCTCCCATCGAGGCCCTCGTGGGGTGGGGGTACGTCTTCGAAACGGACGGCGGCGATGGGTTCGCCCGTTACGGCGGGGTCCGCATCACACACGTCGGGCAGGACTTCCTGATTCTCGACTGGTCCTTCCAGACCGACCACGGCAATCCGGAGCTGCTCGTGGGTGGCGGCAGCCGGACGGCGGGGGCCGGGGGCATCACGCTCAAGCTGTAGCCGCATTGTCCTTGTGCCGGTCGGCTTCCGCCGTCATTTTCGGCGGATGCCGACCCACACACTCGTTCTCGACGGGACTTCACTCTCCATCAGCGATGTGACGCGCGCTGCGCGCGAGCCGGCCTGGCGGATCGTTTCGCAGCCGGACGCGCTGGCGCGGCTCCAGGCCAGCCGGGCGCTCGTGGAGCGTGCGGTGGCCGAGGGGCAGACGATCTACGGGATCAACACCGGCTTCGGAAAGCTGGCGAATGTCCGCATCGCGGCCGGCGATCTCGACCGGCTGCAGGCGAACCTGATCAGGAGTCACGCCGCTGGCGTCGGCGCCGCCCTTCCTGAGGACACGGTGCGCGCGCTCATGCTGCTGAGGGCCAACGTGCTGCTCCGTCCGACCAGCGGCGTGCGCCCTGTCCTGGTGGAGGCGCTCCTGGGGATGCTCAACGCCGGCATCGTCCCCGTGGTGCCGGAGCAGGGAAGCGTCGGTGCGAGCGGGGATCTGGCCCCACTCAGTCACGTCGCGCTGGCCCTCATGGGAGAGGGGGAGGTGGTGCACGATGGGCGCCGGAAGCCCGCCAGGGACGCGCTCGCCGCGGCGCGGCTCGAGCCCTACCGCTTCGGGCCGAAGGAGGGCATCTCCTTCATCAATGGCACACAGGCCCAGACGGCAATCCTGGCCCTGCTGATCCACGACGCGGACGTGCTCTGGCGGACTGCCGTCGCGGCCGCGTCCCTGAGCCTCGAGGCGCTCCGAGGCACTCCGACCCCGCTGGACGCGCGGATTCACGCCGCGAGGCCGCACGCCGGGCAGGAAGAGACGGCGCGATGGATGCGCGACCTGCTCGAGGCGAGCGAGATCCGCGAATCGCACCGGCACGACGACCCGCGAGTCCAGGATGCATACAGCCTTCGGTGCACTCCGCAGGTGCTCGGCGCGGTCTGGGACGCGATCCGCTTCGCCGCGACGACCGCCGCCGTCGAGCTCAACGCCTCGACGGACAATCCGCTCGTGTTCGACAACGGGGACGTTCTCTCCGGCGGGAACTTCCATGGCCAACCCGTCGCGCAGGCGCTCGATGTGCTGGCCATCGCCCTGACGACCCTGCAGGCGATCGCCGAGCGCCGGATTGAGCGCCTGGTGAACCCGGACCTGTCCCAGGGTCTGCCCGCCTTTCTGACCGCGGACCCGGGACTGTCTTCCGGGTACATGATGGTGCAGATCACCGCGGCGGCACTCGTGGCCGAATCCCGCACGCTGGCCTATCCGGCCAGCATTGGCTCCATCCCGACCGACGCGAATCAGGAAGACTTCGTTCCGATGGGCATGGCGGCGGCATTCAAGGCGCGCCGCATTCTGCAGAACGCGCAGCGGGTCATAGCGGCAGAGCTCCTCTGCGGGGCGCAGGGCCTCGAATTCCTCAAGCCGCTGGCGCCGGGCCGCGGCGTGGGCCGGCTCTACTCGAGGGTCCGGGCACTGGATCCTGCCGTCCTGCCGCTGGGCGAGGATCGGGCGCCCGCGCCCGACCTGGAGCGCCTGACCCTGGCGGTGGCTGCGGGGAAGCTCGATCCGGCCGATTTCGACTAGCTTGCTCCACCCTGAGGGCATCCGTATCTTACCCCCAAGGTGCCGGACGCTAACTTCAAGTCCTGCCACCGCTTCCCTCACGATGGCCCGCGCCGAATGAACCTCGAGAAGCTGAAAGACACCGCCAGAAAATTCGAGCAGAAGGAAGACTGGCGGAAGGCCATCGAGGTCTACCAGAAGGTCCTCCAGGCGTTCGAGGCAGGCCAGGATTCCACGCCGGATCTCGCGCTTTACAACCGCGTCGGCGACCTCTACCTGAAGGTGAACGACGCGACCTCCGCCGTCCGCGCGTATGAACGCGCGGTGGAGTTGTACGCGGAGCAGGGCTTTGCCAACAACGCCATCGCGCTGTGCGGCAAGATCCTCCGCGTCAGCCCCGGCAGGGTGCAGACGTACCTGCAGCTCGCCCAGCTGCACGCCCGCAAGAACGTCGTGTTCGAGGCGAAGAAGAATCTGATCGAATACCTCGAGCGGATGAACTCCACCGGCCAGCGAGATGAGGCGCTGCAGGCCGTCAAGCGGTTTGCCGATCAGTTCGCCACCAGCGAGGACATCCGGCTGATGCTCGCCGAATTGCTCCGCGCCGCATCTCGTGGCGCCGAGGCCCGAGAGCAGCTGGAGAAGCTGGCGACGGAGCTCGAGGCGCGCGGCGACAGCGCCGGGGCGCGGCGAACCCGTGAGCGGATGCAGTCGATCGATGTCGAAGTCCAGCCGGAACCAGGGGAGCCGGAGGCGCCCCCGAAGAAACGCGGGGCCGCCCTCGTCTTCCTCGATACCGGAATCGAGCTGCCCGGCGCGAAGCGTCCCGCGCCCGCCGCCAGCGAACGGCCGCCCGTGCTCGCAGAGGAGCCCGCTCCCGAGCGGGAACCCAGGGAGCTCGAACCGCCGACCGACGAAGTGCCGCTCTCGATGGCGGATCTCGAGTCCACCTCGCTCGACGCGGAGTCGCTCGAGGAGGCGATGATCGAGCCCCTCGAGGGGCTGGAGCAGACCGCCGAGGCGGACGACCTGACGATCGAGCCCGTGGAACACACCGGGCTGGTCTCGGACCTCACGATCGATCTCGGGACCGAAGCCGATGAGCCGCCGCCCGAGCGCATTGAGCAGGAAGCACTGCTCGGCGACATCGACATCTCGCTGGAGATCGCGCCGCAGGCCGAGAGCTTCGCGCTGCCCGAGGAATCCATCTGGTCGGAGGACGATCTCGCCGGCCACGTTACCGACGAGGTGCCGCCGGCCGAGGAGCCGGGCCCGGGGATCGCCTTCCTGGAGGTTGACACCCCCTCGGCGGTCACTGTCGAACAGCTCGAGGAGCTGATTCTCGACGACCCCGACAATCCCGAAACTCACCGGGCGCTCGGGGAGGCCCTCCTGGGAGCGGGCGAGCACGAGCGCGGGATCGAGGAGCTCGACCTCGCCCTGGCCCGCTACGAGGAGCGCGAGGACTGGGATCATGCGGGCGACGTCGCCAGCGAACTCGCACGTCTCGAACCCACGACGATCCGGTATTACCAGAAACGGGTGGAGCTGGCCTTCCGTACGGGCGAGCGCGCACGGCTGATCGACGCCTACCTCGAGCTCGGCGATGCCCTCGTGCGTACCGGAGCGCTGGAGAAAGCGGTCGCGGTCTACCGCCGGGTCGCCGAGCACGATGCAGACAATCCGCGCGCACGCGCCGCCCTCGACTCGCTGGCCCCGCCCGCCCCGCCCGCCCCGCCGTCCCCGCCGCAGCCGGTGCCCGAGGCCGCTCCCACCCGCGCACCGGGTTTCGTTGATCTGGGCGCCCTGGTGCTCGACGAGGACCGGCCGCCGGTCAAAGACACCCGGATGCGCATCCAGGACGAGGAGCCGACCGGCGACGAGCAGAGGGACTTCGAGGAGATGCTCAAGCGGTTCAAGCGGGGCATCGAAGAGAACCTGGAGTCGGATGACTTCCAGTCACACTACGACCTCGGGGTCGCATTCAAGGAGATGGGGCTGATCGACGAGGCCATCGCGGAATTTCAGAAGGCGCTGCGGGCGCCCGAGGGTCGGCTTCGCACGTCGGAGGCGCTCGGGGCGTCGTTCTTCGAAAAAGGTCAGTTCGCCGTTGCGGAAGCGATCCTGCGGAGGGCGGTCGAGGGACTGTCCGGGCAGGATGACGAAAAGATCGGCTTGCTCTACTGGCTGGGACGATCCCTCGAGGCGGAGGGGCGCACGCCCGAGGCGCGTCCGTACTATCAGCGTGCGCTGGCCGTCGATATCAACTTCATGGATCTGGCCGGGCGCCTCCGGGGCTTCGCCGGGGGCGCCACCCCGTGACGCAGGCCCTGCCGGTCACTCTGTCGGACATCCAGGCCCCTGTTCGCCCACGGCTCGAGGACGCCCGCCGCGAGCTCCGGCGGATCATCGAGGCCGATTTCGGGCTGATTGCGGAGGTGAACGCGCACCTGCTGCAGATGCAGGGAAAGATGTTCCGCCCGACGCTCCTGCTGCTTGCGGACGAGGCCACGGGTGATCCGGACCCGCGGGCCGCGACCCTTGCCGCCGTGGTGGAGCTGATCCACCTGGCGACCCTGGTGCACGACGACTCGGTGGATCACTCGGTCCTTCGGCGGGGCATGCCCACCGTCAACGCGCTGTTCAGCCACCAGGTGTCGGTCATCATGGGCGACTATCTGTACTCGCGCGCGGTAATCGAACTGGTACGGCTGGACGATCTCGAGCCGCTCCGGATCCTGGCCCGGGTCACCAACGAGATGACCGTCGGCGAGATGCGCCAGCTGCTGGCTCACGATCCGCTCGCCTTTTCGGAGGAGCAGTACGACCTCCTCATTCAGGCCAAGACGGCGTCCCTGCTGTGCGGGGCCTGCGAGACCGGCGCGCTCCGGGCGCCGAAGGAGTGGCGCCAGGCGCTGCGCGAATTCGGCCTGCATCTTGGCATGGCGTTCCAGATCGTGGACGACCTGCTCGATTACGCCGGGGACGAGGCCGAGACTGGCAAGCCGGTCGGGGGAGACCTGCGGGAGCACAAGGTGACGCTGCCGCTCATCTATGCGCTCCCCCGCATGGACCGCCAGCAGCGCTGCCATGTGGCCGCGCTCATCGAGGCGGAGTCTCCCGACGATGAACAGATCGCGGCCGTCATCGACGCCGTGACCGCGGTGGGTGGCATGTCGTACGCCCGGCAACGGGCGCTCGCGCTGGCAAGCCGGGCTGAGGCGGCCCTGGAGGTGCTTCCGCCGAGCGCAGCGCGCGAGGCGCTCCGTGCGAGCATTCCCTACGTCCTGGAGCGGAGGAGCTGATGGCGACCGGACCACGTCGCCCCGGGTATTACCTGGGCGTCCTGATCAGTGGGTTCCTGGCGGGCGGCTTCCTGACGGCGATCGCCCGTCGGTTCCTGCCCGACAGCGCGGCGAAGGAGGTCTTCACCTTTACGGTGGCTCCCACCCTCGGACCTGTCTCGGTGGACCTCCTTGTGGTAAACTTCACGCTGGGACCGGTCGGGCTTGACGTCACCCTCCTGAGCCTCGTCGGGGTGGTCGTGGCCTTCTTCATTGCGCGGTCTCTCTTTTAAAGGCGGCCCGGTATGGGAAACCTCGGCTTCACCGAACTGCTGATCATCCTCCTCGTCGTGCTGCTGATCTTCGGGGCCAAGCGCCTGCCCGAAATCGGCGCCTCGATCGGCAAGGGGATCCGCGAGTTCAAGCGCAGCATTTCCGACACATCCGACGCGATCACGAGCGGGATGGACAACACCACCACGCAGCCTCCGCGGCAGATTGACGCGTCCTCGCAGCCTGCTCCCAACGCGGGCGAGCCGAAGCGCCTCTCGCAGTAGCGCAGCACGGCCGTGATGTGCGAGGGGCCGGGACGGGCAGCAGTGCCCATCCCGGCCCCTCGGCCATCCCGGTGGCGGCGGTGGTCAGTTCGCTGGACGCTGTCCCGGCAGATTCGCGGCCGCCTTCTCCGCCTGCGCGGTTGTCTGGAACAGGTTCGCGCGCTGGTCCACCACCACCGCCGACTTCCGGAGCGCGTCCAGGTAGCTCCTGACCCGCTCCTGCCGTGCCTGGCGGATCATCTGTCCCCGGAACTCGTCGATGCCGCGCTGGAACGCGGCGCTGTCGGCCGGGACCTTCTCCAGAACCTTCACGACGTACATCCCGTCGTCGGTGTCCAGCAGTCCGCTCATCTTCCCTGCCGGAAGTCCGAACGCCGCGCCGGTCAGGACCGCATTCGGCACGGGCGACTGGAGCCGGTTGAAGGGACCCAGTTCCCGGTATGGCAGGCCAAGCGCATTCGCCGCCTGCTCCATGCTGCTGCCTTCTCCGACCCGCTTCAGAAAGTCCTCGCCCAGCTTGCCGGCCAGCGCCACCTTTTTCTCATCCCGCACGGCGATGGTCACCGCCGCACGAACCTTTTCGAGCGGTGGAACCTGCTCGGTTTGGGCGCTGTCGAGCCGGAAGAGGTAGTAGGCGAAGGGCGTCTCGATGACCGGGCTGATCTCCCCTGGCTTGGCCTGGAACGCCCAGGCGCCGGCGTCGGGGATCACCTGGAGACCCAGCTGCACCCGGCTCCCCTTCTGGACGGGGGGCGTCCGCGCGATCGGGAGGTTCAGCGCCCGGGCCACGGTGTCGAGTGCGGCAGGATCCATGCGTTCAGCGCCGAGCGCTTCGAGCGAATCCGCTTCGGCATCGAGCCGGTCGCGGTGCGCGCCTGCCGGCTCGATCCGAACGAGAATGTGCCGCCCGCTGGCGGTGTCCGCCTTCCGGGAGGTGATTTCGATCAGGTGATACCCGAATTCCGACAGAACCGGCTCCGAGAGGGTGTTCAGCGGCAGGCGGAACGCCGCGTCATCGAACGCGGGAACCATCGAGCCGCGTGCAAACTCACCAAGCTCACCTCCGTTGGCCGCCGAGATGCTGTCGGAGGATTCCCGCCGGGCCACCTCGGCGAAGGGGGCGCCGTCGAGAATCTCCTGCCGGATCGTCCGGGCGCGGGTCAGCGCCGCCGCCGAGTCGGTCGCGTCCGCGAGTCGCGGCAGCGCCACGAAGCTCAGGAATGCCGCAGGGGGCCGCTTGAACTCGTCGGAATGGGCCTTGTAGTAGGAATCCACCTCGGCGTCCGAGACCGACACGGCGGAATCCGGAATGGCCCGGCGAGGCAGGATCGCCACCAGGCCGACCTTCACCATCTCGGACTGGTCGCGATAGCGCTCCCAGAGGGCGGGATCGGAGAGGAATACGTCCGCCGTGACCACGCGCAACAGCTTGCTGCGCATGATCTCGTCCCGGTACTGCAGCTCGAGCAGGGGCACGAACTGAATGCCGACGCTCGACGTGAGCCAGCGCTGATACTTGGCGAGGTCGAACTTCCCGTCGGTCTGGAATTCCGGACGATCCTGCAACTGGCCCGGCGGGACATTCCGGATGATCTCCGCCAGCTCCTCGGCCGACACGGTAATGCCGCGTCGGGTGTACTCCCGGCGGAGGACGGTGTTCTGTATGACCTGTTCCCAGACGTCGTTCCGGATGCGCTCGATGTCCTCCAATCCGAGACGGGTGGGGGATTGCCGCTGCTGCTCTTCGGTCGCCTGCTGAACCATCGTGATGTAGGACCGGGCCTCAATCGTCTCGCCGTTGACCTTCCCCGCACGCGTCTGAGAGAGCAACCCCGACCCTCCCGTGAGTCCGCTCAGGTCGAGCACGAGCCACAGGAAAAAGGACGCCGTCACGATATAAATGAGGGGTTTGGCGCTGTTCCGGAACGCTTGCATCATAGGGTCGGCCCTGGACTCCAGATCGCGGAGGGAAAAGAGGCATAAGTGTAAGCGGGTCAACGTGCAATCTCAAGCCAAAGCGCCGGCCGGATGGTTGACATCGGCCCCGCTTCTCCTTACTCTGATCTCAAGCCCCACAACAACTTACGCGCACAGGGACCGGGATGTCGTATTCACGGGAGATGGAAAAACTCGAGCGGCAGTTCGACGAGAATCCCCGGCGGTACGCGGCCCCATTCGCCGAGGCCCTCCGCAAGAATCACGAGTTGGAGCGCGCCCTGGAAGTCATCCGTATCGGCCTGAAACTGAATCCGGACTATATCCCCGGCAGTGTCATCCTGGGGCGTTGCCAACTGGACCTCGGGGATGAACAGGCCGCCGAGGAAGCCTTCTCGCGCGTTCTGGAGCTGGACCAGGAGAATGTGATCGCGCTGAAGGCGCTGGCGGACATCACCGAGCGTCAGGGCCGGCTCGATGAGGCCGAGCGCCTGCTTCGGTACCTGCTCGAAGTCGATCGGAGCAACGAGGAGGCCCAGGTTCAACTCGGCCGGGTGCGCGTCGCCCGGGAAGCGCCCGCGGCCGCCCTCGAACCGGCTTCCGAGGCAGAGCCTGAGAACGGCCCGGAGGCGGTGCTCCCGGCGGATGCCGAGGAGGTTAACGCCGGGAACGAGGAGGCAGGCGACGAGGCTTTCGAGCCGACCCGCCTCTGGGAGCCGTCGGCCGAGGAATTCGAGGCCCCGACAATGTCCGACGTCGAGCCGACTGCGTCGGAGCCGCCGGCCGATCTCGAACCGGTGGAACCGCTCGTCGCGGAGCCCTCTCGTCCGCCCGAGCCGCCCGAACCCGTTACGGGGCTCGAGATGAACGAGTTCGAGCCGCCGGTGGATGCATTCGACTACGAGGACCTCGCCGTGGTCCAGGCCGAGGAGATCATTCTGGAGGCGGCGGCGTCCACCGAGTACCAGGTGCCGAACGACGCCGAAACACTCGGGGTGTCGGCCCGGTCGAGTGCCCTCGGAGAGGAGGCTTCCGCGCCAGTCGAAGCCGCAGAGCCCGAACCCGACGGGATCGAGGCTCCGGACGAGACCGCCGCTCCGGCACCGACGATGATCGAAGAGGGCGAGGTCACGGTGCCGTTCGAAGAGGACGAGCTTCCGGAGCCGCCGCCGGAAGATGAGCCGGTGCTAGTCGTGACCGAGAGCATGGCCGATCTGTACGCGGCGCAGGGGCACCGGACCGAGGCCCTCGGCGTCTACCGGATACTCCTGGACCGAAACCCGGACAACGCGCGGCTGCGCCAGTGCGTGCAGGATCTCGAGCGCGACCTGGCGGCCCAGGTCCTGGCCGAGGCCGCGCCGTCATATGCCGCATCGATCACCGGCGGACGCTCCGTGGCTTCGTTTTTCGCCGCGATGATGAACTCGCGGCCGGCGGATGTGGAGGTGCCTGCGGTCGAGCCGTCCGCGCCGGCTCCTGCCGAGGCGCCGGCCTCCGACGGGACTTCCGGTGCCGAGCCGGATGGCGAGCCCACCCGGCCGGCAGGAGACCGCCTGTCGTTGAGCGCGATCTTCGGCGAAGACTCCTCGCCGGTCCCGCCGGCCGCTCCCCCGCCGCCTGCGAGCGCACCCGCGTCCCCGCCGCCCGGCGGCTTCTCCTTTGACGACTTCTTCGGCGGCGCGCCGCAACCCGCCGCCACCCGCCCGTCAAGTGGAAACCCGCGTCCCGCCAGGGCGGCCGCCGATGAGGATGACCTCGACCAGTTTCACGCCTGGCTCCAGAGTCTGAAGCGCTGATGCGCGTTGCCGTCTTGAACGGCCCGAACCTCAATTTGCTGGGCACTCGGGAGCCGGAGTTGTACGGCCGGCAGACGCTCGCCGACATCGAGGCGAGCGTCCGCCGGGAGGCTGCGCGCCTCGATGTCGAAATCGAGTGGTTCCAGACCAACCACGAAGGCGACCTGGTCGAAGCCGTGCAGGGATTGCGGGGTCGCGTGGACGGCGCAGTCATCAATCCCGCCGCCTACGGTCATTCGAGCCTGGCGCTGCGCGATGCCTTCCTCGCCGTCCGCATCCCGTTCGTGGAGGTCCACCTCTCGAACATTTTCGCCCGTGAACCGGTCCGCCGGCATTCGGTGCTCGCCGATCTCGCGGTGGCCGTGATCGCCGGGCTGGGCGGGGCGGGATACCCGGTCGCGCTCGCGACGCTCGTGGATCGCCTGCGTGCCGGTTGATCGACGGCCGGAGCGCCAGTCCGCGCTCCGGCGCCTGCTCGAGCAGGAAGGGCTCGATGCCCTGCTGGTCACGCACCTGCCGAATATCAGGTACCTGACCGGATTCACCGGCTCGGCGGCGCTTCTCCTGGTGCGGCCGGATGCCACCGTGCTGCTGACCGACTTCCGGTATGCCGAGCAGGCACCGTCCGAGGCCGGAACGAGCGCCGCGGTGGAGGTCGACCCGGTCAACGTGTGGGACCGTCTCAAGCGGATCTGTGCCGACCGGTCCGGGGAGACACTGGGATTCGAGGCGCACGCTCTCACGGTGCGGGATGCCGGGCGCCTGCGCGACTGCGTGTCCCGGACCGCGCCCGCCGGTGAGCTGGTGGAGCGCCTGCGGGCGGCAAAGGCGCAGGAGGAGGTCGCAGCCATCGCCGCCGCCGCAACCCTGGCGCACGAAGCGCTCGCCGAAGTGCTGCCGGGCGTGCGCGTGGGAGACGAAGAACGGGACATCGCCGCACGGCTTGAATTTGCGCTCCGGCGCCGCGGCAGTGAGTGGCATCCGTTCCAAACCATCGTGGCTTCCGGGCCCCGGGCGGCGCTGCCCCATGCCCGGACGAGCGATCGATGCGTGGGACGGGGCGAGTGGCTCCTGCTCGACTTCGGGGCCGAGGTGGACGGCTACTGCGCCGACCTGACTCGCACGTGCGTGGTCGGGGCCCGGGCGGACGACCGTCAGCGCGAGGTGTACGGGGTCGTCGAGGCGGCGCAGCGCAAGGCGCGGGGGGAGGTACGGCCGGGGATGACCGGCCGGGAGGCCGATGCCCTTGCCCGCGGGCTCATCACAAGCCGCGGCTTCGGCGAGGCGTTCGGGCACTCGCTCGGACACGGTCTCGGGCTTGAGGTGCACGAGGCGCCCCGACTCAGCGCGGCGAATGACCGGCCGCTCCCTGCTGGGGCCGTGGTGACCATCGAGCCCGGCATCTATCTTCCGGGCTGGGGGGGCGTGCGCCTCGAGGACGATGTACACCTGGGGGCGGAAGGGCCGCGCTGCCTGACCGATGGACGTACGGAGCTCGTCGAATTGGTCTGACCGCGGGCCTGGCCCGCGCCGGGGGAGGAGAGCGAGTGAACGCCGACGACATGAAGCAGCTGGCCCAGTTGCTCCAGAAGATGCCGGGCATCAAGTCCATCGAGCTGAAGGACGTCAAACGCCTGGTCCAACTGCTCAAGCAGTCGCCGGAAATCGGGTCGATCGAGGTCACCGGCTTCTTCGGCACGGGGGTCGTCATCACCCGCACGCAAGCCGGTGTGCCGGCGGCCCAGGCGTATGCGGCGCCCCTCATGGCGATGAGCAACCCGGCCCCGCATGCTCCTGGCGCACCCCCGGCCGCCGCCGCGCCGCCACCGCAGGCCGCCCCCGCGCCCTCGGCGCTGCGCGAGATCAAGTCGCCGATGGTCGGCACCTATTACAAGGCACCGGAGCCCGGCGCGGACGCCTACGTCAAAGTCGGCGCCCGCGTGACAGCAGGTCAGACAGTGTGCATCATCGAGGCGATGAAGATCATGAACGAGATCGAGGCCGAGCTGAGCGGCGTCGTGCGCGAAATCTGCGTCGAAGACGGCCAGCCGGTCGAATTCGGCCAAGTCCTCTTCCGGGTTGATCCCAATGGCTGACACCCCCGCGGCGGCGCTGCCGCCATTCAACTTCAAGCAGGCCATCGCGGAGATGGTGCGCCGTAATGGCTCGGACCTCCTCCTCAAGGTCGGTCGTGCGCCGACCATCCGGGTGAATGGCGAGCTGACTTCGCTGGAAGCCGCGCCGCTCCGACCGGAGGACATGAAGGCGCTGGCGGAGCAGATCATGACGCCGCGCCAGGTGAAGGATTTTGCGGAGAAGAAGGAGGCCGATTTCGCGATCGGCGTGCCGGGCGTCGGGCGGTTCCGCACGAACATCTACCAGCAGCGGGGAACCCTGGCCTTCGCCTTCCGGGCCATCCCATACGAGGTGAAAACCATCCGGGAGCTCAAGCTCCCCCAGGTGCTGGAAGAAATCGCGCTCAAGCCGCGCGGTCTCGTGCTCGTCACCGGCATCACCGGCTCGGGCAAGTCGACCGCGCTCGCGGCAATGATCAACCACGTCAACCAGAACCGACGGGTCAACTGTATCACGATCGAGGATCCGATCGAATTCCTGCATCGCGACCAGAAGGCGAATATCTCCCAGCGCGAGGTCGGCAGCGACACCCTCTCCTTCGGCTCGGCGCTGCGTCACGTGCTCCGGCAGGACCCCGACGTGATCCTCATCGGCGAGATCCGTGACATGGAGACGCTCGATACCGCGCTGAAGGCGGCCGATACCGGCCACCTCGTCTTCTCCACGCTGCACACGACCGACGCGACCCAGACCATCAATCGTGTGATCTCGTTCTACCCGCCGCACCAGCACCAGGAAATCCGCTCGCTGCTGTCCACGGCGTTGCAGGCCGTCGTCTGCCTCCGGCTGGTGCCGAGGAAGGACGGGACCGGCCGGGTCCCGGGCGCCGAGGTGCTCATCAATTCGGCCGCAGTGGCGGACAACATCCGGGACATCGAGAAGGCGCTGAACATCCCCGACCTCATCGCCGAGGGCACGGTGTCCTACGGGATGCAGTCGTTCGACCAGTCCCTGATGAAGTGGTACAAGGACGGAGTCATTTCGTACGAGAGCGCGCTGTTCTATGCGAGCAACCCGAGCGAATTTGCCCTCCGGGCCTCAGGTATCGACGCCGCGTCCGACAGGACCTTCAGCGAGATCGCCAAGTCCACCCCCGAGGATCTCTCTCAGGAACTTTCGTCCTGATGTTCAAGAAGGTCCTCATCGCCAATCGCGGCGAGATCGCGCTGCGGGTCATCCGCGCGTGCCGCGAGATGGGTATCCAGACGGTGGCAGTGTACAGCGAGGCGGACCGGGAGTCGCTGCACGTCCGGTTCGCGGACGATGATGTGTGTATCGGCCCTCCGCCGAGCCGGCAATCCTACCTCCGGATCCCCAATATCATCGCCGCGGCCGAGATCACCGGTGCGGACGCCATCCACCCCGGTTACGGGTTTCTCGCGGAAAACGCGGAGTTCGCCGACACCTGCCGCGCCTCCAACATCACGTTCATCGGCCCGACCGGCGACCAGATTCGCCAGATGGGCGACAAGGCCACCGCCAGGCGGCTCGCCAAGGAGGCGGGAGTCCCGACCGTGCCGGGCACGCCCGGCACGATCGAGGACGCCGAGGAGGCACTCGAGGCGGCCCGGAGCATCGGCTTCCCGGTGATCATCAAGGCGACGGCGGGCGGGGGCGGCAAGGGCATGCGGATCGCCCTCGACGCCGATCAATTCGGCCAGTCCTTCACGCTGGCGCAGAACGAGGCGCTCTCCGCCTTCGGCAACGGATCGGTCTACGTCGAGAAGTACCTGGCCCGGCCGCGGCACGTCGAGATCCAGGTCATGGGCGATTCCCACGGATCGGTGATCCACCTCGGGGAGCGGGACTGTTCGGTACAGCGCCGGCACCAGAAACTCATCGAAGAGAGTCCGAGTCCGGCGCTGACCGAGGCCCTGAGGCAGGAAATGGGCGAGGCCGCGGTCCGCCTCGCGGCGGCGATCGGTTACGTGGGCGCGGGAACGCTGGAATTCCTGCTCGATGAGGATGGTCGTTTCTACTTCATGGAAATGAACACGCGGATCCAGGTCGAGCATCCGGTCACCGAAATGGTGACGAGCTTCGACCTGGTGAAGGAGCAGATCCGGGTCGCGGCCGGCCAGACGCTCGGCTTCAAGGGCGATGGCCGGTACCTGCGGGGGCACGCTATCGAATGCCGCATCAATGCGGAGGACCCGTACCGCAATTTCCAGCCGAGCCCGGGACTCATCACGGCCTACCATCCGCCGGGGGGGCCGGGGGTCCGGGTGGATACGCATGTCTATGCCGGCTACCGGGTGCCGCCGCATTATGATTCCCTGCTGGCGAAGGTGATCGTGCACGGCAACGACAGGCGCGAGGCGCTGAATCGGATGGGCCAGGCGCTCGACAGCTTCATTCTCGAGGGAGTGACGACCACCATCTCGTTTCTCGCGCGCGTCATCCGGCATCCGGACTTCGTCGCGGGCAAGGTCGACACCAAGTTCCTGGAACGCGAATCCCACCTGCTCAAGCCCGAGGCATGAGGCTCGACGTCGTCTTCTCGCCGCAGGGCCTCGCGCCCACCGAGGCGGCGGGCCGAACCGTGTTCGTCATCGATGTCCTCCGTGCCACCACGACCATCTGTGCCGCCCTCCACCACGGCGCCCGCGCGGTCATTCCGGCGGCCTCCACGGAGGAGGCGATGCGCCTCGCGCAGACCCTCGGTTCGGAGGACGTCGTCCTCTGCGGGGAGCGCAACACGCGCCCCATCCCCGGCTTCGCGCTCGGCAACAGTCCTCTCGAGATGACCGAGGAGGCGGTGGGGGGAAAGCTGCTCGTGATGACCACGACCAATGGAACGTCCGCCCTGCTGGCCACCCAGGGCGCAGCCGCCGTCTATGCGGTCGCCGCGGCCAATCTCGATGCGGCGGGTGCGCGGGCCCGGGCCGCGCTGCAGGAAAGCGGCGACATCCTCGTCCTCTGCGCGGGCCGCGACCAGGGTTTTGCGCTCGACGACGCGTACGCGGCCGGGCGGCTGGCCATGGCCGCGATGGGCGGCCGGCGGCGTAAAGGGCTGAATGATGCCGCGCTCGCCAGCGTGGACCTCGTGCGCAGGTACGGGCTCCGCTGGGATCGTCCGCTCGTGCTGAGTCGCGCGGGGCGCGAGTTGGTGCAGGCTGGATTCGCCCCGGACATCGCCGACGCCTCGCGCGAGAACGCCTACCCTGTGCTGGCGCAGTTTCACGAGCGCCGCCTCACCGTCGCCACCTCATGACCGAAGACGCCCGCCGCCGGCTCGGCGCCGTGACCGCCCTGGTTCTCGGCCTCTTCGCTGCCCTGACCCTGTTCCCCGGGTCGCTCACCGGACCGATCGGGAATTCCCTCGGGGCGGGACTCTGGCACTGGCTCGGCCTCGGCGCAGTCGGCGTGCCCCTCCTGGGTCTCGGGCTTGCCCTGGCCGGCTTCGAACGGCTGCCCGGCCTCGATATGAAACGGGTCGCGGTGCTGATGGCCGGCCTGTCCGTGCTGGTGCCGTACGTCGCAGGCGTGCTGGCCCACATTACTCCCGAAGCCCTCGATCCGGCGTACGGCGAGCGCATGGTCGGTGCGCGCCTGACGGGCCTCATTCCGGGATTCCTTGCCGCCGGGGCCTACGACCTCGTCGGGTTTGCGGGTGCCCTGCTGCTCGGCTTCCTCGGACTGTCGGCGCTGACGCTGCTGACCCTCGCGTGGCATCCGCTCCAACGGCTGGAGCGGCCTTCCGAAACGGACGACGCAGCTCCGCCCCTGTCGGCCGCCCCCGCTCGCCGCCCCAACCTCGTCGCGATGACGGAGAGGGAAAACGACGACGAACGAATGGTCCCTCCGCGGCCGGCACCCAGGAAGGAGCGCGACAGGAAGCCTGGGGTCCCGAAGGCGGGCGGCTCGGCCCCCGATGTGGAGTCCGAACTGCCACCCATCGAGCTCCTGCAGTCGCCGCCGAGCCGCGACATCGATGCCGGCGAGGCGCAGCTCGATCGGCTCGGCCAGGTTCTGCTGGACACGCTGCGCACGTTCAAGGTGGACGGAACGATCGTCGGCAGGACGACGGGGCCGGTCGTGACGCAATACGAGATTGTCCCTGCCCCCGGTGTGAAGGTCGGGCGCATCGCGGCGCTCGCGGACGACCTGGCCCTGGCGATGCACGCGCCGTCCATCCGGATCGTGGCCCCGATTCCCGGGAAGGGCGCGGTCGGCATCGAGGTGCCGAACCCCACGGCGCGCATCGTCACGCTGCGTGAACTCATTGAATCGGCCGAATGGCAGCGCACCCGCTCGACGCTCCCGATCGCCCTGGGCCGCGACCTGGAAGGCAATGCGGTCGTCACCGACCTCGCGAAGATGCCCCACCTCCTGATCGCCGGCGCCACGGGCTCGGGGAAGTCCGTGGCGATCAACACCATCATCACGAGCCTGGTCTACCGATACACGCCGCGGGAGCTTCGGCTGCTGATGATCGACCCCAAGATGGTCGAGTTGTCGATGTACAACTCGCTCCCTCACCTTCGGCACAGGGTGGTGACGAACAATCACGAGGCGGCAGCGGTGCTCAAGTGGGCGGTGTGGGAGATGGGGCGGCGTTACGAGCTGCTCCACGCCAATGGCGCGCGGAACCTGGCCGACCTCAACCGGAAGATCGAGGAGGGGAAGCCGCTTCGGAATCCGCCGCGCCCGAAGCTGACCTTGAGCACCGTGAGCGACGAACCGGCGGACACCCCACCGGCGCCGCCCGAGGCCGAGGTGTACACCGAGGGGCTGGTGCCGGTTATCGTGCTCGTGGTGGACGAGCTCGCCGACCTCATGATGACGGTGCAGGGAGAGGTCGAAACTCCGCTCGCAATGCTGGCGCAGAAGGCGCGCGCCATCGGTATTCACCTCCTTCTTGCGACCCAGCGGCCGTCAGTGAACGTCATTACGGGCCTTATCAAGGCGAACTTCCCGAGCCGCATCGCCTTTCGGGTGGCGTCGAAGGTGGACAGCCGGACGATCCTCGACCAGAACGGCGCGGAGGCGCTGCTGGGCAACGGGGACATGCTCTTCCTTCCGCCGGGGAAGAGCGAGCCTCAGCGGCTGCAGGGCGCCTATATCGCGACGGAAGAGACCGAGCGGGTGATGGAATGGTACGTCAAGCGCCGGGAAGCGCGGCGCGCCGCAGCGGTGGAGGCGGAAAGCGCCGAGTCGGACATCCTGGAGACGGTGCGGGCCCTGGAAGCGGCGGCCGAAGGAGGCCCGGCGGGGGAGAGTGGGGATGGGGAAGAGCGGGACAGCCTGTTCCGCGAGTCCGCGGAGGCGTGCATCCAGAACCAGGGCGGGAGCACGTCGCTGCTGCAACGCCGGCTCCGCATCGGCTACGGCCGGGCCGCGCGCATCATCGACCAGCTGCATTACGCCGGAATCCTGGGTCCGCCGGACGGCTCCAAGCCGCGCGAGGTGCTCATCGGGTTCGACCAGCTGGACGAGTACTGCAAGTAGCCCAAGGCCGGGCGCGAGCACTGACTCCTGCGGGGCGCCCGAATCGGGCGCCCCGTCTTTTTGGTGATCGCCCCACCTGCCTTTGTCCCTCGATCATTTCCGCGAATCCCGGCACGCCAGACGCGTCCCAGGGATGACGCCGGTGTCGGAGTGAGCCGGTATCATCGCGCATGCGATCCCGCCGGTTCATCCCCACACGGCAATGGGAAGACGCCCGCCAGCTCCGCGGGCTCGCCGGCGAGCGCGCCGCGATCGCGTACCTGACGTCCTGCGGCTGGTCGGTGGAGGCTCATCGGTTCAGGCTCGGGCGGCACGACGTGGATCTCGTGGTGCGGCGCGGCCACCTCGTCGCCTTCATCGAGGTGAAGACCCGGCGCTCGCGGGAGTACGGCATCCCGGCGGAAGCCGTCGGCTGGCGCAAGCGCGAGACGCTGGGGCGGGTCGCCGAACTCTGGCGGCTCCGCCACGGCCGCCGCGGGGACACCTACCGGTTCGACCTGGTCGCGGTCACCGACCACGGAGGTGGGAAGATGGAGGTTGACCACATCGCGGACGCCTGGCGGCTGGAGCGGAGGAGATAGGTCGGATGCCTCAGGGTCGACTGATACCCGAATGACCCTCAGGCGGTGGAGTGACACTCGGCGGTGGAGTGACCCTCCGGCGGTGGAGTGACCCTCCCGCGGTGGAGGTAGGTGACTCACTTTAAGTCACAATGACACTCTTGTTTCGGTGGCTGTTCGGTAGTATCTTGTGATGTAAATCTGTGGCTCAAAATGCGACACTTTACCACTTCGGAGAGTCCAATGCCGGTAGAAGAGCAGAAACTCGATGCCGAACGCCGGAAGGCGCTCAACCTCGCGATCGCCCAGATCGAGAAGCAACTCGGCAAGGGCTCGATCATGCGCATGGGCTCCGACTCGCCTCGGGTGAAGGTCGCGGCGATCTCGACCGGTGCCATCAACCTCGACGCGGCCACCGGGGTCGGTGGGATTCCGCGGGGCCGGATCACCGAGGTCTACGGGCCGGAGTCGTCCGGCAAGACGACCCTCTGCCTCCATCTCGCGGCGAACGTCCAGAAGAGCGGGGGAGCGGCCGCCTACGTGGACGCGGAGCACGCCCTCGACGTCGAATACGCTCGCAAGCTCGGCGTCGATGTGGAGAACCTGCTGGTGTCCCAGCCGGATACCGGCGAGCAGGGACTCGAGATCGTCGAGATTCTCGTCCGCTCGGGCGCGGTGGACCTCGTCATCATCGACTCCGTGGCGGCGCTGGTCCCCAAGGCCGAAATCGAAGGGGAAATGGGCGACAGCCACGTCGGCCTCCAGGCGCGGCTGATGAGCCAGGCACTCCGGAAGCTGGCCGGCGCCATCAATCGCTCAAACTGCGCCGTGGTCTTCATCAACCAGCTGCGCGAGAAGATCGGCGTG
>DASTCF010000077.1:0-3345 GCA_035711365.1 Gemmatimonadales bacterium
CAGATAGGCGGGAGCCTGCAGTTCGGGTTTCCATTCCTCGGGGCCCGGTACACCCGGCTCTTTACATCCTACGGCTATCAGCGGATCAGCTACGAGGGCGGGTCCGAGGACCTGCGGGAGCGCTACAGCTGCGAATCCTGCACGCGCTCCTCGTTGGGGTTCAGCGTGGTGCGCGACACCCGGGTCGGACTGCCCTTCGCCACCGGTGGCCACCAGGTGAACACCAGCCTGGAATTCAACGGCGGCCCACTCGGCGGCGACGGCGACTATCGGAAGGTCGACGTCGAGGGCCGCTGGTACGCGCCGGTCGCCACTCTGGGCGGGGGTGCCCAGCAGCAGCTCGGCGGCGGCGTCCAATTCGTCCTCGGACTCACGACGAAGACCGGTTTCATCTTCGGCGATGCCGGCCCATTCTTCACCGAGTTGTATTCGATGGGTGGCGTGCAGTACGGGTTGCCCCTGCGCGGGTACGAGGAATTCTCGATCACCCCGGACGGATATGACCCGGCGGCCAGCGGGGGAACCGCCAGCCCCGACGCCTTCGGCCAGTCCTACGCCTCTTTTACCGTCGAATTCGGCGCCCGGATGAGCCAGTCCCTGTACGTGAACACGTTTTTCGATGCCGGAAACGTCTACCGGACGCCGGATCAGTTCGACCCCACCCGGCTGTTCCGCGGGGCGGGTTTCGGGGTAGCTTTAGTGTCCCCCCTGGGACCGATTGGAATCGACCTGGCCTACGGATTCGACAAGATCGACTTCCTGGGCCGGCCCGACCCCGGCTGGAAGTTCCATTTCAAGCTGGGCAACTTCTTCTGATCGGCGTGGCCGAGATCCTTTTATGGAGCGGGAGTTTGCAATGGTGCGTTTCGTCAAAGTGCTGGTCCTGATTCTTCTGGGCAGCCTTTCTGCCGGCCCGCTGGCGGCGCAGGCGGGGACCAAGCTCGGATTCGTCAACTCGCGGGCCATTCTGCAGGCCGCGCCGGGCTACGCCAAGGCCGAGTCGCTGTACACCGCGGAGGTCGCCGGCTACCGGGTGGAAGTACAGAAAATGCAGGCCTCTTTCGACTCTGCGGCACAGGCATTCGAGCAGAGCTCCGTGGTGCTCAGCCCGACCGCGCGCGCTGCCAAGCGGAAGGAGCTGGAGGGCCAGCAGCAGGGCCTCGAGCGGCGGATGGAGGAGCTGCAGCAGAAGGCCACGAGCCGCGAGCGGGAACTCCTCGAACCGATCCAGACCAAGGTCAACGGCGTGATCGAGAATATCCGGGCGTCCGGCAACTATGCGATCATCTTCGACGTGGGGTCGCCTGGGTCAGGCATCGTGGCGGCCGACCGATCGCTGGACCTGACGCAACGGGTCATCGACGCGCTGAAGGCCGGCGGCAACTGAGGCCGTGACTTCGGCCACGCTCACCGCGCAGGCGGTCGCCGATCTTGTCGGCGGCCGCCTGCTTGGCCAAGGGGCGGCCGCGATCGGAGGGGTCGCCGCGCTCGACCGCGCGGGACCCGAGACCCTGTCCTTCCTCGCGTCGGCAAAGTATCTGAGCCAGTTCCGTGCGTCGCGGGCTGGCGCGGTCCTGCTCCGGGAGGAGCACGCCGGTGAGGCCGAAGGGCCGTCCACCCGCATCGTGGTCGGGGACCCGGGGCGGGCAATCCTGATCGTGGTCGAGCGCCTCTTCCCGGAGCCTCCGGTGTCGTGGGGAGTCGATCCCACCGCACGGATCGGGCAAGGGACGACCTTCGCCGGGGACGTGAGCATCGGCCCGCACGCGGTGGTCGGGAGGGATGTGCGGCTCGGTGCGCGCTGCCGCATCGGGCCCGGGGCCATCATCGAGGATGAGGTGATCATCGGGGACGACAGCGACATCGGCCCGCACGCGGTCTGCCATCGCAGGGCCCAGCTCGGCCGGCGCGTTCGGCTCAAGGCAGGAGCGGTGATCGGTGCGGACGGCTTCGGATTCCTGCCGGACCGGGACGGCCTCAACGCCATTCCGCATGTGGGAGGCTGCGTCCTCGAGGACGATGTGCAGGTCGGCTCCAATTCCTGCGTGGATCGGGGCAGCATCGACGATACCGTGATCGGCGCTGGCACCAAGATCGACAATCTCGTCCATGTCGCCCACAACTGCCGCATCGGGCGGGGGTGCCTGCTGATGATGGGTGTGGGGCTCGCCGGCAGCGTGCGGGTGGGGGACGGGGTCATCCTCGCCGGCCAGGTCGGCGTGGGCGATCACGTGAGGATCGGCGACCGGGCGCGAGTCGGAGGACAGGCGGGCGTCACCGGCGACGTGCCGCCGGGAACCGATGTCAGCGGCACCCCCGCGCGGGTGCATCGTGAGTTCCTGCGTGGACAGGCGGGGCTCTATCGCGTCGCGCGGATCATCGACGATCTGGAAAGCCTGGTCACCAAGCGAGGTAACCGTGGGTAGACGGACGATCCAGCAGACGGCTACGGTGCAGGGAATGGGGCTCCACACCGGCACCACCGTAACCGTCACCTTCCGCCCCGCCCCGGCCGGCCGCCGCGTCGTGTTCCGGCGGACCGACCTGCAGGGCAGTCCTGAAGTGCCGGCGCGCCTGGAGGAGGTCGAGTCCACCGACCGGCGCACGGTCCTCGGGCGAGGCGAGGAAGCCGTGCACACCGTCGAGCACGTCCTCGCCGCGGTCGGCGCGCTCGAGATCGACGATCTCTACATCGATCTCGATGGCCCCGAACCCCCGGCCCTGGACGGCTCGTTCGCACCGTACTTCGAGGCCCTTCGCGGAGCGGGCGAGGCCATGCAGGAAGGGGACGCGGTCACCTACCGGATCCAGGCCGCGTTTACAGTCACGGAGGGCGACGCCAACTACGTGGTCTCCCCTGCGAAGTCGCTCCGGGTGACGACAACCATCGACTTTCCGCATCCCCTCATCGGGCGCCAGGCCGGCAGCTACGATGTGACTCCCGAGGAGTTCGGGCGGGAGCTGGCCGGCGCCCGGACCTTCGGCTTCCTGCACGAGGTGGACGGGCTCAAGGCGCGCGGGCTGATCCAGGGCGCAACGACCGCGAACGCGATCGTCCTGTCCGACTCGGGGCTGGTGGAGGGCGCGCTTCGCTGGCCGGATGAGTTCGTCCGTCACAAGGCCGCGGACCTCATCGGCGATCTGGCGCTGGTAGGCGGGCGGGTGCAGGCGCACGTGGTGGCGAACCGGCCGAGTCACGAGGGGAACATCGCCCTCGCCCGGGCGATCGCGCGCACCGGCCAGCGCGAGGGCGGCATCGCGATGGACATCGGACAGATCCTCGACATCATTCCGCACCGCTATCCCTTCCTCCTGGTGGACCGCATCATCGAGATCGAGGGCAAG
>DASTCF010000078.1:0-13981 GCA_035711365.1 Gemmatimonadales bacterium
CGCGAGGGCATCACGGGCGACCGACCCGGTGATATGTCCCTCCGCGCGCACCTGTGCGAAGTCGCGGACCCGCCGGAGCAGCCGGTTCGCGACCCGGGGCGTGCCCCGGCTGCGGCGGGCGATTTCTTCCGCTCCCTCCAGGTCGGTCGGCACCCGGAGAATCCCGGCCGAGCGCTCCACGATCAGGCGGAGGTCCTCGGCGGGGTAGAAGTTGAGCCGCTCGACCAGCCCGAACCGGGCGCGCATCGGCGGCGTCAGGAGGCCGAATCGCGTGGTGGCGCCGATGAGCGTGAACCGCTCGAGCGCCATGGGGATGGTCTGGGCATTCGGCCCATCCGCGATCCGCACATCCACGCGATAGTCTTCCATCGCGGAGTAGAGGAACTCCTCGAGCGCAGGCCGGAGGCGGTGGATCTCGTCGATGAAGAGAATGTCACCCTCGCCCAGGGTGGTAAGGAGGCCGACCAGGTCCCCCGGCTTTTCCAGCACCGGACCGGACGTCGTGCGGATCTGCACCCCCATCTCCCGCGCCATCAGGCCGGCGAGCGTGGTCTTGCCGAGACCGGGCGGTCCGAAGAACAGCGTATGGTCGAGGGCTTCGCCCCTGCCGCGAGCGGCATCGATTGCGATCTGGAGCGACGCCTTGACCTGAAGCTGTCCGACGAACTCGTCCAGCCGCGACGGCCGGAGGGCGGCTTCGGCGCCGCTCTCGTCCGGCAGGACATCGGGGGTGGTTACTTCGAGGCGATTCACCATGGTCTCAGCCGAGCGCCGCCTGCCAGCGGACCGGGCGCTCGTCCGGCGTGATCATGTGCCGCGCGTGACACGTCACGCAGCGATCGGTCGCCTTCTGTGTATTCGTCGGGACGAGCTTGCGGTTCGTGGCTCCGCACCGCGTGCACTCCCATTCGGCCGTCACCGCGCCCACCGTCATGATGGAACTCCTCCCTTACCCGCCGTCAGGCGTTGCAGCGCCCGCCGAACGATGAGTGATGTGTCGTCGGTCTCGCCGAGGGCGAGGACCGCGCGGATCGCATCCTCCGCGAGGGCGGCCGTGTACCCGAGGCCGGTGAGCGCCTGTACCGCCGCCTCGCCGGCCCGAGGCGGCGCGGCGCCCGTCTCCACGGCAACGTCCTCGAACCGGTCCCGGAGCTCGAGGATGAGGCGCTCGGCCTTCTTTCGCCCGATGCCGCTCACGGTCGCCAGGGCGGCGAGGTTGCGCTCACGAATCGCCAGCACGGTCCGATCCGGACCAAGGTGCGACAGCACCGCGAGCGCCAGTTTCGGTCCGAAGCCGCTCGCGGTCAGCAACCGACGGAAGATGAGCCGCTCGGCCGCGGTATCGAAGCCGAACAGGGTCCAGGCGTCTTCACGAACCACGAGCTCGGTGTGGAGACGGACGGTGGCGCCGAGCGCCGGGAGCCGACCGTGCACGCCGAGCGGAACGGTGATCTCGTACCCCACCCCGCCTGCCGTCTCGAGGGTGATGATATCCGCCGCGACGGCCACGAGGGTGCCGGACACGGTCCCGATCACCTGTGACGCCCCAGCATCGAGGCCCGGCCCGGCGCCCGGCGGGCGAGCAGCAGGTGTGTGAGCGCGACGGCGACGCCGTCGGCCGCGTCGGCCGGGGCGGGCGGCGCCTTCAGGCGCAGAAGCTGGGCGACCATGTAACCCACCTGCGCCTTGCCCGCTCCTCCGCGGCCGACCACTGCCTTCTTGACCGCCGCTGGGGAGTATTCGCCGATCGGCAGGCCCGCCTCCTCGGCCGTGAGCAGGATGACACCCCGCGCGTGGGCCAGCACGAGGCTGGTCCGGACATTTCGCGCGTAGAAGACGTCCTCGACCGCCACGGCGTCGGGCTTGTGGCGTGAGAGGAGCTGGTCCAGGCCTTCACGGATGGCGCGCAGCCGGGCGGGCAGGGGATCACGGGCCCGGGTCCGGATGATCCCGCATTCCACCAGCGTGACCGAGGGACCGGTTCCGCTCTCGACCACCCCGTACCCAGTTACCGCGGTGCCGGGGTCCACGCCGAGGACCTTCACGAGGAGGTCAGTTCGACGCCTCGGCCAGCTCCGAGCTGTCGATGTCGAAATTGGAGAAAACCTTGGAGACGTCGTCGAGTTCCTCGAGGGCTTCTACGAGCCGGATCAGCGCCTCGGCGTCCTTGCCTTCCACCTTCACCGTGTTCTTCGGGACCATTGCCAGCTCCGAGGAATCGATCTGGATGCCTTTGGCGCGAAGACTGTCCTGGACCGCATGGAAGTCCGAGACGGTCGTTGAGACGACGAATTGATCGCCGTCGCGGGCAAAATCCTCCGCCCCGGCGTCGAGCGCGAGCTCGAGGGTGCGGTCCTCGTCCAGGCGGCTCGCGTCCAGATAGATCTGCCCCTTCCGATCGAACATCCATCCGACCGAATTCGACGTGCCGAGATTGCCGCCGTTGCGGGTAAAGGCGTGCCGGACCTCGGCGACCGTGCGATTGGGATTATCGGTGGTAGCCTCGATGAGGACGGCGGCGCCACCCGGCCCGTAGCCTTCGTAGGTGACTTCCTCGATGTTGCCGCCCTCGAGCTCGCCGGTGCCCTTCTTGATGGCGCGGTCGATGTTCTCATTGGGCATGTTTACGGCCTTGGCCGCGTCGATCGCCGTGCGCAGCCGCGGGTTGCCGTTCGGATCACCGCCTCCGGCCTTGGCGGAAATGGTGATTTCGCGGATCACCTTGGTCCAGGACGACGCGCGGCGGGAATCGGTAACCGCCTTCTTCCGCTTGATCTGCTTCCATTTGCTGTGGCCGGCCATGTGGTGTTCCCTCGACGGTGCAGAACAGAAGAATAGCCCACGCCGCACGGCCGGGCAACGCGATGGGTTGACCCGGTGGCACCTCCCCCTTTAGTCTCCCTCCCCTATGCCCCATCAGAACTTACGCCTCCTCCTGCTGGCCGCGCTGGTGCCGGTCGCCGGCTGCCGCGAAGACGCTCCCAAGGCCGCCAGTGTCGCCCAGGCCCTTCCTGGTCTCCCGCTCCCGCCCGCCGCGGAGGTGCTCTCGCGCTCGGGCAACCCGGAGGCGCTCCAGATCACCTTTCGGAGTGCGCTTCCGACCGAGAGGCTGGTCGAGTTCTATCGCAGCGTGCTTTCGACGGGTGCCTGGGATCTGGTGAGCGATGAACGGGACACCGAGGGGGCCCGGGTGCTCTACGCCGAGCGGGATGGACCGCCGATCTGGGTGCGAATCTACAAGGCGACGGGCGCGGAGGGGTCGATCGTGGAAATCAGCGGCGCGATTCCCAAGACTGTCGCGCCACGCGACACGGCCAAGGATTCGACGGCGCGACCACCGGCCTGAGCGAGGGTCCCCTGCACAGTCTCAACGCCCCGGCCCGTCCGGGGCGTTTTCATGCCCACCCTCAGCAAGTAACTCCTCGATTCGTGCCTTCATGCGGGCGGCCGCCCGCCCGTCGAGCCGGTAGAAGAGATGATCGCGCTCGCGATCGGCGGATTCGCGCATCGAGGGGGTAGGCGCCAGCGCCTGGGCGATGCCGTCGCGCAGCTCCTCGGGCCGACGGATATGCACGAAGGCCTCGCGCAGGAAGGTCCGATTGTCCTCGTCGAGCAGTGGCATCCCATCGCTGTGGCGGAGGGAGTCGCCTGGCAGGTCGTAAATGATGCCCGTTTTCCCCAGCGCCAGGAAATCGAAGACCGTACTCGAGGCCTCGCTCATCAGCGTGTCGGCGGCCGCCATCCAGGGCACGATATTGTACTCGTCCATCGGCAGCAGGACGGCGTGGTCGGACCGGCGCACCCGGCGCTGGAAGATCCGGTGCTGCTCGTGCGGGGCGTATTTCCCCATCCAGCTGTAATGATGGAGCTTGATCACCAGGTTGCAGCGGTCCTTTGTCGCCTCGAAGAGGGCGTCCTTCACCTCGTAGAGGCAGGTGGGCTTGTAGGTCGGTGCAAAGAGTACGGTCGGCCGCGACGGATCGAGGCCCCACCGCCGGAGCAGTCCCTCCCGATCGGCGAAACGCCCCTGGAAGTAGTAATCGAGCTTCGGCAGGCCCACGAGCTGCACCTCGCTCCGGCCGATCTGTCCGGAGGCGTTGATCTTCTCGACGCGATACCGGCCCTCGACGAAGATCTGGTAGCGCGTTTCCCGGTGCTTCGCGAGGTTGCGATAGAGGATTGTCTTGATTCCGGTTCCGTGATTCAGGAAGCAAAGCAGCGTCCGTCCATACGCGCCGGCATCGCGGATGGTATCCCCCGCGATGACCACGTCGAACCCGCGCTTCTCGGTGGTGAACCGGTAGCCCTCTCGAATCCACGAGTCCACGATGGCCGGGCGATACGGCAGGTTGAGGATACCGAACCGGCGGATCCGCTCTTCATCGAGCGCGAACAGCACCTCGTACCGGCCGTCCGCGCGGAAGAGCTCGATCACCGGATCGAAGGCGGCCTTGTGGTAGACGAAGCCGATCTTGAACAGCAGGCGGATGGGAGCCATGCGGAAACGGGCGCGTTCAGGCGAAGGTGGCGCGCCGGGCGAGCGCGTGCCGGTAGGCGTCCGGCGTGTCGATGTCGAGCCACTGGCTCCCGTCGGGCAATGCGACCGTGCCGAACCCATCCGAGCGAATCAACTCGCGCACGCCGTCGCTGATGCCTTCACGCCCCTGGGTGACGGCGCGCTCCATGGCGAGCCGAAAGCGCTGATCCAGGCGGAAGACCCCGCAGTCCAATGCGTCGTAGCGGGGCAGGTCCTTCCCGATGTCGGCGATCCGCTCTCCTTCGAGCCGCACCTTGGTCGCGTCTTCGAGATCGAACACCTCCCCGATCCGGAAATCGATCAATAGCAGATTCGTTGCCGCGGGGCCGTCCCGCACCGCGCGCAGGGCGGCCGGGCTTACGAGGTGGTCCGACATCGACAGCAGCACCGGTTCCTCCGGGGCCAGGTGCGACAGGGCCCGGAGTACGGAGAGACCGTTTCCGCGGTGCCAATCCGGGTTCTCCAGGGTCTCCACCGCGAACCCGAAGCCGTCATGGCTCCTGAGATGATCCGTGATCAAGTCGCCACGGTAGCCGACGACGACGAGAAATTCACGCACGCCGGCCGCGCCGAAGTTGCCGAGGATGGCCGAGAGGATCGAGCCGTTCCCGAAAGGAAGCAGCGTCTTCGGCTCGCGCCCCGTGGTTTCCCACAGGCGGCTGCTCTGGCCCGCGGCGGTGATGATGGCCTTCATGTCGTCATTCCCCGCGCGGCTCGTGCGGCCTGTACCATCGCCTCGCCTGCCTCGCTGCCCAGGGTGTCGCGGGCCGGCGCGGCGAGCTGATTGAGCGCCATCACCGCCGCATCCGGGCGCGCCTCACGAAGTTGCACCACAGCCGCCGTGAGCGCGCGGCGAAGGGGTGGGGGGAGGGCGAGACTCGAGAGGCGGCGCTCGAGTGCCGCGACGCGGCGACGGTGCGCCCGCTCGGCGATCGGCGGATCGAGCAGGAGGTCCTGGGCCACACGGAGCGTCAGCCACAGGGCGAACACGCCGTCCCGTTTCGGGCCCCGGGCCATCGTCGTCAGGAGCCGGATCAGGGCGACGGCGCTCGGGTCCCATGAGCGGGCGCCTGGGCGGGACGAGTTCATGCGCCCGCCAGCGCGAGAGCGGTGGCTTCCACCTCTGGCGGGAGGATCGTGCGGAGGCAGTGATGGTGGCCGAGCGGACAGACCGGCCCGCCCATGCGGGTGCAGGGACGGCACGGCAGGTCGCGTTCCAGGACCGTCGCCCTCGCGGCGTACGGAAAGAATCCGAACGCCTGGACCGTCGGACCGAAGAGCGCGACCACGGGTGTCCCCACGCCGGTCGCCATGTGCATCACGCCTGTATCCCCCGAGATCGCCACACCCGCACGACGAAGCAGGGCGCCGGTGCCCTGCAGCCCGAAGTCGCCGGCCGCGCTCGCCGCCCGCGACCCCGCTGCCGCCGCCACCTCGCGCGATACGGCGGAATCCTCGGCTCCCCCCACGACGACAAGATCTCGGCCCTGCGCCGTCAGGCTCCGCGCGAGGTCTCGCCAATACTCCAGCGGCCAGCGCTTGGTCGCGTGCGCCGCGCCCGGCGCGAGGGCCACGAGGGGGCGCCCACCCAGGCCATGCGAGGCAAGCCACGCCTCCGCTTCCGCCTCCGCCTCGGCCGAGAGGAAGAATTCCGGTGGGCCGCCGTCCGGACGGAGACCGAGTCCGCGTGCAGCGGCGAAATACCGCTCGGGCACCGGCGGGGTGCCCGGTGGGTACCGGTTCACCTTGGTGCGGATGAGCAGGGCGCGCGCCACCCGGTGCTTCGAATACCCGCGCCACGGTCCGGGAACGAGCAGCCGCAGCGTCCGGCTCCGCAGGCTGCCGTGGAGATCGAGCAGATGGGTGTACTGTGTTCCGCGAAGCGTCGCGGCGAGGGTGGCGAGCCGTTCCTCCGGCCCGAGGTCGAAGACCGTGTCGATCCGGGGATTGTCGGACAGCAGCGGGCGGAACGAGCGACGGGTCACCACGTCGATACGGCCCGCCGGAAAGCGGGTCCGGAGGGCGCGGAGCAGCGGTGTCGTGAGAAGGATGTCGCCGATCGAGCTGAAGCGCACGGCCAGAATGCGGGGCTCGACGGCGGCGGCAGTGGCGTCAGGCACGGCGGGAATGTAGGTCGCCCGGAAGGGCGCCGCCAGCGCGTTGCTCGGGGTTCTTCGTGCCGATAGCTTTCGTATCATGCCGCGTCCAAAGAGCATCCTGTGGGTCGACGATGAAGTCGAAAGCCTGACGTCGCACGTCCTCTTCCTCGAAGAGCAGGGATTCACGGTGGAGAAGACGGCGCACGGCGACGACGCGCTGGTGCTCCTGCAGCGCCGGCCCTACGGCGTCGTGCTGCTCGACGAGCACATGCCCGGGCGGCGAGGCCTCGAGTTGTTTCACGCCATCCGCGAGATCGATCACTCCATGCCCGTGGTCATGGTGACCAAGAGCGAGGAGCCGGAGACCCTCAAGGACGCGATCGGCGTGGACATCAGCGACTATCTCGTCAAGCCGGTCAACCCACGGCAGATACTTTCTGTCGTGACCCGGCTCCTCGAGGGAGATCGCATCCGGCAGCAGCGGCTTTCCCGGGACTTCGCCACGCGCTTCCGGGAGCTCGAGGGCCGGCGCGGCGAGGGGATGGCCTGGCGCGAGTGGATCGAACTGGTTGTCGAGCTGGCCGAATGGGAAGTCCGGCTCGGCAGGGCGGAGGAGCCGGGGCTGCAGGACGCGCTGCGCACCCTGCAAGGCTCGCTCCGGCAGGATTTCGCGCGCTTCCTTGGCCGCCACTATGCCGCGTGGCTCGATGGCAGCGCGGCGGACCGGCCGCCGCTTTCCGTCGATATCGTCGCGGAGTTCGTGCGCCCCACGCTGGATGCACACGGTCGGGCGCTGCTGATTGTGGTGGACTGTCTGCGCCTCGACCAGTGGGCGATGATCCGCCCCCTCATCGCGACGCGGTTCGACATCGAGACCGGACACTATTTCTCCATCCTTCCCACCGCCACGCCCTACGCCCGCAACGCCATCTTCAGCGGCCTCTTCCCCAACGAACTGGCCGCGCGCTATCCCGCCTGGTGGCGAACCGAGGACGAGACCAGCCTGAACGCGCATGAGGAGGGCCTGCTGGTCGAGCACCTGCGCGAACTGGCCGGCCGGCCGGTGCCCGTTCGGTACGAGAAGGTCTTCACGGCCGCCGATGGCGACGCCCTGCTGCGGCGGCTGCCGGCGCACCTCGCTCAGGAGGGCGTGACGGCGCTCGTGTTCAACTTCATCGACCAGTTGACCCACGGTCGAACCGAGAATTCCACGCTCTTCGAGGTGGCTCGTGACACCCAGGCGCTCCGGAACCTGACCCGCACCTGGTTTGAGCGCTCGCCCCTCTGGAACGCGCTCCGCGAGGCCGAGCGGCGGAACGTCCCCGTCCTGCTCACCACCGACCACGGCTCCATCCACTGTCATACCCCGGCGACCGTCTTCGCCAAGCGCGATGCGACCTCCCATTTGCGCTACAAGTTCGGAGAGGACCTCAAGGCGCAGGATGCCGACGCCGCACTCGTCGTGGAGGATCTCGAGCGGTTCGGGCTGCCGAAGCGGACCCCGGGCACCCGACTGCTGCTGGCCACCGGCGATCGGTTCTTCGTGTATCCGACCAAGCTCCGGGAGTACCAGGCCCGTTACCGCGGCGCCTTCCTCCACGGTGGGGTCTCGCCCGAAGAAGTGATCCTGCCGATCGCCCTCCTGACTCCCCGGCGGTCGTAGGCGTGCAGACGGAGCTCAGGCTCCTCCGTCAGATCCGCCCCTACCGCGGACTCTTCCTGATGGGGATGGCCACCTCGTTTCTGGCTTCCCTGCTGGACGGATTCACCGTCGTCATCCTCATTCCCCTGCTCAAACTGCTGTTCGGCAGCGCCGGCTCGCTCGCCGGCGGGGCCGGCGAGCTGCAACGGTTCATCGATTGGGCGCTGAACCCGCTGCTCGCAGGCGCGACCCCGGCCGGAGCAGCGGCACGCCTGCTCGGCCTGCTGGTGGTGGGACTGGTGCTGAAGAACGCACTGAGCTACTCGACGAGCCAGATCCAGGTGGCCCTCCAGGAGGGACTCGTCCGGGACTTGCGGAGTGAACTCTTCGACCACCTGCTCCGGCTCGACCTCGGGTTCTTTCAGCGGACACGGCAGGGACAGCTCATCTCGATCATGACAGGCGAGGTGGACAATGTGAAGGGTGTCGTGACTGCCGCTCTGGCGCGCCTGTTCCAGAATCTGATCCTCATCATCACCATCCTCGTCGTGCTCAGCCAGATCAGCGGGCGCCTCACACTCCTGACCCTGGCTGCCGCCCCTCTCCTGGTGCTGGGCATGCGGACCATCCTGCGCCGCCTGCGCCGTCACTCGCGGGCTCGCGTCGGTGAGCGGGCCGAGATCACCGCAACGGTTGCGGAGCGTATCGGGGCGGTCAAGCTGATCCGGGCCTACGGCGAGGAGTCTCGTGAATCTCAGCGCTTTCTCGACCGGCTGTCGCGCTACCGGAAGCGGGTCATCCGGACGCAGCGCTACTCCTCGCTGACGAGCCCGCTGAGCGAGATCTTCGGCGGCCTGCTGGTCATTCTCATCGTGACTGCCGCCACTCAGCCGTCGCTGTTGGGCGGCACGCCGCTGGCTCCCGAGGCGGTCATCGCCTTCCTCGTGGCAGCGCTCAAGCTCATGTCGCCCATCAAGAACATCGCGCAGTATCCGGCCGTGATGGCGGTGGCGATGGCGAGTGCCGATCGGGTGTACGCAGTCCTCGACCAGCCGGAGACGGACGTCGAACGGCCCGGCGAGGTGGACGCCCGGTTCGAGCGCGACATCATGTTCGAAGGCGTCGACTTTGCGTATGGAACCGACGTGCCGGTCCTTCGGGGGATCTCATTCCGCGTGCCGAAGGGCCAGGTCGTGGCCATCGTCGGGCCGTCCGGTGCGGGGAAGACCACGCTCGTCGACCTGTTGCCGCGGTTCCACGAGCCGACGGCGGGGCGGATCCTGCTCGATGGCGTCCCGCTCTCCAACATCCGGCGGCACTCGCTCCGCCGCCTGCTCGGCGTCGTGAGCCAGGAGACGGTGCTCCTCAACGATACCGTCCTCGTCAACATCGCCTTCGGGTCACCCGGGGCGTCGCGCGAGCAGATCGAGGCCGCCGCCCGCGCGGCGAACGCTGCCGAGTTCATCGCGCACCTCCCGCAGGGATTCGACACGGTGCTGGGCGAGCGCGGCACCCGCCTTTCCGGAGGCCAGCGGCAGCGGGTTGCGATCGCCCGCGCGCTCCTGCGCGACCCCCCGATTCTCATTCTTGACGAGGCGACGAGCTCCCTCGACACCGAGTCGGAGCGGCTGGTTCAGCAGGCGATCGACCGGCTGATGCAGGACCGGACTGTGCTGGTCATCGCGCACCGGCTGGCCACCGTGCGCCATGCGGATCTGATCCTGGTGCTCGAGGACGGGCGGATTGTGGAGCAGGGAACGCACGATGTCCTGCTCAAGGAGGGCGGACTCTACCAGCGGCTGCACGACCTGCAGTTCCGCGACCCGCCGGGGCGAGCATGACCCGGGTCCTGTTCGTGGCGGCCTTCGACGACGCCCTGCACGCACATGCAGGCCTCCGCGCGCGGGCGCTCGAGCGCCTCGGCTGCCAGGTCACCCGATTCGATTTCGGCGGCCCGCCCGGCCTGCTCGATCGCCTCCGCGGCGGGGATCCCGCCGACCGGTTCGCCCGACTCCTCGACCGTACGGGCCCCGAGCTGGTCGTCGTGGTGCCCGAAGAGGATCTCTCCGCCGCCTTCACCCCGGCGGTGCGGGGGCCGGACTCGCCGACGTGGGTGCTCCTGGTTCCGGATCTCGTGGGAGGCATGGAGTCGGTTGAGCACCTGGCCGCGGCCTACGACGAGGTGTTCGTCACCGGGACCGATCTCGCCGAAAACCTGGCTGCGAAGGCCGGGCGGCCGGCGCACTACCTGCCCCCGGGGTGCGACCCGTCGGTGCACCGCCCAATGCGCTCCCGCGATCAATACCGGGCCAATGTGGTGTTCGCGGGAACGGCAACCCCGCGGAGGGAGCGCCTCCTCGCCGAGCTGGTCGAATTCGGCCTCGCGCTCTGGGGGCCGGGCTGGCGGCGGACGTCGCTCCGGGACTACTGCCGCGGCGAGCAGCTGACCACCGGCAATTTCGTGCGTGCGTATGCCGGCGCTTCAGTGGCCGTCAACATCCACCGGACCGGCGACGGTGACCGGCAGGCGGCCGGGCGCGGCGTGAATCAGCGCCTGTTCGAGCTGGCCGCGATCGGCGTGCCGCAGGTGGTGGACGCTCGTGAGGATCTCGCCCGTCATTTCCGCGATCGGGAGGAAGTGCTGGTCTATCGGAATCCGGCAGAGCTCCGGACGCTGGTGAAAATGGCGCTGGAGAACCACACGGCCGCGGCACAGGTGGCCGAGGCGGCACGGCGGCGTGCGCTCGGCGAGCACACCTACATGCACCGGATGCGCGAGATGCTGGAGAAGGTCCGCCGCGCCTAGTCTCCCGCCACAACCCCCGGCGGCAACAGCCCTGATTCGAGAAAGTGCCGGGCGACCCGGAGATACCCCTCGGCCATCGTCCGGTGCGAGAAATACCGCTCGACGCGCGCGCGGCAGGCAGCCGGATCCACGCCCCCGATGCCCCGTGCCACTTCCACCAACTCCTCCAGGGAATCACCCAGTCCGCCGACGGAAGGCCGGATGATCTCCGGCAGCGATCCGAAATGGGTGCCAATCACCGGTGTGCCACTCACGAGGGCCTCGATCAGCGTCAGGCCAAACGGCTCGTGCCACTGGGCCGGCATCCAGAGGCAGCGCGCCCCGGCCAGCAGGTTCGCCTTGCGGATTCCTCCCACCGATCGGAAGTACCGCACACGGCTCCACGGAAACGAGGGGCGCCAGCCGCCGGCGATTACCAGCTTCCGGTGCAGTCGCCGGGTGCCTTCGATCGCCATCCGGTGCCCTTTCACACTGTGGAGGCGTCCCAGGAAGAGATCGAATCCGTCCTTGGTGGAACGGTAGGTGAACTCGGAGGGATCGACACCGTTGTACACCCAGCTCCGCCCCCCGTGGCGCGCCGCGTGATTCGCGCTCAGAAAGAGGGTGTTGGGTGGCGCGGTCTTGCCCGGGCGCCAATTGCCGGCCAGCCGCCGGATGTACGGCACCGGCGGCGACACAGGGACCGGTGCGAACCCGAACAGCACGTCGACTCCCGACGGGAGGAACGGCCCGATGTCGAAGTCGGGGCGTTGGACCCCGCGGAGGTCGACCTCAACGACTCTCGCCTCCGCCACCCGTGTCCCGGTGCCGGCGATGAGCGTCACCTCGTGCCCCAGCTCGGCGAGGCCTCTCGCGAGCCAGACGACGGCACGTTGGGTCCCGCCGTAACCGGCCACCGGCAGGCGGTCCCAGAAGTAGAGGGCGAGATGCATGGGGGAAAGCTAGGCGGATAGGCCGATGGGCGGATGGGCGGTCACTCCCGCCGGATCGATCATCGGCGCGAAGGGCCAACGATCAGTACATTTGATCTGCCCATCTGCCCATCTGCCCATCTGCCCATCTGCCTCGCTATCTTCCTGCCCACCTTAAACGGACGCAAGGCGAGCCCGTGGTCCCCATTTCCGGTTTCACCATCATTCGCAACGCCCTCCAGTACGACTTCCCGGTCGTGGCCAGCATCCGCTCGATTCTGCCGGTCTGCGACGAAGTGGTCGTCAATGTCGGCAAGTCCGACGACGAGACGCTCGACCTGGTCCGCTCAATCGCCGATCCGAAGATCCGGATTCTCGAGAGCGAGTGGGACATGTCGAAGCGGAACTACGTGCTGGGGCACGAGACAATGCGTGCCATGCGTGCCTGCCGGCACTCCTGGGGCATCTACATCCAGGCGGACGAGGTGCTGCACGAGAACGGCGCCCGAATCCTCCAGGAGGCCATCCAGGCCAACGACGCCGACTCCAGGGTGGAAGGGCTCCTCGTGCGCTACCTCCACTTCTACGGCGGTTTCGATACGGTGGCGACGCATCGCCGCTGGTATCGCCGCGAAGTGCGGGCCGTGCGCCTTGATCCGGCGCTCGAGATTCACCCGTACCAGGGAGCACAGGGGTTCCGGGTCGGCTCCGACGACCGGAAGATCCGCGCCCGGCTGACGGACGCCGAGATGTTTCACTACGGTTGGGCCCGCCCCAGCGAGGCGCTCGAAGCGAAGCGCGAGCTGGGCAAGACGATGTATCCGTGGCGCGATGCACGCCCGGAGCAGCCGCTGTTTCCCTGGATGCCAGGCCTCCGGCCGTTCGGCGACAGCCATCCGTCCACCGCTGTCGAGTGGATCGACGCGCGTCGCGGTCAGGTTGCCGGACGGATTGCGCCTCCGAAGTTCCGGTGGCGGTTCATCCGCTACTATCTCTCGGGCATCATCGAGCGGATCACGGGCCACCGCGTCTTCGAGTTCCGGAACTACCGGCTGGTGTGAGGCCGAAGGACTCGCCCCCGTCGTGCCTGCCAACAGATCACCCAGGCTCATCGCCTGCCTCCCTGTCTCCAAGCCGGACAATCCGTATCAAGAGCTTCTCATGCAGGGGCTCCGGTCGGATGCGCGGTTCGAGGTGCGGCACGGGGTGCGCGGCAAGCATTTCGCGGCCCTGCGAACCTGGTGGCGATTCCGTCCTGCATACATCCATTACGACTGGAATACGCCGTACTTCCTTCGGGCTTCGCTGGTCAAGTCCATCCTGTATGGCCTGGTGTTTCTGGCTGAGCTCTGGGTCGTCCGGAGGCTGCTGCGCTGCCGGATCGTCTTCACCCTGCACCAGCTCCACGCGCACGATGCACCGCATCCCGCGCTGCAGACCTATATCCAGCGGCGATTCGTCGGTTTGTGTGAATGGGTGCGGGTGATGTGGCCCTCGACGGCCCGGAAGGCGGTCCTCGCGCTCGGGATTCCGGAGGCGAAGCTGCGGGTGCTCCCCGAGGGCTCCTACGTCGGCTTCTATCCCGACGACGCTCCGGCTGATCGCTGCCGGGACGAGCTGGGCCTTCTGCAGGACGACCTCGTATTGCTGCACTTCGGCAGCGTGAAGCCGTACAAGGGCATTGAGGCCTTGCTTGAGGCGTTTCAGTCGATCCGGGCGCCTCACCTGCGGCTCCTCGTGGTGGGACGGTGCGGCAACCGGCGACTCGCGCGGCGGATCGAGCAGCTGTCCGCGGCCGATGTCCGGATCCAGTGCCGGCTTGAGCCGGTGCCGGTGGAGCGGGTACAGCTCTATTTCAAGGCCTGTGATGCCGTCGTGCTTCCGTTCGAGAAGATCGAGAATTCCGGATCCGCCATCCTCGCGATGGGCTTCGTCCGGCCGGTGATCGCGCCGATGATGGGTGCTCTGCCGGAGCGGCTCGCGGAA